>JBAXFK010000239.1:0-7077 GCA_037139955.1 Rhodospirillales bacterium
GTCCACCATTGCGCCTTGGTGCCGAATCCAAATGCGGCCGGCCTCTGCACCGTAATTGCCATAGAGACTGCGGATTAGGGTGGATTTTCCGGCTCCCGATGGGCCCGATAGCACCACGCACTCGCTTGCCGCGACGTTTAGGTCGATGCCCGACAGGACTGGCAATTGCATTCCGCCGCGCAAATGCAGGGTGAAGGTTTTCGCGAGACCTTCGGTGCGTAACATCGTGCTCATGCCTGCAACACCGAACTGACCAGCAATTGCGTATAGGCGTGTTGGGGGTCGTCCAGAACGCGATCGGTCAGGCCGGTTTCCACGACGTGCCCCCTTTGCATAACGGCGATACGATGTGCCAACAGCCGCGCGACGGCGATGTCGTGGGTGACAAGAACGACAGCGATGCCGAGGCGCCCGACCAAGGTGCGGATCAGGTCGAGCAAGCGCGCCTGAACCGAAACGTCGAGGCCGCCGGTCGGCTCGTCCATGAATACCAAGCGGGGATGCGTGACAAGCGTGCGGGCGATTTGCAAACGTTGCAGCATGCCGCCCGAAAAGGTACGCGGCAGATCGTCCACGCGATTGGCGTCGATTTCCACTTGCGTGAGCCAATCGATCGCTTCGGCGCGGATATTGCCGTAATGACGGGCACCGCGTGCCATCAGCCGCTCGCCGACATTGCCGCCGGCGGACACGCTCATGCGCAAGTTCTGGCGCGGATCCTGATGCACGAAACCCCAGTCGGAGCGGTGCAGGGTACGCAGTGCCGGTGCGGGCATAGCATGGACGTCGTGTTGCTGCCCGTCGGGGTCGGTGTACAGAACCGTTCCGGAATCCGGTGCGGTGCGGCCTGACAGCACATTGAGCAATGTCGTTTTGCCCGATCCGGATTCGCCGACGATGGCCAGCACTTCGCCCGCCCAGAGGTCGATGGCGACACCTCGCAAAGCCGGGATGGGGCCGAACGACAGGTTCAGGCTGCGGGCGGAGAGCAAGCAGGTCATTCCGCCGCCTCCTGAAAGCCGTCGTTTCCGTAATGACCGGCGGCTTGGCGTCCGGTGCAATGATCGGTATCCGAACATACGAACAGGCGGCCACCATGGTCGTCGATAACGACTTCGTCCAAATACGAATCCGTCGCCCCGCACAGCCCGCAGGGTTCCGGCGCATTGATTGCCCTGAATGGATGATCCTCGAAATCCAAGGATCTTACCTCGGTCCAAGGCGGGATCGCGTAGATGCGTTTCTCGCGACCCGCGCCGAACAATTGCAGGGCGGGCATGCGGTCCATCTTCGGATTGTCGAATGCCGGGATCGGGCTGGGCGACATCAGATAGCGTTGGTTCACCATCACCGGATAGTCGTAGCTGATGGAAATCTGGCCGAAACGCGCGACATCTTCGTACAGTTTTACATGCATCAATCCGTAATCCGACAGCCCGTGCATACGCCGCGTCTCGATGCGGCTGGATTCCAGGCGGAACAATGGCTCCGGCTGGGGCACTTGGTAGACGATAATCTGATCCTCGCGCAGGGTTTGTTCGGGGATACGGTGGCGTGTTTGGATGACCGTTGCCTCGGCCGTGCGGGTCGTTGTCGCTACCCCGGCCGTCTTTGCGAAAAAGCGGCGGATCGAAACGGCGTTGGTGGTGTCGTCGGCGCCCTGGTCGATGACCTTCAGCGTGTCGTCCGCACCTAAAATAGAGGCTGTGACTTGAATGCCGCCGGTGCCCCACCCATATGGCAGTGGCATCTCGCGGGACCCGAACGGCACCTGATGTCCGGGGATCGCGATGGCTTTCAACAGTGCGCGTCGGATCATCCGTTTTGTTTGTTCGTCCAAATAGGCGAAATTGTAACCCTCGGTCATTCGGCGGCCTCCCGCATGCGTCGGACGTTTTGCAATTCGCTTTGAAAATCCACGTAGTGGGGCAATTTCAAATGCTCGACGAAACCGGTCGCTTCGATATTGTCGGAGTGGTACAGGACGAATTCGACATTTTGTGCCGGTGCAGTCGGTTCCTCTCCGAGTTCTGCGGCTCGCATGGCGCGATCGACCAGGGCCATCGCCATGGCTTTGCGTTCGGAAAAGCCGAAGACCAGACCGTAACCGCGCGTGAACTGAGCGGGAACGGTTTTGCTGCCTTTGAATTGGTTGACCATCTGACACTCGGTTACGACAATGTCGCCGATGTCGATCGCGAAACCGAGTTCTGCCGGTTCGATTTCCACCGAGATCTCGCCCATGCGGATTTCGCCGGCAAAGGGGTGCGATCCGC
Organism: Rhodospirillales bacterium; assembly: GCA_037139955.1. Classification (GTDB taxonomy): domain Bacteria; phylum Pseudomonadota; class Alphaproteobacteria; order Acetobacterales; family Acetobacteraceae; genus Rhodopila. Next base: position 2,277 of record JBAXFK010000239.1, read on the forward strand.
CGTATCCGCGTTGGGTAGAGTATCCCAATGCCAATAAGAACCCTTCGTCGCCACGCGCCAATGCTTGTAAGCGGATGTCGCGGCCGGCGGGGAACATCAGCGGCTCCCGCGTGAGATCGCCGGGCGTGGCGTCGGAGTCCGCATCCGGCTCCATCAATCCTTCCTGCCCTAGAATGTCCGGTACGCGCGGCAACGCTTCGCCGTCCGGTTCGACCGTCGCAACCGGGGGTACGGAGCCGCCGGCGGCTAGAGCGAAATCCAGCAGCCTGTGGGTATAATCGTAGGTTGGACCCAGGATTTGTCCGCCCGGCAGGTCTTTGAACACTGCGGAAATCCGTCGTTCTGCGCGCATCGTCGCCGTATCGATTGGCAGCGAGTGGGCAAAGCGGGGCAGGGTGGTACGGTAGGCACGTAGCAGGAATGCGGCTTCGATTGAATCGCCTTGGGATTGTTTGATCGCCAACGCGGCGAGCTTCCTGTCGTACAGCGAACCTTCGCCCATGACACGATCGACCGAGCGGCCGAGTTGTTCGGCGATTTGGTCGACGGTTAGGTCGGGGACGGACGGATCGCCGCGGCGTTCCTCGGCCATCCAAGCGTGGGCAGCGTCGATGGCCTTTTCGCCGCCTTTGACGGTGACATACATAGCTCAGGCCTCCTCGACCTGGACAGTTCGGGGTAGCGCAGCGAGAGCTGTGTCTGCGCAAAGGATCAAATCGATGCCGGCTGGGAACCGACTGCGATTGCGGTGCCAGAGCGCGGGGAAATCGGATGGTAGTCCGACCGGTGCCAGCACGGTGCTGGTTTCGATCCCTGGCCCGCGCAGGCGCAGCGGCGGGCCACCGGTCAACGACGATAACTGCACGATAATTGTTGCGGACGTCTCCGGTCCTTCATGCGTGCCGGCGGCGAACATTGCTAGATCGGGCAGGTCCAGCGACAGCGCGAAGGCGGCTTGGGCGGGGCCGTTGGCATCGGGTGCGCCGCAGTGGAAAGCGATCCAATGCCGCGCTGCTGCTGCTGCGGGATCGAGGTACAGGGGCGTTTCATGGTCGGTCAGGGTTAGTAACACGGCGGCGGATGCGACACACAGCGGGGCAGGGGGCGCGACGCCACCCACAATTCCGATGTGGCCCGGGCGGGCCATGGCGTCCAGCACGGCACGGAAGCATTGCTGCGCGCCGGCAACGGGATCGGCGAACCCGGCAGTCAGAGTTTCGTTCATGTTCGCATGTTCCGCATGGCGAAGAATCGTACTTTCGTTGCCTCGGCTTTCGCTGCCGTTCTGGCGCGTCGGGCGTTTTCGACGGCCTCCAGTGGCGCGATCACCGATCGCTCCAGGATTGGCGCCCGGTTCGGGTCTTGCATCAGCGCGTCGACCTGGGCTGCGAGTTCGGCGTGGCGCCCATCGCGGCCGGTGACATAGGCGTGTCCGAGCAACCCATCGGTGGATCGAACGGTGCAGCGCGTAACGGCCACTTCGCCCAAGTTGAACTGTGCGCCGCCGCCGCCGGTGCGGCCTCGGGCCATGACCAAGCCGACTTCCGGCCCGCGCAATCGCGCGAACGCGGGGATGGTTCCGGCCGCCGCTAAGTGCGTTTCGATCGTGTCCGCGCTTGCTCTGGCTAGAATGGCCATCCAGCGTTTGCGCGAGGCATGGGTGTCGTCGGGGGAGGGAATATCCGGCATGCGCGACCCAAAATATGTCTAGACGTCTGGACAGGTAGCGATGGTCCGCGCTAACGTCAACCGTCGATTACAGGTCGACGGCGCCAAAAAGGATGAAGCCTCTGTGAACATCGTGCCGCACACCCTCCTGCGGCAGGACGGAATCGCGCTCTGGAAGCAGATCGCGGCCGTCTTGCAGCGCGACATCGCCGATGGTGTCTACAATCCCGGTGGGCGCCTGCCGACCGAGGCCGAATTGTCGGCCCGCTTCGCCGTCAACCGCCACACCGTCCGTCGCGCGCTGGAGGAATTGTCGCGCGAGGGGCTGGTCCGGGTGGAACAGGGGCGTGGCACGTTCGTGGCCGAGGATATCCTCGACTATACGGTCGAGCAGCGTACTCGGTTCTCCGAGTGGATCCGTCGCCATAACAAGGAACCGTCCGGGGAAGTCCTGCAACTGCGCGAAATTCCGGCCGATGCATCGGTCGCCGCCGGGTTGGGCGTGCGGAAAGGCGCCAAAGTCGTTTTATTCGAACGCCTCGGCTACGCCGACGGTCGTCCTGTCAGTCTTGCTCGGCATCATTTCCGCCATCGCGGGATGCTCGATGCTTTGCGCGTGCAGACCGGGATTACTGCGGCGCTGCTTTCCGTCGGCGTTGCCGATTACCAACGGCAGGTCACCCGCGTCACGGCAAGATTGCCAACCCCGACCGAGGCGGAACGGCTGCGCATGCCGCGCAATCGGCCCGTATTGATCTGCGAGAACGTCAACGTCGACAATGCGGGCGCGGTCGTGGAATTTGCGATCGGCTGCTACCCAACGCCTCGCGTGCAAATCGTCTTCGAACCCTGAAAGAATCTGCGATGCGATCCTTGCGTATGACCGGCGGTAAGACGCTGCTGCCTTCCGGCTTGGCCCAAGACGGCGACGTCCTGCTAGCGGACGGGCTGATCCAAGCGCTCGGCGGAGGCGCGGGGGATGCGCGCTTCGACGCCTCCGGCTTGCTGGTGTTGCCCGGCATCGTCGACATCCACGGCGATGCGTTCGAGCGGCAATTGCAACCGCGGCCCGGCGTCGATTTCCCCGCCGATCTGGCGCTGCGCGATACCGAAGCACAATTGCTCGCCAACGGCATCACGACCGCGTTCCACGGCGTCACGTTGTCCTGGGAGCCCGGTCTGCGCAGCCTCGATGCATGGTCCCGTCTGCTGAACGCGCTGGAGGCCGAAAACTGGATCGCCGATATGCGGGTGCATTTGCGCTGGGAGGCGTTCAACCTCGACGCGCTGGACACCGCCATTGCCGATATCGCCGCCGGACGCGTGCATCTGCTGGCCTTCAACGACCATACCCCCGCGATCCTGCAAAAGCTTGGCGATCCCGTGGCCGGGGCGAAATACAGCGATCGCGCGGGCATGAAGATGGACGCGTTCAAAGCCATGGCGGAAAGGATTGGCGCTGCCGCCGATGCGGTCCCGGCGGGGCTGGAGCGGCTTGGCGCGGCGGCGCGTGCGGTCGGGTTGCCGATGGCCAGCCACGACGATTATTCGCTGGAACGGCGGCAATATTTTCGCGACCGGGGCGCCCGCATCTGCGAATTTCCGATTGCCGAGGAAGTCGGCCGCGATGCTCGGGATGCTGGCGAATATGTAGTGATGGGCAGCCCGAACGTGGTACGGGGGCGGTCGCATTTGGGCTGGGCTTCTGCGGCTGCATCGGCCGAGGCCGGTATCTGCAACGTGCTGTCGTCCGATTATCTCTATCCGGCTATGGCGCGGGCGGCGACGATCTTGGCGGGACGGGGTGTGTTGGATTTGGCGCAAGCATGGGCGCTGGTTTCCGCCAATCCGGCTGCGGCAACGGGGCTGGACGATCGCGGTTCGATCGAGGTGGGCAAACGGGCGGATGTCGTAGTGCTCGATCCCGCGACATCGCGGCCGGTGCTGACGGTGGCCGGGGGGCGGATCGCCTATATTGCGGCGGCCGGGGCGGCGCGGCTGGGCTAACGATCCAGCCAGACCCCTTCCATTCGGTAGCCATTGTATTCGCTGTTCATGATCGGGATGAAGTCCTTCACGTATGGCTGCCAGCACATGCCGGATTTGCTATTGAACAGCACCGGCCGAGCGACATCCTCGGCCAGTTTCCGTTCGATATCCCAGACCAGTTGTTTGCGCTTCTCTTGGTCCAGCTCGCGCGATTGCGCGTCTATCAGCGTATCGATCGCGGGATTGCAGTAGCCGTCGTAGTTGGATTCCGATCCGCACGTGTAATTCTCGTAAAAGGCCTGATCGGGATCGTCCAGACCGTTGCCGGTTAGATTCAAACCGATCGTATAATCTTTGCGGTTGACCTTCGGGTACCACATCGCTGTGTCGATCGGGTCCAAATCGGCGTCGATGTAAATTTCTCGTAGATGATCGATCAGCAATACCGCGGGATCGCGATATGCGGCGTTATCCCGAGCGGAGACTTTGATACGAAGGCGGTTGTTCGGTCCGAAGCCGAGGCGTTCCATGATCGCGCGTCCCTCGGCGCGGTTTTTTGCGATGTCGGGATCGTAGCCGGGCAATTGCCGCATGGTCTCGGGCGGCATGCCCCAGACCCCGTTGGGGGGGGCGAGCAAGGCGCCGCCGATATCGGCCTCCCCCAATGTCAGGGTTTGGATAATCGCCGGTCGGTCGAGCGATAGCGCAACCGCCCGGCGTACGTCGGGATTGTCGAAGGGGGGTACCGAACGATTGAGGATCACGTTTCGCTGCACGTTGGACGGTGCCAGGATGCATTGCGCCGCCGGGGCTTGGCGCTGGGTGTCGCGCAAGATCGGCGGTTGGAAAAAGAACGGCGCGGTTACATCGACTTTGCCGGCCACGAAGGCTAGCGCGCCGGTCGATTGGCTTTTGATGACAACCCAGTCGATGCCATCGAGGTAAGGCAGGTTGGGCTTCCAATAGTTGGCGTTGCGCACGACTCGGATGACTTCGTTGCGTTTGAACTCGGCGAAACGGAAAGGGCCGGTGCCGATCGGGTTCTGTCGCATCTGCGCCGCCGCGATGTGGCAGGGGTAAACCGGGGAGAACCCGGCGGCGAGGAGAACCGGCAACGATGGCTGCGGCTGCTTGAGCTTGAATG
>JBAXFK010000240.1:0-7058 GCA_037139955.1 Rhodospirillales bacterium
AAGGGGACATTCTAATTGGGCACGGAGGGGACATTCCTATTGAGCGCTAACACCATTGCGCCCCCGCTTTCCGAAATCGGCGATCCCCGCCATGATGGGAGCGCTATCAACCCAAAAACTCCCGAGGGGAGGCCGCCGCATGGCCGACAACAACGCCGACACCAGAACCGCGTCGTTCACCGACGAGGACGCGCTGCTGCTGCACTCCAGCGGCCGCCCCGGGAAGCTCGAAACACTGGTGAGCAAGCCCATCGTCACCGCGCGGGATTTATCGCTCGCGTATTCCCCCGGCGTCGCGATTCCCTGCCTGGCGATCGAGAAAGATCTGTCGAAGGCGTACGACTATACCGCCAAGGGCAACATGGTCGCCGTCATCTCCAACGGCACCGCCGTGCTGGGGCTGGGCAATATCGGTGCACTGGCCGGCAAACCGGTGATGGAGGGCAAGATCGCGCTCTTCAAACGCTTCGCCGATATCGACGGCATCGACCTGGAACTCGCCACCGAGGACGTGGATCAGTTCATTAACGCGGTGCGCTATCAGGTCGGCTTCGGCGGCATCAATCTGGAGGACATCAAAGCCCCCGAGTGCTTCGTCATCGAGCAGCGCTTGCGGGAATTGATGGACATCCCGGTGTTCCACGACGACCAGCACGGCACCGCCATCGTCGCCGCCGCCGGGCTGATCAACGCATGCCATCTAACGGGTCGCGACCTGAAGGACACCAAAATGGTGGTCAACGGCGCGGGCTCGGCGGGCATCGCCTGCGTCGAGCTGCTGAAAGCCATGGGCATGCGGCACAACAACGTCATCCTCTGCGATACCAAGGGCGTGCTGTATCAAGGCCGCACCGAGGGCATGAACCAGTGGAAATCGGCCCATGCCGTGGACACGCCCCTGCGTACCTTGGCGCAAGCGGTGGAGGGCGCGGACGTGTTCTTCGGCCTGTCGGTGAAAGGCGCACTGACCCAGGATATGTTGGTCACCATGGCCCCCAAGCCGATCATCTTCGCGATGGCCAACCCTGACCCGGAAATCACGCCCGAGGACGCGCATGCCGTCCGCCCCGACGCCATCGTCGCCACCGGGCGCAGCGATTACCCCAATCAGGTGAACAACGTCCTCGGCTTCCCCTACATCTTCCGAGGCGCGCTGGACGTTCGCGCATCCACCATCAACGAGGACATGAAGATCGCCGCCGCCAACGCCTTGGCCCAACTCGCCAGGGAAGACGTACCGGATGAGGTGCATGCGTCCTCGGCCGGACGGCGGCTGAATTTCGGACCGGAATACATCATCCCCAACGCCTTCGACCCCCGCCTGATCTCCCGCATTCCACCGGCCGTGGCCGAGGCGGCGATGAAATCGGGCGTGGCGCGCAAGCCGATTGCCGACCTTCACCGCTACGCCCGCGACCTGTCCGGCCGATTGGACCCGACGGCCGGCGCGCTGGACGCAATTATGGAAAACGTCCGCGCCAACCCGCGCCGGGTAGTCTTCGCGGAAGGCGAGGAAGAAAAATCGGTGCGCGCCGCCATCGCATACCGCAATGCCGGCTACGGACGGCCGGTGCTGATCGGGCGCGAGGACCGGGTCGCCGCCACCATGGCCAATCTGGGCGCCGGCGCGATCGACGGCATCGAAATTCACAACGCCCGCCTGTCCGAGACCAACGAGAAATACACCGATTTTCTGTATACGAAGTTACAGCGCAAAGGTTTCCTGCGTCGCGACTGCCAGCGCTTGGTCAACCAAGACCGCAACGTCTTCGCCGCCTGCATGGTGGCAGCCGGCGATGCGGATGCAATGGTGACCGGCCTGACCCGCTCGGCCGCCGTCTGCCTGGAGGGGATCGGCCATGCCATCGGTAACGCGCCGGGCAAGCGGGCGTTCGGCCTGACCCTGCTGTTGGGCATGCACGGTCGGACCATCTTCATCGCCGATTCGCAGGTGAATTTCCGCCCGAATGCCGAGGAAGTGGCCGACATCGCCATCGGTGCCGCCGCCGCCGCGCGCAGCATGGGGCATGTGCCGCGGGTGGCGTTGCTGTCGCACTCCACCTTCGGCGATCCGCCGAACGATCGCATCATCCCGATGCGCGACGCGGTGGCGATCCTGGACAACCGCAAAGTCGATTTCGAATACGATGGAGAAATGAGCCCCGACGTCGCGCTGGTCCCGTCGATCCGCGCACTCTACCCGTTCTGCCGTTTGACCGGGGATGCGAATGTGTTGGTGATGCCGGGCCTGCACTCGTCCCATATCGCGGCCCGTCTGTCACACCATCTGGGCGGCGGCACCACCATCGGACCGTTGCTGATCGGGCTGGAGCACCCGGCGCAGATCGTGCCGATGGACGCTTCGGTCAGTCAGATCGTCGATATGGCGTGCTTGGCGGCCTATCAGGCGGTGGTGCGGTAACGAGCCAAGCACCGCCGTCGTCCTTGGGACAAACCTTGGGACGACGGCGGTCTAGGTTGTCAGTCCGCAGCGTCGTTCGGCCGGGGGGCTTCCGCCCTCGGGCTATCGGTAATCATCTCGATCGTGCCAGTGATCTGACCGCCATCCTCGACTTGCAAACGCCGGCACCGAGCGGTGCCGATCACGCGGCCGGTGGCGCGAACGATCAAGCTGCCTCGCGCAGTTACGGTGCCGTCGATGGTGCCGCCGATTTCAGCGTCCTCGACTTCCACCGCGCCCTTGAACACGCCGCCCTGGGCGATCGACACTTCGGTGGCCTGCAACAGGCTGGCCTCGACCAAGCCTTCGACGACAACGCGTTCGGCATCCTGAATGGTGCCCTGCACGCTAATCCCACGACTGACCAACAATGTCCGCCGTTCGACAGGATCGCGCCCGACCGGACGGGCCGGCGGCATCGCGGGACGCGGCGCAGCGGCCGGGGCAGGCGGCGGGTTCGAAGCGGGCGGCTGGGAGAATGGCGGTCGGGACATGGCTGGCGCATCCTTGGGAGGGGCGGGGCGATACGGAGGCACACCGAGGCCGCTATCCCGCGCCCCATCCGGGGAATCGGAACTCGCCGGGGCACGCCCCGAACCGGCCTCGACCGAGTTTTCTCCAACCCCAACCGGCAACGAACTGCTCGGCGGGATCGGCGGCGTCTCGTCACGCTTGCGACGGTTGAACAATGGGACCCCATCTGGCTGACGATAGAAGAAGTCGTCACCTTACACCCGCCGCGCTGCGGGAACAACTGCATGGATTGACCGGCGCGCACGGGTCCGACAGGCTCCCGCACAGAAAAGGGGAAACACGATGACCGATTTTCCGCGCACCGAGCCCGAAGCCGTCGGTATGTCGTCCAGCCGTTTGGGGCGGATCGTCCCGACCTTAAGCGCGGCCATCGACGCTGGCCAACTCCCCGGCGCCGTCATGGCCGTCGCTCGGCATGGGAAACTGGTGTTCCATGAGGCTGTCGGGCATCTCGGCCCGGATCGCACGACCCCGATGTCGAAAGACGCGCTGTTCGCCATCGCCTCGATGACCAAGCCCGTGACCGGGGTTGCCGGTCTCATGTTGTGGGAACAAGGTTGTTTCGGCCTCGGCGATCCGGTCGAACGGTTTCTGCCCGCACTGGCGAACCGGCGGGTCGCAGTGCTGTCGGGGGATCGGCTGATCGACACCGTCCCGGCGAACCGATCGATCGCGATGCTGGACCTGATGCGCCATACCTCCGGCCTGACCTATGGCGGACGCGGCACGACCGAGGTGCATGCCATGTACCCCGGTTCGTCGAATTCCGCCGGAGCGACCTTGGACAGCAAAGCCTTCCTGAAAACGCTGGCCGCCGCGCCGCTGCTGTACCAGCCCGGCACCGTCTGGGATTACGGCCTGTCGATCGACGTTATCGGTCTGGTCGTCGAAGCTTTGTCCGGCCAATCGCTGGATGCCTATCTGCAAGACCATCTGTTCCAACCTCTCGGCATGACCGACACGACATTCCATGTGACCCCCGACAAAGCGGCCCGCCTCGCACGTCCACTGCCGTTCGATCCCGATACCGGGGTGGCGCAATCGGTGCCGGATCGCACCCTAGCGCTGAAATTCCCCTGCGGCGGCGGCGGCCTAGCTTCGACGGCACTGGACTATCTTCGCTTCGGCCAAATGCTGCTGGGCGGCGGCACGTTGGGCGATACCCGCATTCTCGGCCGCAAAACGGTGGAGGCGATGCGCACCGACCGTCTGACGCCCGACATCGACAACAGGATTGCCGCCCTGGACACGAATTCCGACGGTTACGGATTCGGGCTGACCGTGGCAGTGCGCTCGCGACCCGGCACGCTGATGGGCAGCCTGGGCGAGTTCTACTGGAATGGCGCCTGGGGCACGATGTGGTGGGCCGACCCGAAGGAGGATCTGGTCGCCGTGTTCATGGTGCAAGTGCCCGGCGAACAGCGGCGGCGCTGGCGACCGATCGTCAACGCCCTGGTCTACGGGGCGTTGGTGGACTGAATCCGCCATGAGCGGCCATATCGACAAGCCTCTGCGGGGCATCGCCCTCAATCTCGGGGCGGGGATTATTTTTTGCATCGCCGACACGATCGCCAAGAAACTGGCAACCGAAGTCGCGATCGTGCAGATAACCTGGACCCGCTACGTCGTGTTCGCCGCGATGGCGTTTCTGCTCACGACCCAAGTGCGCGGCGCGTCGTTCCGCGTGCGCGCGCCCCGGTTGCAAATCGCCCGTGGCCTTTGTCTGGTCTGCTCGTCCTTGTTGTTCGTGCTGGGCATTCGCGACGTAGGCCTTGCCGAGGCCACCACGATCGGCTTCATCGGTCCCATCATCGTGACTTGCCTGTCGATCCCGCTTTTGGGCGAGAAAGTAGACGCGCGCCGCTGGTTCGCCCTGGGCGCCGGCATGCTGGGCGTGCTGGTGGTACTGCGGCCGGGCACCGGAACCTTCCACCCCGAGGGGCTGTATCGCGTCGCCTCCGCCCTGTTCTGGTCGGTGGGGGTGATCTTAACGCGGCGTATGACGGCCACCGAGCGGGCGGAAACCACGATGTTTTGGTCGGCGGTGGCGGGGCTGGTCGTGCTCTCGGCCGTCATCCCATTTCACTATGTGCGGCCGACGGCGATGCAGCTGGGATTGTCGGTAGCACAGGGCATATTGTCGTCGATGGGACAGTGGATGGTGATTTTATCGCTACGCTTCACGCCGGTTTCGACCCTCGCGCCCTATTCCTATACCTCGCTGTTATGGATGAGCATCGCGGGCTTTCTAGCGTTCGGGGTCCTGCCGGACGGCTGGACCCTGGTCGGGGCCGGCGCGATCGTCGCCAGCGGCCTTTACAGCGCCAACCGCGAACGCCAGCGGCACCGCGCACCGCACCGCGATTGAAATGCCGCGCCGGGAGTGCGAACGTCCGCCCGCTTGTTCGCACGCACTCGCTATCGGAAGAATTCCGCCATGTCCCGCGTCCTCCACCGCTCCGGCGCCATCCCCCCCATCGCCGTGCGGGGGGAGGGTGTCTATCTCCACACCGAAGGCGGCCGCGCGATTATCGACGCATCGGGCGGCGCGGCGGTCGCAGCTCTCGGCCACGGCAACCGCCGCATTGCCGATGCGATCGGCCGGCAAGCGGCAACGCTGGCCTATGCCCATACCGGCACGTTCTCCAACCAACCGGCCGAAGACCTAGCGGAAATCATCCTGAAGGACGAACCCGGCGGGCTGACGCGGGCGTGGTTCTGTTCCTCGGGGTCCGAAGGCAATGAGGCGGCGATCAAGCTCGCCCGCCAGTATTTCCTCGAAATCGGCCAGCCCCAGCGCTGCCGCACTATCGCGCGGACTCAATCTTACCACGGCACCACGCTGGGTGCCCTGTCTGCCGGCGGTAATCTCATGCGGCGGGAGAAATTCCTCCCGATCCTGAGCCAGACGCACAGCCTCGTCTCCCCTTGCTTTCCCTACCGTTTCCAAATCGACGGCGAAACCGACGCGCAATATTTGGATCGGTTGGCGGACGAGTTGGAGGCGGAATTCCAACGCCTCGGCCCCGACACGGTCATGGCGTTCCTCGCCGAACCGGTGGTGGGCGCGACGACGGGCTGCGTGGTGGCCCTGCCCGGCTATTTCCAGCGCGTTCGGCAAATCTGCGATCGGCACGGCGCTTTGCTGATCTTGGACGAGGTCATGTGCGGCATGGGCCGAACCGGCACCATGCATGCGTGGGAACAAGAAGGCGTCGTCCCCGACATTCAGGTCATCGCCAAGGGCCTCGGCGGCGGCTACCAGCCGATCGGCGGCATCCTGATTGCCGATCGCATCGTTCAGGCACTCGCAAACGGATCGGGCGGCTTTCTGCACGGTCAGACCTATCAGGCCCACCCCGTCGCCTGCGCCGCCGCGCTGGAGGTGCAGCGCATCATCCGCGAGGACAATCTGTTGGCCAATGTTCAGGCCATGGGCAAGCGTCTGGAAGCCGCGCTGATCGATCGTTTCGGCAATCACCGCCATGTCGGGGAAGTCCGGGGCCGTGGCCTCTTCTGGGCGATCGAACTGGTCGCCGATCGCGGTTCCAAGGCACCCTTCGATCCGACGCTGAAAATGAACGAGCAGGTGAAGGCAGCAGCCTTCGAACGCGGCTTGTCCGGTTACCCGATGGGCGGCACGATCGACGGCAAGCAGGGCGACCACTACATCGTCGCACCGCCCTACATCGTCACGGCCACTGAGATAGACGCGATCGTCGAACGCCTCGGCGACGCGGTGGATGCAGCCGTCGCGGGGATTTAAAGCGCTGTCGCTTAAGGCCGGCGCTGCGTCGAAGCCTGCGCCGGTCGGTATCGTCGATCCGCGCACGCGGTATTACGCCCAAGTGCGATGGCCCTGGCGCCCCATCATTCTTCCTTGACAATTCTAACAAATATTGTTAATTCGCCGCCATGGACCGAACGGCGCCGCATTCCGCACGCATCGAAACGCCGCATCCCCCTCGGGACCGGAAGCCGAAAGCCGTACCCACCTGCATCGCCGCGCTGTTGGGCGTGGTCCGAATCCTCCTCGGTTACGCCAAACACTTGGATCGAACCC
>JBAXFK010000241.1:0-7006 GCA_037139955.1 Rhodospirillales bacterium
GCGCTAGGCGGATAAAAATCGACGAGCTTGGCGGTGAAATCGGTATCGACAGCAGACGACGAAACGAACAGCGTGACCGTGATCGGGCCGGAGACCTCGGTATCCCGATCCAGCGTGGGCGTCGCGAAGGACAGCACATCGGGCCGTTCTGCCAACGGATGAGTATCGTTGCATTGCAGCAGCGTAAGGTCGCCGCGCTGGTCCGCCGGTCCGGCGCGCACGATCTGCAGGCCGGAACTCACGTTGCCGCCGATCGTGGGCACCGGATTCGCAGGATCGTGATCGTAGCTGAGCGCGCCAGTTGCCGGGATTTGCGTCGTCAGGGCGTAATCGGGCGTCAGGTGGAACTTCGTGGATTGTGCATCGGCAGGCGGCCATCCGGTAAATTGTTGCCAGGAGCCGGCGGCTTGCAGATTTCCGGTTGCGGTTTTCCGACCTTTGTCGCCCTCCAGACGAAAGGCGTGGAACGAATTACCCTTTGGCAAGCCTAGATCGTTGCCTTTGACGTACTGATCGAACCATTGGAGAATCAAGCCGGGCACGTCCATCGGCAAATGCGGCCCGAAATCCGCATCGCCCGCGACGGTGGCCATCGTGTAGACCGAGGAATGAAAGCCGCCGCCCATAATCATCTGCACCGGCGCTGTTTTACCCTCGGCATAGCCTGCATAGGCATCCAGCATACCACCGAGGAACTCGTCGTACCACGTACCGATCAGCAGAATGGGAATATCGGGGGCGTTGCGATAATCGAAGCGGTAGCCTTCCTGTTTCCAATAATCGTCATAGAGTTCGTGCTGCTGCCATTCCTGGTACCAACCATCGTAGGTCGGTGCCAAAGCCATGACCGACTGTCCCTCAGCCAGTGGGGAACGTTGCATCAGCTTGAATGCTTCCTTCGTTTCGATGGCTTTCTCGAAGGCTTTTTGAATCGCCGGCTCTGCCTGCGCTTCCTTGCCTAAAGCCGCTAGGCCCAAGGCATAATTGACGTTGTGGGTCATTTGGAACGCACCGCCGGACCAAGCACCGTCCTCGTGATAGTCCCCAGCGCCGACACGGATTACAGCCGCCGTCAGACCCGGCGGGTTGCGGCAAAGGATCGCCTGCGCGGTGGAGGCATAATAACTCGAACCGGTAACCGCCGTTTTGCCGTTGCACCACGGCTGCTTTACGATCCAGGCAAGCGTGTCGATGCCGTCGTCGGCCTCCACCGGATACGAAATAAACACGCCTTCGGATTTATGCCGGCCGCGACAATCTTGAGCGACGAACACATAGCCCCGGCTTGCCCAGAACGCGCCGTCCGGGGTGTTGGTCTGGTTGCGGGTTTTCAAATACGGCGTGCGTTCGAGCACCACCGGGAAAGGCCCCGGCAAGATCGCGCCGTCGGCCGCAGGCAAATACACATCGGTAGCAAGACGTGTGCCGTCGCGCATCGTCACCATGATATCGTGCAGAGTGGCAACCCCGTTGGTCGCGGGGGAACGGCTTGGGCGCGCGATATTCATGAAATCGGTCCTAATTCGTCACGGTAAATTGGCGCACTGCGTCGCGGTCCAGTTCCAGTCCGAACCCGGCGCCCGGCGGCACCACCATATCGGAACCGTCCATCGCCGGCATCGCTTTCAGCAAGCGTGCGGATCGCGGCACGTATTCGACGATATTCGCGTTCGGCACGGCGGTGAGCAAATGGATATGAATTTCCGGCAACACATGCCCACCCACCAGCGCGCCGAACCCGTGTGCCAACGACGCGACATGCCGCCAAGGGGTGACACCGCCGATCCGACCGAGATCGATCAAAGCGATGCCGCAACCCCTGGCCTCGAGCAGGCGGCGATAGGCGTCGATGTCGTAAAGGTGCTCGCCAGTGGCCACGAGCGTATCGAGTGCGGCGGTAATGCGCCCCATGCCGTCGTTGTCGGTGTGCACGATCGGGTCTTCCAGCCAGGAAATCCCGCTTTCCACAAGCGCCCTGCCCGTCCGTATCGCCTTGTCCAGCGTCCAGGTTTCGGTGGCGTCCACCATGATCGCAACGTCCGGTCCAACGGCGTCGCGCACCGCTTGGACACGCGCGACCTCCCCCGCCGGATGTCTCTCATGGCCCACCCGCAGCTTCATCGCTCGGAATCCCTGCGCGTAGGCCTTACGAGCGGAGGCGGCAAGTTCGTCGAGCGAGAGCGAATACCAGAACCCATCGCTGGCATAGGCCGGCAAGCGGTCGCGGAATCCGCCCAATAATTTCGATACCGGCTGCCCGATCGATTTTCCGGCAGCGTCCCAGATAGCGATGTCGATCGGGCAGATCGCGTAATTCAACAGCCCGCCCGGACCGACCCAATCGCCGGCTTTCGCCATGCGTTGCCACGCGGCCTCGGCTTCCAACACACTCATGCCGACAACCGAACGGCCGAGTTCGTATGTCGCGGAGGCCACCGCGCGCACGAACATTTCCCGTAACGCCACGATGTAGCCGAAGCCGCGCACCCCGTCGGTCGTGACGACTTCGGCCAGCACGTGCCAATTCGCGTCCACCGTACGGCCGGCGGCGGTGTAGGGGTTGTCCAACGCAACGCGCAGGACGCTGACCTCGACGGACGCGATTTTCATGGATGGGTTACCCCTTGAAGTGGGGCATCACGTCCTTGGCGAACCATTCCAACTGTTCCAGCGCCATCGCACCCGGCAGGCTCAGCGGCTGGTTGACCGTCACACGCTTCAGACCGGGCAGACGCTTTTCCACGTTCTTCAGCTGCTCGACAATCTCCGCCGGAGAACCCGTCAGGAACCCGCCATTCGCCACCGCCTGATCCAGTGTCGGCAGCTTGGCATGAACTGCTGTCTTGGGATCGCGCATCGCAACGACTTGCTCTTCCGACAAAGCCCGGGCCAGACGCAACTCGCCGAACATTTTCATGTTCTCTTCGTAGTATTTATGCGCCTCGCGAATGCCGTCTTCCCTGCTTTTCGCAATGTGGAACTGGAAGCCGATCGCCATACGCTCACCGGGGATCAGGTCCATGTTGGCGATTTTCTTGTGCGCGGCGATCCAATCGTCGACCAGCTTCTGGGCAATGCCGCCCTCGGCCGAGCCGCCGCCGACCATGCCTTGGATGCCGTGCTTGGCCATGAATTCCAGCGCGCGCATCGACCCGCCCTGGATCGGCTGCCAGCATTCCACCGGCAGGCGCTGCGGGCGCGGCACCAGGGTGATTTCTTTCAACTGGTAGCCACGATACGGCACGTCCGGCGGGATCGTGTGGTACTTACCTTTGTGGCTGAAACGCTCGTTGTTGAACGCTTTGAAGATGACCTCGACGCCCTCTTCGAACAACTCCCGGTTGGCATCCTGGTCGATCAACGGGGAGCCGAATGTTTCCACCTCACGCGTGTGATATCCGCGACCGACGCCGAAGATCACGCGCCCTTTGGACAGGAAATCGGCGACGGCATAGTCTTCGGCTAAACGCAGCGGGTTCCACATCGGCACGATATTGAAGCCGGTGCCGATTTTCAGCCGTTCCGTGCAATGCACCAGATGCATCGCTAACAGAATGATATTCGGCAGCGTTTCCGTGCCTTCCGGCTGAAAATGGTGCTCGGCCATCCACAACGCGCCATACCCGAGCTTATCCATCAGGCGGGCTTGGGCTTCGGCCTTGGAAAGGCCGGTTAGCAGGACGTCGTTGGAATAGCGGCGATCGTTGATGGGCGTGCCGGCGTAACCGACGTTTTCCATATCGACGTGACCGACGTAGGAGCTATCGAATTGGGTGATCATCTTGTGCTTGTCCCTCCGGCGGGCAGGACGGCCCGCGCTGTCCCGGCCAATGTAGCTTGGCGCGGCGGGATGGCAAATCGTCCGCAGCCATCCGAGACCTAGGTTTCGTCTTCCCCGTCCTCCGCCCCGTTCAGTTCCAGCAGTTTGTCCGCCGCGTCGGCGTCCAGCACTTCCATGTCCCGCAATTTCCGACTGACGGTCCGGGTGCGCCGTCGAGCGTCGTCGATGGTTTTGCTCATGGTGCCGGCATTTTTCGACAAGCGATCCAGCACCGTATCCATCCGTTGCATTTCCGTTCGGGTCGCGCCCAAAAGGCCCCGGATCAAATCGACGTTCTGTTCCAGTGCCAGCGTCACAAACCCCAAATGCACCGTCTTCAACAGCGCCGGAAACAGGCTCGGCCCCATCGCTAACACCTTGAAATCCCTTCCTATATCGTCGATTAATCCAGGAATGCGGGCAACCTCGGCATATAGGGAATCGGTAGGTAGGTACAGGATCGCGAATTCGACCGTCACCGGCGGGTAAATATATTTCGTGTGAATTTTCTTCGCTTCGTCGCGAATACGCCGATCCAGACTGCGGCTGGCGGCGCGCTCGCCTTCCGTATCGCCTGCATCGGACGCGGCGAGGAGCCGTTCGTAATCCTCCACAGGAAATTTAGCGTCGATCGGCAGCAGCGGGCGGTGTTCCTTATCGCCGCGCATCGGCATAATCACCGCGAATTCTACCATATCGTCGGTGTCCGGGCGGATCTTCCAATTCGCGCGATACGTCCCAGGCGGCAGCACATCGTCGAGCATGGCGCGCACCTGCGCCTCCCCCCAACCGCCCCTGGTCTTTACGTTGCCGAACAAGCGCTTGATGTCGCCGATTTGCGCCGTCACCGCCTGCACATCGCCCATAGCTTTCTGGACGGCCGCGAATTGGTCGATGACGCGCTCGAAACTGGTGCGCATCTGCTTTTCCACGGCTTCGTGGAGTTGCTCGTTCACAGATTTTTGGATGTTGGCAAGCTTGATTTCCAGCATAGTCCGAGTCGTTTCGAACTGCTCCGAGGTCGCCGTAGCCGCCAATCGCCGATTTTCTGCCAGGGCTAGCCGCAACTCCCCCTGCTCACGGGACAACATGGTTCGCAATTGCTCGGTCGCTAGGTCGAACCCGCCACGGAATTCGGTCAGCCGGCGGATATTCTCGGACTCGGCGGCGCGCACCGTAGCCCGCGTGGTTTCCGCCTCGGCCCGCGCGCCAGCCAAAGCCTGCTCGGCTAGCAAGCGCAAATGGTGCAAGCCGCGCGCCTGTCGCATAGTCAGGATCGCCGCGACCGATGCGGCGACGGCAGCGGCCAGGACGGCGAGATCAAGAAGCAGCGTTAGCCTCGACCAATCGCGGCAACAACGGAATAAGGGCCGTCAAATCCCGCTCGGCCATGCACACCAAATACATCGGCGACGGATCTTCGTCGGTCGCCCCGCCTGCGGACACAATGGGGCTACCATCCGGACCTAACGCTAGGGCGGTAAGGCCGATGTCGCCGTAGACCTTCAACAGGCCGGAGCCGGTGCGCCAGAACGCGGGGTCCAGGCCTTCTTGCCGAGCAAGGTCGCGGAACCGCCATACGGCCGAAACGCGATCGGCGTCTTGGCCGACAGGATCGCCCAGGCCAAGCAGCACGGGGCCGACACGCCGGAAGGGGATGGCGGCTTTTTGCGCCTCCCCCATCACCACCCCGTCGGCGGGGACGGCGGCGGCATCGTAGCCGGATGCTCCGCCGATCGCGATGAGCCGACGGCGCGTCGTATCGTCCCAAGGCAGGAACCGCACCCGGCCCGGACGCACCAGCCACCAGATAGCAATCCCGGCCAAGATCACGGCAGTAGCGACGGTAAAACGGACGGAGTGCGGGACCGTGTGCGACATCGCAATCGCCCACCATGCATCGTTGGTGATCGATCGCATATGCGGGCGAGTGGTCGCCAGACCGATCAGGCTAAACGCCAGCACGATCAACGAAACTGCGCTCGATGGCTCTAGCGGGCCGCTGAGCAGGCTTGCATGACGATAAAAATGCCCCCGGAACGGCGCGACCAACATCACCGTCAAGATGAGCACAGCGGACACCCACAGCAGATCGTCCTGCGTGGCCGTGAACGCGGCACCCGCGATCAACAGCAAGGTGGCCAACCCCCAAGCGAGGTTCACCCGATGCGAAAGGCCGATCGCCATGACCACCAGCCCCGCGCCGATCAAAGATGGGACAAAGGCCCCGGCGCGCACCACGATTTCCGCATATTCGGCGTCGAGCCACGCGAAATCGGCCACAGGGACGGGCGCCAGGACACCCAGGAACAGCAACAGCGCACCGCACAGCCCTACCGCGCCGGTAGCCGCAGTGACGGCGAAGTCTGGCTCGCTCCAGCGACCGATAGCCTGCGGGCCGGACAGTTTCGCGACGTGACGCAGCAGCCCGCCACCGCGCAGCACGATCTCGTTGCCGGCGAACATCGCGCCGGCCAGGAACAACGGAATGATGTAGTAGAACAGCCGAAAAATGACGATCGCACCGACGATTTGCGGCGCTTCCAGATAAGGGGATAGACCGAAAAGCATGGCGGTATCGAACACCCCGATGCCCCCCGGCAGGTTAGCGGCCAGCCCGGCGGTGTAGGACGACACGTAAACGCCCAGGAAGATCACCCAGGTCAAACCGGGTGCATGCGGCAGCAGGGCGTAGAAAATAGTCGCGGTGGTGGCAACATCGACCGTCGCGAGCGCCACTTGCAGCAGCGCCATGCGCCAACCCGGCAGTGCGACGTCGTGGCCGAGCACGCGGAACGGGCCGATGAAGCGGCTTAGGGAGACATAGGCGATCACCAAAGCCCACAGCACGGCGCCCACCGTATATAGCGCCGGCAGCGGCACGTGCTGGCCGAAAAATGGGATCGAATGCGGCTCCAGAAACAGAATGAAGCCGCCGAGTACCAACCCGCCCAAGGCGAAGGTCAGGCTGCAAAACGCCACGGTCTTGCCGATTTCGAACGGGGTCAGGCCCCAATGCGCGTACAACCGATAACGCACCGCAGCGCCGGATACCGCCGCGAACCCAAGATTGTGGGACAGGGAGTAAGCACAGAACGACGCGAACGCGACCCGGCCGTAGCTGACCTTGTGCCCTGCGTAGATCGTACCCAGCCGGTCGTAAAACGTTAGGATGAAATACGATAT
>JBAXFK010000242.1:0-6951 GCA_037139955.1 Rhodospirillales bacterium
AGGGTCTAAACTTCCGGGGGGGAGATGTCTCACTCTTGTTGGCACGGAGGGTTTGCCTTCGCGCGATTCGGCAGATTTGCGGGAGAGTTGGCAGGCCGAAAATACAACGAACGGGTGTTGTGCCTGCAACGCGGCGATCCGGTCTTTCACTGGGGAGGTATCGCCGCGCAGCATGGCATAGCCTTTGCCGTTGGCCACCAACTCGATCGAAAGGCGTTCGTCCTCCACGATCGCAGGGTCTTCGGCGAGGAAGTGCTCGATGAGCGCTCGGACATCGGCTAGCGCGGCAATCGCGATCGCCGGATCGTCGCTGGCGACATGGAATACCGCCCTGTGCTTCGGCTTCGATGCTGGCACCCGCCAAACGGCCGCTCGGGCGGTCGATGTTCCGGCGATGGCGGTGAGGAATGCGAGGGAACCGAGCAGGCGGCGGTGCATAGCGAGGCCTTTTAGGGAGCGGGAGGAGGCGGCCCTTATTGTCACCATCCCCAGGGATTGCGCCATCGCCGTCGCGCCTATAAGATATAATTATAATACACCTTATAGGCGCCCCAATGCCCAAGCATCCCGTCGTCACCGAGGATGGCATCGCCGAACTGGTCGATGCATTCTACGCTCGCATTCGCGAGGATGCGGTCTTGGGCCCGGTGTTCGAAAACAAGATCGCACCGGAGGCGTGGCCGAAGCATCTAGCGACGATGAAACGGTTTTGGTCGTCGGTGATGCTGGCCTCCGGCGCGTATTCGGGGAACCCGGTGGGGGTGCATCGCGGAGTCCCAGGGCTGGAACGGGCAATGTTCGCGCATTGGCTGACCTTGTTCGGGCAAACTGCGGCCGACCTATTCGAACCGTTGCCCGCTGCGGATTTCATGGCGAAAGCCGAGCGGATTGCGTTCAGTTTGCAGTTGGCGATTTTTCATCGGTTGGGCGCGCCACCGGACGGGCTGACGTTGCCGCATCGACAGGTCGGTTGACATGCGGCTGACGGCCTACACCGATTATACGCTTCGGACGCTGATGTATCTCGCGGTGCAGCCGGAACAGGCGGCGACGATCGCCGGGATCGCCGCAACTTACGGTATTTCCGAAGCGCATCTTACCAAAATCGTCCACCAACTCGGCCTATCCGGGGAGGTTGCGACGACTCGCGGCCGGGGCGGCGGCTTGCGGCTGGGTAAACCTGCCGAAGCGATCAATTTGGGCGCGGTGGTGCGTCGTACCGAACCGGACATGGATTTGGTGCCCTGCTTCGGGGATTCCGGCGGCTGCGCGATCGACGAAGCCTGTGTCCTGAGCGGGGTTTTGCGGGCGGCGTTGGATGCTTTCCTTGCTGTGCTCGACAGGTACTCGCTGGCCGATTTGGTGGCGCCGCGTCGGCACCTCTCGGCCTTGCTCCACCTGGACCATACAACGCGGAAGAGCCCGTGATGCCCGATTGCAGTTTTGCCGAGGCCCTGTTGGCCAGTCTGTCCGATGCCGTTGTGCATGTCGATGCCGCCGGCCGTATCCAGTATTGGAACGCTGGTGCCGAGCGCTTATTCGGCTTCGCGGCTGACGAGATGCTGGGACAGACGCTCGATCCGATCGTCCCGGCGTCTTTGCGTGACCGTCACAGCGATGGCTTTGCCGCGACCATGCGCACCGGCCGCACCAAATACGGCGCAGGCGAGATTCTGTCCGTGCCAGCCTTGCGCAAGGACGGGCGTCGCATTTCCGTGGAGTTCTCGATCGTTCCCTTTTCCGGCACAGACGGACGGATGACTGGCATCGCCGCATTGATGCGCGATGCGACCGCACGCTTCGACGAACTCCGGGCACTGCGGAGCGAACTTGCCGCCCTGCGTTCGCCCAAGAGTTAGCGCCGCGCCCTTGCGCTCGGACGGCCGGCGTTGTCCGATAGGCGCCGACCGCTAACGGGAGAAACACCATGGACGACGACGCCGAAGCCAAGCACCTGTTCGAACCGACAGGCGATTTCCAGTGCTTGCACGAGTTTCTCCCGGCCGCCCGAGCCAAGTTGTCGGATCATATTTGGGGCTATTTGGTCGGCGCGACCGAGACCGAGACCACCCTGCGGCGCAACCGCATGGCCATCGATTCGTTGGCGCTGCGCCCGCGTGTGTGCGTCGATGTGTCGAAGATCGACACCTCCACCACTTTGTTCGGTCGCAAGTTGCGTTTGCCGGTGATGCTGGCGCCGGTCGGCTCGCTTGAATCGTTCGATCCGGGTGGAGCCGCCACGGCCGGCGCGGCCGCGTCCGCGTTCGGCATTCCCATCATGTGCAGTTCGGTGACTCATCCGGGCTTGGAAGAAATCGCCGCCGCCACGCCGGGGCCGAAGATTTTCCAGCTTTATGTGCGCGGCGATCTCGCGTGGATGGATGAAATCGTGAAGCGCGCGATCGATAACGGTTACGACGCCTTTGCCATTACCGTGGATACCGCTGCCTATTCCCGCCGGGAACGCGACATCGCCGGCCGCTTCGTGAAGCCGTGGCGCGCGGTGGCGACGGGTCAGTCGTATCAAGCCGGCTTCACCTGGGACAACGTCAAGCACTTTAAGGACAAGCACGCGATTCCGCTGATACTCAAGGGCATCGGCACCGGCGAAGACGCCGCCCTGTGCTGCGAGCACGGGGTGGACGGTGTGTACGTGTCCAACCATGGCGGGCGTCAGCTCGACCACGGCCGCGGCTCCATGGATATTTTGCCCGAAGTTATGGCTGCGGTGCGCGGGCGCGCCAAGGTCATCGTCGATGGCAGCATCTGCCGCGGTACCGACGTGGTGAAGGCGATCGCCATGGGCGCGGACGCGGTGGCGATGGGCCGCATGTATTGCTACGCACTTGCCGCCGACGGGGCAGCCGGCGTGCATAAGATGCTCGAATTGCTGGAGCACGAAACCGGCGTCTCGATGGCGCTGGCCGGCGCGCGCAGCCTTGGGGAACTCAACCCCGGCTTCATCCATCGCAATGCCCCGATGGTTGCCATGCCGCACCAGCACAGTGCCTTCCCGCTGTTGCAGACGACCCCGGAATATCGCGGGTAACGAATGGATTTGGGGCGGATTTTGCGATCCGCCCCGAAGGCCGGCCAAGAAACGGGGGAAAGGCGATGCGCGGCATATTATCGGTTATGCTAGCACTATCGATGCTCGCATCCATTGCCAACGCGCAGGAGCCTAAACACGGCGGCATTTTGCGTGCGCATCATCGCGACAGCCCCGGCAGCACGTCGATTTTGGAAGAAACCAGCGATTCAGTCACTGTTCCTTTCATGGCGATTTTCAATAACCTCGTGCTTTATAAACAGGACGATCCGCATAACAGTGCCGATAATATCGAACCGGAGTTGGCGGAAAGCTGGTCCTGGAGCACCGATAACACCGCGCTTACGTTCAAGCTGCGGCAGGGGGTGAAATGGCACGACGGTAAGCCCTTCACCGCTGCCGACGTCAAATGCACCTGGGATATGATTCTCGGCCGTTCGGCGACACCGTTGCGGGTCAGCCCGATAAAAGGCTGGTACCACAACCTAAAAGACGTGGTTCCAAGCGGCGATTTCGAGGTTACTTTTCGCCTCGGCCGCCCGCAGCCGGCAATTTTGGCGCTGCTCGCATCCGGCTATTCGGCGATTTACCCGTGCCATGTGTCGCCCGCCGAAATGCGCACCAAACCGATCGGTACCGGTCCGTTCAAATTCGTCGAATTCAAACGGAACGAATCGATTAAGCTAACGCGCAACACCGAGTACTGGCGCCCGAACCGACCGTATTTGGATGGGGTCGAGTATAGTATCGTGCCGAATCGTTCGACCTCGATCCTCGGGTTCGTAACCGGTCGGTTCGACGTGACGTTTCCGAACGAGATCGTGGTGCCCGTTCTGAAAGATGTCCAGGCCCAGGCGCCGAACGCTATTTGCAAATTGAAGACCAATAACTGCGCCATCAACATCATTATCAACCGCGATCGCGCACCGTTCGACAATCCCGACGTCCGGCGTGCCCTGGCGCTGGCGATCGATCGCAAAAGCTTCTCCGATATTCTGACCGAGGGGCAGGGAGTCGTCGGCGGCGCCATGCAGCCCGCGCCGGAAGGCAGTTGGGGCATGCCGGACGCCATGCTGAAAGACCTGCCGGGTTACGGCCCCGACGTCGAAGCCAATCGTGCCGAGGCCCGTAAGATCATGGAAAAACTCGGCTACGGCCCCAACAACCGCATCGTGCTGAAAGTATCCGCTCGGAATATTCCCACACATCGCGATCCCGGTGTGTTACTGGTCGATACGTTGAAGCATATTTATATCGATGCCGAGCTGGAACCGGTGGATACGGCAGCTTGGTTTCCGAAAATCGGGCGGAAGGACTATATTATCGGCCCGAATATCACCTGCGGTGCGGTGGACGACCCCGACCAGAATTTCTACGAGAATTATGCCTGCGACTCACCTCGCAATTTTACCCAATATTGCAACAAAGAATTGGAACCGCTGTTCGATAAGCAATCGGCCGAAACAAATGTCGAGGCGCGGCGCAAGTTGGTGTGGGAAATCGACCGGCGTTTGCAGGCCGACCTCGCGCGTCCGATCGTCTACCATAACAAAGTGGCGACGTGCTGGCAGCCGTATCTGCACGGATACACGCCGATGGAAAACAGCGTCTACAACTATCCCCGATTGGATAATGTGTGGTTGGACCGCTAATTAGGCGGCCAGTTGCTGTTCTACCGTCGGTACCCCGTCGGTGACGGTGGTGCGCCGCAGATCGCGGGGGTAGATGCTGTCCTCGTACGGGCGGGCTCGATGCAAGGTAGTGCGGTTATCCCACATAACGAGATCGCCAACCTGCCATTTATGCGCGTAAACGAACTCCCGTTGGGTCGCGTGTTCGGTTAATTCCCGTAATAAAATTTGCGCTTCCGGCGCCGGCCATCCAACGATACGACCGGCATGCGACGACAGGAACAGCGATTTCCGCCCGGTCGTGCGATGCGTCCGAACCAACCGTTGCAGAACAGGTGCGAAGGCCTTCAACTCGGCCTCGGTAAACGGAATGCCCAGCGCTCCCTTGGAAAAAATGCGGCTGTGCTCGCACACGAGGTCCTCGATTCGAACTTTGGTTTTTGCGTCGAGCATGTCGTAGGCAGCCCGCATGTCGGCGAATTGGGTGTCCCCGCCCTCGGGCGGCAGGACATGCGCGCAGAGCAACGAGTAGCGCGCCGGGATTTTCTTGTAGCTGCTGTCGCTGTGCCACATCTGGTTGCCCAGACCGGACAGGCGCTTGCGGTCGTCGCGTTCTAGGATCGATCCATCCGGTCCTAAGTTGGAGATATCGGACACACCGGCATCGGCAATTCGCACACCCCCCGCAGCTTGGATTTGGGTATATGGCGGCTCCGCCTCCCCGAAATTCAACGTGAACGCTGTCTGCTGCGCAGGGGTCAGCGGGGTGCCTTGGCGGAACACCAACACGGCGTATTTGTCCATGCCCGCATCGATCGCCGCTGCCTGCTCGGGTGCGAGCGGCCGACCGATGTCGATTCCGGAACATGCGGCGCCGATGACGGGATGCAGCGGGGTGAAAATAGGGGCCATGTCGGTTTCCTCGCGCGGGGTACCGAACTGTCGGGCCGGCGGGCCGGCGATGTCAACGGACGCCGACGATGCGGCGATGTCAACGAACGCTTGATCTGGGTCAAACCCCTGCGGTTCGAACTGCGCATATCGTTCCGAGCGATAGCAACTGGAGCGTCCGTCATGACCGCCATTCCCAAGCATGCCGTCACACCGATCAGTTTGAACCATATTGTATTCAATGTGCGCGATATGGATGAATCGCACGCTTTTTGGACCGAGATCTTGGGGTTCGTGCAGGTGGGGGAACTGAAACCCAGACCGGATCGTCCCAATCCGCCGCGTATGCGTTTCTACAGCTACGACCACGGCGACGGCCGCATGAGCCATCACGATCTGGCATTGGTAGAAAGCCCGAATATGCCGCCGCCGCCGAAGGATTGGTCGATGTTCGACTCGCCGGTGGCGGTGAATCACCTCGCGGTGGCGATGCCCTCGCGGGAGGCGTGGCTGGAACAGTTGGCGTTCATGCAAAGCCGAGGCGTAAAGTTCGACCGAAGGGTCGAGCACGGAATGACGCACAGCCTGTATGTGCACGACCCCAACGGTTACGGGGTCGAGATTCTGTATGAGCTGCCGCGCGATATCTGGGCCGGCGACATTGATGCCGCGTTGAATTGGTCGGTGACCTTGCCCACCGAAGGTCGTGATGCGCTAGCGGACCGTACCGATGGTTTGCCGGTTTTCGGGTAGGCTAGCGGGTCGAGGCCCCAGCGCTATGCAAATCGGCACTGGACCTATGTGCGGACCGATATACTGAGGTGGTCCCCCTTCGCTTGGCAATTTCGCGGCCTTGTGAAGCTCGGTTCCGGTTCATCTCAGGCCGCCCTGCTCGTCGACCGGAGACTTTGGCCAAAAAATCCCGATCCACCACCAGTTGGCCGATTTTGGCATGCAGCCGGTCCAGTTCCCCTTCCTGTGCCGCTTCCTTTGCTGCGGCACGCCCGAAGAACAGGGACGCGAGGCTGGTCTGGGCCTGCCGTTTCCAATCGTTCACCATCGTCGGGTGAATGCCGTGCTTCGTCGTCACTTGCGTCGCCGTCAGCTTGCCACGCAGAGCTTCAAGAGCAACTTTCGCTTTGAAGTCCGCTCTGTACCGTTTCCGTGTGCCCGACATCGGGTTCATCCTCTTTCTGGGGCGAACCGAGCTTAACAACCTGTCCGATTTTACGGGATCACCTCTAACAAAGCCCGCCACGTTCGAGGCGGGCGAGCTTTGTTCAACTCACGAGCGCCTCGAACGCTCACGAACACATACAGTATACAGAAGTGGTCCGGGAATCTCGGACAGTCCGCTAAGTGGATTTTCCTGCGCCAATG
>JBAXFK010000243.1:0-6934 GCA_037139955.1 Rhodospirillales bacterium
GGGCGAAGGGTGATGGTCGCCAGACCGTCGCCCACCGCCACCCGTGCCAACCGGTAGGCAATCGAGGGCAACGGCATAAACCGACCCGGTGCCACCGCGTTGCCATGCCAGATCGGCCGCTGCCATGCGCCGTGGTTGAGGAACACCGCATCGTCGGCGGTCAGTTCGCGGTGGCGCAGATCGATCGGAACCAATGCGCCGTTGCGGGTAATGCCGGGTGCGCCCTCGGCCCAGGCGATCGTGTCTTGGCCTCGGTCGGGGCTGAGCGGCGCGTAGACGACGCCCAACACAGGGATGCCGTCGCGGAGCAGGGCGATGGACACGGCGCTGCCGCGCTTGCCTTCCAGGAATGCGCGGGTGCCGTCGTGCGGATCGACAATCCAGCAAAAACCGTTGGCTGTGGCGGCAAAGGCGCCCTGTTCCTCCCCGACGAATCGCGCAGGGAACAGCGCCAACAGGCGGTCGCGGATGAAGATTTCCATCTCGGTGTCGATGGGGGACGTAACGTGGTCGCTGAAACGGGGGCCGTCGGGGCGCACGAACTCGGCGGCCAACATATCGCCGGCCTGGCGGGCGACTTCGATGACGGCGGGCAGCAGCGCAACGGGGGTTCCTGGCACGATCGATCCTTTTGTTGCCGCGCAATCTATGCGCAGGCGGCGCGACGCGCTATCTGCCGCGACCTTGTCATGAGCACGCAGGTTTACCCCATTCCGCCCGAACAAGGCCCCTTGCCGGCCTACCGCGCCATGCTTGCCGCCGGCGAGCTGGCGCACGACGAGTCGCAGGAAGCTGCCGCCGAACGGCTGCATACGCTGTGGACGGCGCTGATCGGCTACGATCCGAAGCCGGCCCCGCCGCCCAGCCGGTTCGCGCGCTTGCTGGGCCGCAAGCCCCCGCCGACCGAGGCGCCGCGCGGGCTTTATATGGTGGGGGAGGTCGGGCGCGGTAAATCCATGCTGATGGATTTGTTTTTCTCGGTGGCGCAAGTCGCTCGGAAAAACGCATCCACTTCCACCGCTTCATGCAAGACTGCCATGCGCGGGTACACGCGTGGCGCCGCGCGAATGCCGATGCGGCGGACCCGATCCCACCGCTGGCCGATCTGATCGCCAATGAGGCAGCGCTGCTCTGCTTCGACGAATTCCAGGTCAACGACATCGCCGACGCTTTGATTCTGGGGCGACTATTCCAGGCCTTGTTCGAACGCGGGGTCGTCGTTGTGGCCACGTCCAATGTGGAGCCGCGCAATCTGTTCAAAGGCCAGCCCGGCCGCGACGCGTTTTTGCCCTTCATCGCGCTGATCGAGCAACGGCTGGAGGTGTTCGTCATGGACGGCGGCCGCGATTTCCGGCGGGAGCGGATACGCGCGATGCGGACTTGGCACGTCCCGGCCGATCGGTTCGCCGATCGGGCGTTGGACCAAGCCTTCGAGGATCTGACCGATGGCGCCGTAGTCGGGCCGACGTCGTTGACGGTCATGGGCCGGGAGGTCGTTGTCCCGCTAACTGCCCGAGGCGTTGCCCGCTACGATTTCGACGCCCTCTGCAACACCGCGCTCGGTGCCGGCGATTACCTTGCTATTGCTCGGTCGTTCCATACCTTGGTGTTGGATGGCATTCCTCGGTTGTCGCCGGAGAATTTCGACCAGGCGCGGCGGTTTATCGTGCTGGTCGATAATTTATACGAACAGCGGGTGAAATTGGTGGCCTCGGCCGATGCAATGCCGGATCGGTTGTATCAGCGTGGCGAGAACGCGAAAATGTTCGAGCGTACCGCGTCGCGGTTGGACGAAATGCAGAGCGCGGATTGGTTGGAGCAGGAGCATTTGGCGGGGTAGAGACAGGGGTGTATCGCCGCCATGCCGGCTTTCCCCGGCATGGCGCGACCGCTCGACGATTTTTTATCCGAATGTCGCGAAGACTTCCTCGACTGCTTTCATTTGGTTTCCGGCGGCCGAGGACGGCACGATAATCAAATCCTTAACCCCGGCATTCTGCCATGCCTGGACTTTTTCTTTGATTTTTCCCGCAGGGCCGAACAAGGAATTGTCGTCGAGCCATTTGTCGCTGAAGCAGCCGGGGACGTCGGCGTTGCGGCCCTCGGCGATGGCTTTCTCGATTGCGGCCATTTCGGCCTCGTAGCCGGCTTCTTTCCAGTAGTTGCGGTAGTTCGGCAGGAAACCGTAATTGGTCAGCGTGCGTCGATTCACCGCCTTGGCGGCTTCCACATCGTCGCTGATGCAGGTCGGGATCATGTTGCCGATGAAGAAGTCGGGGTCGTTGCGCTTCGCATCCGGTAGCGCCGCCAGCGAGGTGCCCATGTGGGACAACGAAGCATTGGCGAACACCACGCCCTCGGCGATTTCGCCGGCCAGGGCGACCATCTTCTTGCGTAGGGCGGCGACGATGATGGGCGGCAGGTTGCCCAACCCTTCCTGAGCGCGGAATTTCTCCACGAAAGCGCGGATATCGCCGAGCGGCTTGCCGGGGGTAACACCCATGCGGATATGGGAGGGGCCGTGTGCGACACCGATTCCCAGGCGGAAGCGGCCACCCGAAACTTCGTGCATAACGGCGGCGCTCTGGGCAAAATCGGTAATGGTGCGCTGATAGATCGGTGCGATGGCGGTGCCGAACGTCATGCGTTCGGTTTTCCACGACAACGCCTCGCATAACGACATGTTGCCGAAAGGGCTGGGGGAGAAAATGCCCGCATAGCCCCGCTTCTCGATCTCTTGGGCGAGTTCCAGCGTACGGCGACGACGGCCGGGGACGGCGATCAGGCAAAGGGCGGGGAGTTTGGTCATATCGGTGCTCCTGGACGGTGTTGGGCCGAGGTTAACCCGGTGGCGACGCGGTGGTAAGGTCGGCGCGATAAACAGGAGAACATCCCCCATGGCGAAGAAGCCCGCCCCGAAAACCCGCATCGCGCATTCCGACGAGACCAGCGTCACCATCCGCGGCAAAAGCCTGATGGACGATATGATCGGTAAGATGTCGTTCACTGAAACGATGTATTTTCTGATTAAGCACCGCCCGCCAACCGCCGCCGAGACGCGGATTTTGGACGCCTGTCTGGTGACGTTGATGGAGCACGGGTTCACGCCCTCGTCGTTGGTTGCGCGGATGGTGCACGACAGCGTGCCGGATCAGGTGCAAGTGGCGATGGCTGCGGGATTGCTGACCATCGGCGGCGTGTTCGTTGGCACGATGGAAGGCTGCGCCAGGATTTTGTCGGCGGGTGTCGCGGCAGGCGGCGATCTGGATGCTTACTGTGCGGCCGTGGTGCAGGAACATCGCGCCGGGAAAAAGGCTATGCCGGGGTTCGGGCACCCGTTCCACAAGCCCGACGATCCGCGCCCGGTGCGGCTGTTCGAAGTGGCCGAGGAAGTCGGGATGCGCGGCCCCTATGTAGACCTGCTGCATCGTCTATCCCGCCATGTCGATCGCGCCTACGGCAGGCATCTGACGATTAACGCCACCGGCGCTATCGGTGCGCTTATGCTGGAGATTGGAATTCCGGCGGAGATCATGCGGGCGATCGCGGTAGTGTCGCGGTGCGGCGGGTTACCGGGTCATATCCTGGAGGAAATGGAGATGCCGACGGCACGAACGCTGTGGGCGCTGGCCGAGGAGCATGTGCCGTACGAAGCGGGGTAAGATCGCCGTTCGATCTTACGCCGATTTTCCCAACACCCCCATCAACTCCGCCCATTCCCGCTTGCTCAGCCCGCTATCGGGCTGAGCCACGGCCGCCCCGTCGATCATCCGCTGTACGACGCCGAGCATCTGCGCCGACAGGGTGACGGCGCCGAGTCGGTAGTCGCGGAAGGCGGCGTAGGCAAGCGGCACCCAGGCTTCGAGGGAGCGGAGCATTTCCTCGGCATAGACGCGAATTTCGTATTGCGCGTGCGCGTCGGCACGGAGCGATAGGAAGTTCAACAGGTTATGGAGGTCGGTCTTCCAATACCATTGCGTGTAGGTGTTCAGCGTCAGGTTCATCCGCGCCAGTTCGCGCGCCAAGCCGGGCCGATCGGGGTCTTTGGGCGCCCCCGTTTCGTCCTCGTTCAGCATGGCGGCGTAGTGATCGTAAGTTTGCATGGCATCGCCGCGCAGGATGTCGAGCACTCGGGCGGCGTCGTCGCCGGATAGGACTTCGCCCCGGCCTTGGCGGTTCGACACCGATTGCGCCGCGAGGTGCTGGGGTTCGGGGATATAAAACTCCCGATCCAGGATCGAATACCGCGCAGAGTATTCGTTCACGTTGGCAGTGCGGTGACGAATCCACTGGCGAGCGACGAAGATCGGCAGTTTGACGTGGTATTTGATCTCGCACATCTCGAAGGGGGTGGAATGGCGGTGACGCATCAAATAGCGAATGAGGCCGGCGTCTTCCTGCACCCGCCTGGTGCCTCGGCCGTAGGACACGCGCGCGGCTTGCACGATCGCCGAATCGTCGCCCATGTAATCGACGACACGGACAAAGCCGTGATCGAGCACGGGCGCGGCTTCGTACAGCATCGCCTCCAGCGCCGGGACGGTGGGGCGGCGGGTTTCGGCGACGGATGCTCGGGCGGCCGCGATCTCGGCGCTTTGCTGTTTGTTCAAGGTCATGCCTTGGATTACCCTTTCCTTCGGCGCAGCAATAGCCTATATAAAGAGGGTCAGCTTGCTGACTATGGCGATAAACGGTTCGTGGAATAAGCGTTGTGGACCCGGGGGCAGTGCCCGGCGCCTCCACCATATCTCCCCGTTGTTATCCGGGGCTATGGGGGCGACACAGGTTCGACACGCGTGGTAAAGACGCATCTTTTGCCCGGCATTGTACCGCCGTTATCGGGCTATATTACAAATGCCAATGATAACCATGAGGCATTCGCGGTCGCAGCCTAAACAGCTGTGACACGCGCGGTTCGGGGGGGCACCGGGCAACAGAAGCCCCTCCACTTATCGGTCCTTCAGCGCTACGGGCCCTTCAGTTCGATCGTTCCGTCAACTCCGGCACCTTCAGATACACCCACACCAGATTCATGGTCAGCAACGTCGCTGTCACCGCGAACACCCAGTGGATGCCGGCCGTCGCCGCGACCGATCCGCCCATCAGCGGTCCCAGCGTATTGCCGAGGAAATACGCGGACGAGGTCATACCGTACACCAGCCCCCTCTGTGCCGGGTTTGCCAGTCGCCCTACCAGCGCATTTGCTGCCGGCAGCACGCCGCCGATGAACAGGCCGAGCCCGAAACGCTCGATCACGAAGGCAGTGTAGCCGAGCGGTAGGGCTTGCGGGGCGGAGAACAGGGCGGCGCCGGCGAGGCTCAGCATGAGGACCTTGCGGTAGCCCCAGGTATCGCCGCGCTTGCCTAAGAAGGGCACTGCCAGAACGCCGGCAAGCCCGGTGGCGGCGAAGGCCAATCCGCCGAGGGTTGCGATGTCCGGGCGGTTGCCGAGCATGCCTCGGACATAGAGCGTGACTACCGGCCCCACCGCCTGGGTGGCGAACTGGGCCATTGTCATGACCATAATGACCGGCAGTAGCCCTCCGGCGCGCAGCAACGCCGACAAGTTCGCGATCAATCCGCCTTTGCGGCCGGATTCGGCGGGGGGCGTAAATCGCTCGGGTACCAGCAGTGTGAGGAAAAACGCGCACAGACAGATCGTGCCGGCGGTGTAGAATGGCAGGCGGTAGCTGCCGGATAGGTCCGCGATGGCGCCGCCGATCAGGGGACCGAGCAGGGAACCGACCAACTGGCCGGTGCTCATCCAGCCGAGCGAGTAGCCCATCCGCTTTTCCGGCACCTGGGTCGCGACCATAACGACCGATGCGGAACTGAAACCTGCTAGCGCGCCCATGCCGGAGCGCAGTGCCAGCATATGCCAGGGGCTGAGAGCCAGCCCCATTAGCCCAGTGAAGATCGCAATCCCCAGGGTCGAGCGCAATACCATGATCTTGCGGCCGTAACGGTCCGACAGATTGCCCCAGAACGGTCCGGTGAAGATCGCGACGAAGGAGGTAGACGCTGCCAGCACCCCTGCCCACATGTCGACCGCCGATTCAGACTCGACACCGAGATCCGGCAGGAACAGCGGCATCACCGGCTGGACGATGCTGAACGCCACACTCATGGTGAACTGCACCGCGACCATGGTCCACAGGGTGCGCCGCCAAGTCGGGGATTCGTCGGAGGGCTGGCTCACCTCACCAGCGCCGCCGCGATCCGTTCCCGTGTCAGCGGCATGTCGCGTATTCGAACGCCGAGTGCGTGGTAGACGGCATTGCCGATGGCGGCGGCGGTGGGGCCGAAGGTGCATTCGCCCATGCCGAGGGTGGGCAAATCGGGGGCATGCACGATCTCGGTGGAGATTTCCGGCACTTCGGAGAACGTCATGATTGGATAAGACGCCCAATCGAGGGAGGTAATGCCGTCGCCGTCTAGCGCGACCTGTTCCTTCAGGGTCATCGAGGCAGCGTGGATAATTCCGCCCTCGATTTGGTTGGTCGCGCCATCGGGGTTGATGACCAACCCGGCATCGACGCAGGTCCAGGCACGCTTGAGCCGGATTTCCCGTTCGACCTCCAACTCCACCGCCACGCAGGCGTAAGCGGCTTTGTTCTTGTAGCGCGCCCAAGCGAGGCCCAACCCATGGCCGGTGCCGACCGGGCCGCGATCCGCCCAACCGCACCGCGCCGCCACGTTCTCGATCAGATAGCGTGCGCGTGCGTCCGACAGCAGCGACAGTCGATATGCCACCGGGTCCATTCCGGCGCGTTCGGCGAGTTCGTCCATGAAGCATTCCATGGCGTAGACGTTGGGCAGCGCGCCCAAGCCGCGCAAAGACGAGGTGCGCACCGGGGTGCTGAGCGCGAGATGGTGGACGATGCGCTTCTTGGCGAAATCGTAAAGCGGGGTGCCGTTGCGGGTGCCGCCGCCGC
>JBAXFK010000244.1:0-6876 GCA_037139955.1 Rhodospirillales bacterium
GTATTGGTTACTGGTCCACGTATCCGGCATTCCATTTCTGGAAAAGCATATGGTGCGATCGCGCGGCGATGCCTATCGCGCCTACCAGCAACGTGTGAGCGCATTTTTCCCCCGTTTGCTCAAGAGGACCGCACTATGAGTGCTATTGCCGCAGCGACCGGTTTAATCGAGCGCGTGCCTTTGCCGGATGGGATGACTTCGGCCGGGATATCTTGGCTGGTAGAGCGCACCCGCCGCAAATTGCCCCACACCGACCAAAGTGTTTCGTTTGCCCGCCTAATGGCCGAACGGCCGGTGGCGGTGCGACCGGACGCAGCGAATGCGCAACATTATGAGGTTCCGGCGGCATTCTTCGGTTTGGTGCTGGGGAAACGACGGAAGTATTCATGCTGCTGGTACGGCGAGGGCGATAACTTGGACAGCGCCGAAGAACGTGCCTTGGTCAGAACCGCCGATCATGCCGATTTAGCCGATGGGCAGGATGTATTGGAACTCGGGTGCGGCTGGGGTTCGCTAAGTTTGTGGATGGCAGAACGGTATCCGGGATCGCGTATCACCGCAGTATCGAACTCCCAGTCCCAACGAGCCTATATCGAAGCAGAGGCACTCGCCCGCAGCTTGCCCAATCTTCGTGTTATCACTGCCGATATGAACACATTCTCGATCGATGCCCGGTTCGATCGGGTGGTGTCGGTCGAAATGTTCGAGCACATGACCAATTGGCAGGCGCTGCTGCGTCGCGTCCACGGATGGTTGCGCTCGGACGGTCGTTTGTTTCTTCATGTCTTCAGCCATATATCGGCGCCATATTTGTTCGATATCGATGACAAGGAAGATTGGATTGCGCAGCATTTTTTTACCGGTGGCATTATGCCTAGCCACAACTTGATCCGTCACGTCGCAAACGATTTTAAGGTAGAACAGGATTGGCGCTGGAATGGCGGCCATTATGCCCGTACCGCGCGCGACTGGTTGGCAAATTTCGACCGTAACGAGTCCGAAATTCGGACCGTTCTGCGCTCGGTTTACGGTCCGGACGCCAACCTTTGGAAGCGTCGTTGGCGTTTATTCTTTTTGGCGACGGCCGGCCTGTTCGGCCACGTAGACGGCGAAGAATGGGGTGTCAGCCATTACCGCCTGCGCCCGCTACCGGGATGAAATCCCGGCTTGCGCACTACGGCGCCCATGCCGATCCGCTGGTCGCGACAAGCAACTTCGTCGCCATGGTATTGGCTTGGAATCAGCCGTGTTATCCGTTGTATTTGTGGTTCGTTGTCGGATCGGATGCCTGGATCGAAGCGCCCGATATCCTGTCGGGTCTTTTTTTCCTTGCGATTCCCCCCATCGCCCGACACTGTCCGTTGCTCGGTCGTGCCCTTCTGCCGATGTTCGGGGTGGCGAATATTCTAGCGGTGTCTTGGATCTTGGGTGAAGCCGCCGGTGTGTGGCTGCTTTTTTTTCCCTGCGGAATGCTGGCGGCATTATCGTTTCGATGGCATGAGCGTTGGTGGATGCTGGGTCTGTCCGCTTTGCCGATGTTGGCTTGGTTAGCGACATGGGGGCGGTTGGGGGCGCCGCTGCTGTCGTTGTCGGTCGAGCAAACGGCGTCGATTTGGACGATGAACGCAATGAGTGCGTTTGCAGCGACGATATTTTTTGGCTGGGTATTTGCTCGATCGGCAGCGCGCGATACGGCCACGGGCTTCCGGTAGAGAATAACGGACAAAGCCCGAGCGGCAGCGTTGAGGAGTCGCCGTCCTCGCGGCGGCGCGTCCTTTCCTGGCATCGGTCTCGGCGATACGGTTGCGCCTCAAAATGCGTGCATCGACACTGCCCATCGATCTAAGATCGGCAACACAACATCCTCGGTCGCCGAGGGAAGGCTGACAATGCAGCGAACAATCCCGAGGTCGCGATAGCTTGCCAGGGTTTTTGGGTCCTCGACCCCATAGAACAGCGAGATCGGGAATGTCGAGGGATCGCGGCCGGCTTCAGTCAGCATTTCGCGGAATTTCGGAACGTAATCGCCGACATCGCCATACTGCCCGGGTCGCCCCGCCAACGGCATCCAGCCGTCGCCGTACCGCACCGCACGGCGGGCCGCATACGGATAAGCGCCGCCGACAATGACCGGGGGGTGCGGTTTTTGTACGGGTTTGGGCCAGGTCATCATTGGATCGAAATTCACGAATTCGCCATGATATTCCGCTTTGGTTTGGGTCCAGATGGCGCGCATTGCCTCGACCCGTTCGCGCACCAACTTGTGTCGGGTCGCGAAGACGGTGCCGTGGTTTTCCATCTCGTCTTGGTTCCAACCATTGCCGATCCCGAATAGGAAGCGGCCGCTGGAGATTTGGTCGATCGACGCCACTAGCTTCGCTGTCTGGATGGGGTCTCGCTGGTTCATCAGACACACGCCGGTGCCGACATTCAGCGTTGTCGTGGCACAGGCGGCGGCGGTCAACGACACGAACGGGTCCATCACGTCGTAGTAATGTTTCGGCAAATCGCCACCGCCGCCCCAGGGCGATTTACGGGACAGTGGGATATGGGAATGTTCTGCTGCCCATACGGATTCGAACCCGCGTTGTTCCAGCGCCTGGCCGAGCGCAGCGGGGGTCATGGAATAGTCGGTGAAGAACATCGATGCGCCGAAATGCATGTTGTATGCTCCCTAATTCGAAACTTGTCGGATCAGCGTCGCCCAGCGATCCAAGATCGGCAGCACCGTTTCGGCATTGCCGGCGGGAAGGCTCACAGACGCCCGTTCGATCCCCAAATCGCGATAGCGCTTCAGCAGATCGAGGTCCTCGGGCGACGCGGTCAGAGAAATCGGGAATGTCGAGGGATCGCGGCCTTCGGCGGCCAGCATCGCGCGGGCTTTCGGAACGATGCTGAACACGTCGCTGTTTTCGCCCATCAACCCCGCTAGCGGCATCCAACCATCGGCATAACGGATCGCTCGTCGCGCGGCATGCGGGAAGGCGCCGCCGACATAGATGGGCGGGTACGGCTTCTGCACCGGCTTCGGCCAAGCCATCATCGGGTCGAAATTCACGAACTCGCCGTGATATTCTGCCTTCGTTTGGGTCCAAATCGCCTTCATCGCCTCCACCCGTTCGCGCACCAATTTTGCACGGGTGGCGAAAACGGTGCCGTGGTTTTCCATCTCGTCGGCGTTCCAACCCACGCCGATGCCGAAGATGAAGCGACCGTTGGAGATTCGGTCGAGCGAGGCCACCGACTGCGCCAATTGGATGGGATCGCGCTGGTTGACAAGGCAAACGCCCGTTCCCAGCTTCAACGTTGTCGTGACCATGGCGGCGGCGGACAGGGTCACGAAGGGATCCATAACGTCGTAATAGTGCTTGGGCACCTCCCCGCCATTGGGGAATACCGACCGGCGCGACACGGGAATGTGGGAATGCTCGGGCGCCCAAAGGCTGTCGAACCCGCGCTGCTCCAGCGCTTGGGCGATCTCGCCCGGGCCCATCGAATAGTCGGTGATGAACATAGATGCGCCGAATTTCATGCCGGTACCCCCTGGTGTCGCGATGTGCCAGCCTAACCCCTGCTTGACGCGGGGCAAAGCGGGGGCAAGCTTGAGTAGAAATTCAGGAGGAACTTCCATGCCCGTGCGTCTCGTCGTGTCGATCGAAGCCGAACCCGGTAAGGGCAGTGAACTCGCCGCCATTTATCGCGGCCGCTGCGCGGAGGTGATGCCGGAACCCGGTTGCCTGCAATTCGAAGTGTTCCAGAGCGCGATAAACCCCGACAAGCTGGTGCTGCTCGAACTCTGGGCCGATCAGGCGGCCCTGAATGTCCACGCTGGCGTCAATGCCACTCGCGCGCCCTTGCCCCCCGGCCTGCGCAAACCCGGTGCGGTGCGGGAGGATTACATCTACGCGCCGGTCAAGTAGGGATCGGCGCTTCCCCGGCCGTGTTGGCCAATAGGCGACGATGGCAGTATTTCAGGATGCCACGGTGCGGGCCGGTTATTTCGCCGCCGACCAAAACGTAGTCGGCCAAGATCGTATCGATCTTGCGCCGCACGTTGTCGCCGTGGAATTCCATCATAATGATATCGTAATTTATATCGGTCATACGCGAAAGGATATCGAACTCGGATCCTTCGGTATCGAGCTTCAGCACCTGTCCCTTTGGCAGGTCGGCCGGAGAGATCGTCAAGACATCCTCGTAGTCTTGCGACTGCTCGCCGAGGTCGAAGAAGCTGGCCTCCCCGCAGTTGTTGCGACCGAGATACAGACGGGTGTTGCCGGGATTGCCGACGGCGACATTGTTCACCTTCACTCGCGTGCCGATCGCGTCTTTCAGATTGTCGCTGAGCAAGGCAAAGTTGGACGATAGCGGCTCGTAACAATGCACGAAGCAGCCTGGCCACCGGGTCAGCGCCCACGCGGCGAAGCTGCCCACATTGGCGCCGAGATCGACCACGACCGGGTTCGGTGCATTATACGGCAGGTCGTACTCGCCCTGGAGCACTTTGTTGACGTGCGGCAGCATGGATTCGGGGGCGCGTATCTGCATGGTTTCCTCGGCCTTACGGCCACGCTGTGAATTCTAGCCCAACCTAGCGCCATGCTGGGCGGCCGACAACGACGCCGCCTTGCCACCCGGATGGCCGCTGCCTAGTGTCTTGCCCCAACGAAACTGCCCCGAGGATACGCCATGAGCGACGCCCTACCGACCGCCACCCGCGTATCCGATCCCGGTATTCGTGCGCTTTACCAGCTAGAAAACCGTTGGCAGGCTTGGTTGGATGTGGAGGTCGCGCTGGCCCGCGCACAAGCCGAGTTGGGCATTATTCCGCCGGCGGCGGCGGAGGCGATCGCTGGCGCGGCGGACCTGAAACTGATGGACCGTGCCCGCATCGACGAGGGTTTCGCCCGCACCGGTCACACCATCGTGCCGCTGGTCTGGGAGCTTAGTCGCGTCACGGGGGAGGAACACGGCGGCTGGGTTCACTGGGGCGCCACCACCCAAAATATCACCCAAACCGGCGATCTCCTGGTGCTGCACCAAGCCCATCAAGTGTTTTTCCGCTTGATCGGCGAGGCTTTGGCCGCCATGGCAGATCTTGCGGAACGCGGCGCCGACATGCCGATTGCCGGGCGGACCCACGGGCAGCACGCGGTGCCCGCCACCTTCGGCTATAAAGTCGCCGTCTGGATCGACGAGTTATTGCGCCATGCCGAGCGTATGCGCCAAGCCGCGCCGCGTATCTTCATCGCCATGCTCGGCGGTGGGGCAGGGACCTATGCTTCCCTCGGTAAAATGGGTCCGCCGGTGCAGCAAGGGATCGGCCGGCTGCTCGGTTTCGGGTCCATGACCGTGCCGTCCCGCGCGATCGGCGACCATCTTGGTGAGAATATATGCCTGCTCGGCATGCTCGCCGCGACGTGCGGAAAAATCGGCCGGGAAATCTACACGCTGATGAAAACCGAATATGGAGAGGTCGAGGAGCCCGTCCCCCCCGGTACTGTCGGTTCGTCCACCATGCCGCAAAAGCGCAATCCCAAGCTGTGCCAGGACATTATCGCTGCCGCCGCCGAAGTGCGGTCGCTGGTGCCGCTGGCACTGGAAGCAATGACCACCGAACACGAGGCCGATCGCACCACCAGCTTGATGTTCGATAGCGCCGAGGCCCGCGCTTGCATCGCGACCGGCGACATTCTGTCCCGTTTGGGTGAGGTCGTGCGCGGGTTGAAGTTGGACCCTGCGCGGATGCGGGCGAATTTGGACCTCGGTGGCGGGTTGATCATGGCCGAGGCGGTCATGCTCGACCTCGGTGCCGCGCTCGGACGCCAACATGCGCACGACGTGGTCTACGATTCGGCGATGGCGGCGGCCGAGCAGGGCGTGTCGTTCGGCGGC
The DNA here is from genome assembly GCA_037139955.1 of Rhodospirillales bacterium. Classification (GTDB taxonomy): domain Bacteria; phylum Pseudomonadota; class Alphaproteobacteria; order Acetobacterales; family Acetobacteraceae; genus Rhodopila. Next base: position 5,896 of record JBAXFK010000244.1, read on the forward strand.
CTATTGACGGCCGATCCGCGGGTGACGGCGCATATGACGCCGGACGCGATCCAGAAATTGCTCGACCCTACAGCCTATACCGGCCTGTGTTCCGAAATGGCGCGCGAGGGTGCCGCGCGGGCGCGGGCTTTTGTTTCTTCAATGCGTTAAACCGAAAAGGAAACCAACTATGCCGTTCTACGAAAAAGGCGACGTTCGCATCCATTACGAGGAAGTCGGCTCCGGCCCACCCTTGTTGGTTATCCCCGGCGGCGGTTTGAACGCCCGCATTCCTTATGTCACGGTCAATGGCCCGTTCAACGTATTCGAGGCGTTCAAGGACGAATACCGCGTTATTTCGTTCGATCTTCGTAATTCTACCGGCAGCCAATCCGTCGGTCCGGTCGAAGTCGATCGCCCATGGGATTCTTACACCGACGATCATTTGGGGCTAATGGATCATCTCGGGATCGATAAATTCCTGGTGATGGGCCATTGCATCGGCGGACCGTTCATCTGGAACATGCTGCGTCGTTCCCCCGAGCGGGTGATCGCTGCGGTGTTGGCGCAGCCCAGCGGCTCGCGGCCCGAGGCGCGCGGCCTGTTCTACAATAACAATATGAAAAACTGGGCGCCGGCTCTATGCGCCGCGCGACCCGAGATCACGATGGAACAGTGCGAGAAGTTCCTGAAGAACATGTACGGTAACGACGATTTCGTGTTCACGGTGACCAGGGATTTCGTGAAGACGGTGACGACTCCGGTGCTGGTAATGCCGGACGACGTGCCGGCGCATCCCTATGCGGTTGCGATGGAGACGGTGATGCTCGCACCGAACTCCGAGGTGACGATGTTCCCATGGAAGGAACCGAAGGAGCGGATTCCGATCGCGGTGCGACAGGTTAAGTCGTTCCTGAAGGCGCATCGGTAGCGGGGCATGAGACGGGGCGGCGGAACGTGTCAACGACTTTGATACACCGGGTTCGGCAATTTAAGCTCGCT
>JBAXFK010000245.1:0-6875 GCA_037139955.1 Rhodospirillales bacterium
AAAGGGGACATTCTAATTGGGCACGGAGGGGACATTCCTATTGAGCGCTAACACTTTCGAAATGGGGGCTACCCGCGCAGCCCGTTGGGAGGCTAGACTGCGCCCGGCAGGCGCCCGGACGCGATCGATCCGAAAAAAGGCCCGCGCGACAGGGAGGAACATTCGATGCCAGTGCTGCGAACAGCACCCGCTGACAACCCGACGCCGGCATTGCGTTCCACGGACGCACAGTGCTTGGAACGGTGTCCGCATGTATAGCTACATCGTCCGCCGCATGGGCTTCGGCCTTATCACCATCGTCGGTGTATCTATCATCGTCTTCGTGGTGATGCGCATTCTCCCGGGCGATCCGCTGGTCGCGATCTTCGGGCCGGAAGGTTATACCAAGCTCTCGGAAGCCGATCGCCTCGGCTACATGAAGCAACTCGGTCTCAGCGATCCGTTGTATATCCAGTATCTCCACTGGATGGGCGACATCGCCAACGGTAGCTTCGGGCATTCGTTCTTTCGCTCCGAGAGCGTGGCCGAAATGATCGGGCGGCGCGGACCGTTGACCGCCGAGATCGGCATTCTGGCGGTCGCCTTTTCGTGGTTGATCGGCATTCCCGTGGCGATCGTCAGTGCGCTACGGCCCAATAGCCTGCCGGACAATGTGGCGCGCTTCATCTCCATCCTGTGTCTTGCGGTACCCGGTTTCTGGGTGGGAATGTTGATCGTCCTCGCCAGCCTATTCTGGTTCGGGTATCGCGCCCCGCTGACCGGGGCGTCGTTGTTTGTCGATCCCTGGTCGAATTTCCAGATCGTGATCGGCCCCGCCGTGGTGCTGGGCATGGGGCAGGCGGCCTATATCGCCCGCATGGCGCGCTCCAGCCTGCTGGAAGTGATCCGTGAGGACTACGTCCGCACCGCCCGCGCTAAAGGCCTGAATGCTCGGCTTGTCATTATCTGGCACGCGCTGCCCAACGCGCTGCTGCCGGTGATCACCCTGTCCGGCATTCTGCTCGGCTTCGTGCTGGCCGGCTCTATCCCGGTGGAACGCGCATTCGGCACCCCCGGCCTGGGGTCTGCGATGTTCTCGGCGGTGGGGGAGCGCGATGTCTTCGTCATGCAGAACCTTGTGTTTCTCTATGCCGTCGTGTTCGTCGTTCTGAATATACTGGTCGATTTGATTATCGCTTGGCTCGACCCGAGGATCCGTTACGCATGAGCGCGACATTGACACTACCCGGCCGGCTGGGCCGCGGCATTCTGTATTTCGCTCGCCGCGCGCCGATGTCGGCGTTTTGGGGCGTCGTCGCGCTGGCGATCCTGATCATGGCGATTACCGCCCCGGTCATTGCCCCGTTCGACCCGGTCAAATCCGACTTTCGCGCGATGTCCAAACCGCCCTACGAGAAGCACGTGTTCGGCACCGACCAGATCGGCCGAGACACGCTCAGCCGGGTGATTCACGGCAGCCGAGCGTCGTTGACGGTGGCGGTTTCGGCGGTGTTGCTGGGGACGACGGTGGGCGCGCTATGGGGCTTGGCGAGCGGCTATTTCGGCGGCCGGTTCGATATCTTCAGCCAGCGTATCCTGGAATTCCTGCAATCGTTTCCGGATTTGATATTGGCGATGGCCATCGCGATGGCGCTCGGCGCTGGGACCGGCACGGTGATCCTCGCCATCGCGATCACCCGAATACCCTTCGGCGGCCGCGTGATTCGTGCTGTGGTGTTGTCGCTGAAAGAGCTGCAATACGTAGAAGCGGCGCGCGGCCTCGGCGCCTCCCACGCGCGCATGATGTTTCGCCACATCCTGCCGCAATGCATAGCGCCTTACCTGATTCTCGCCACCACCCATCTCGGTGTTGCAATTATTATCGAGGCGTCGTTAGGCTTCCTCGGTGTCGGCATTCCGCCGCCCACGCCGACCTGGGGCAACATGCTATCCGATGCGCTGAATGCCGGATTGATTCCGCCCTGGTGGTTGGTGCTGTTCCCCGGTCTGGCGATTTCGATCACCGTGCTGGCGTTCAATCTACTGGGGGACGGGGTACGCGACGTACTCGATCCGCGACTGCGCGGGGCCGTTTAGATCGCCCCCACCCGGCTTGCAGCGACATCGAGCGCCAATTCTAGACCCTCGGCGTCGGTATAAAGGCCCACACGGTTCTTCCATGCCATGTCGGTACGGAAGCGGCGCTTGGCGCGTTCGTCGATGGACGGATCGGCGTGGTTTCGCGCTTCCCAGTCCCGCGCGATGGCCGCCGCTTCGTCGTTGCGCCGTAGTTCGTTCAGCAACGCGACTTTGGCGTAGACGGCGTTCCGATAGTTCGGATCCTGTGCCAGGATGCGCTCGATCGTGCCGAAGGCGATCGCTTGGTCCCCGGTTGCCAGGCTGAGCCAAAGGATCGCCAGCATCAGCTCGTCGTCGATCGGCCCGGCCGGTAGCTTCGATAGAGCTGCCGACACTTCGTAGGTTGTCGGCGGAGCGTCTAGGGCCAGTAATTCGAACATCCAACCGCCCGGCGTATCGATCGGCGGGAGCGGTATGGGTGTCGGTTTTCCGACGAAAAAGCCGACGATCGCGGGCTCGTAGACGGATAATAACTCGTAACGGATAAGATCGAGATGGGCGATGGTCCGGCACGGTGCAGGGATGACCGGAACGCCGAATTCTGCCCAGCAGGCTTGGCAATCGACCAGTGCGTCGATGCCGCCATAGTGCGGGCGGTACAGCAGCAGCATGCGCGACGGCGTTTGCTGCGGGGCGTCGCCGATGCGTTGGGCTAGGGCCGTTCGGATCGCTTCGTGATAATGCGCGAGCGGCACGCTATCGATATTCACGATTGGCAATGGATCTCGCCCGTCCGCGACCCTGATGCGATCGGCCAGCCACGCAAGATGTCCGCCCATGCAGAAGCCCAGTAGCCCGGTCACCGGCAGCGGGCAATCGCACGTGAGCCAACGCGCTAGCTTAAACGAGCGATCCACCCAATCTTCGTGCCCGGAATCGTCCGGCGCGGTCACGCTGAATCGGCATGACCAGATATCGAAATCTTGCAGGATCGTGGCGGACACCGTTGTTGCGTAAGCGTCGGTCCCGTCGTGCTGCGGCATGCATAGGATGGTGCCGAGCGAGCGGGCGGGATAACGGGCGCCGCGCACGAAACGGATGTCGAAGCCATCGCAGCGGAATTCGCGGGCGGTCGGCAGAGCGCGGAGGGCGGGTGCCAGCCGGCGCGGGGTCAGGTGGGCAAATAGCAGGCGCGACGTTGCTTCGACCCCGAAGACTTCGCGGATGCGGTTGATCAGGAAGATCGCGGCCTTTCCGCGCCCGCCGATCGTGAGAAAGCTCTCGTCGGGTTCGATGCTTTCGGCGCCCACGGCTTCCGCGAACAAGGTGGCGAGCAAAAGCGTATCGGCGTCGGCCGGCTTCGGTTGCTTCGGAGAGGATGGAGCGGGGGGCGGCGGAAGGGACAAATTCAAGCGCCGTTTCTGGAACCGATGTGGGTACGAATGCGAACGGGTGGAAGCCGGGACAGAACGTTCGATCGTCAATTTGACGCGACAATCGGCGGAATGCTACCCACCGAAACATGGTGTCGAGTAATTATTTTTCGCAATGTCTGTTCGAAGTTGCCGGATCGCATACCGGCGCAACCAAGGTAGCTTTTGTTTTTCTCGATCGCGGTGAGCGTGAAGCGACACGTTGGACTGCTGCCGACCTGCTGCGTCGTGCGTCCTCCATCGGTCGGCATTTGTTGGACGCCGGGCTGCGCGGTCGGCCCGTTCTGCTGGCGCATCCGCCCGGTGCCGATTTTGTCGCCGCGATCTGTGGCTGTCTGATCGCGCAGGCGATTGCCGTTCCTGTGCCCGATCTGTCTTCCCCGCGTCTGGGCGCGCGTGTGGCGGGTATCGTCGGCGTGGTACGCCCAGCCGCGATCCTGTGTACCGCCGTGCAGGCATTGTCGCCGGAGTTGGCTGCGATCTCGGATGCGCCGAAAATTGCTACCGACACTATTGCGGATGTCGATATCGAACCGGGCGCGTTACCGCCGATCGATCTCGCGATCCCTGCATTCCTGCAATTCACGTCGGGGTCCACGAGTGCGCCGCGCGGCGTGGTGGTCGGGCAGGACAATCTTGCCGCCAATTTGGCGATGATCCGTCGAGCGTTTCGGATCGGAACGGACATCAGCGTCACGTGGTTGCCGCCCTATCACGATATGGGCTTGGTCGGCGGACTGCTGGCGCCGCTGGCTTTTGGCGTGCCGGCTATCGCGATGTCGCCGCTGGCGTTCATGCAAAAGCCCGAACGCTGGTTGCGGGCGATCGCGCAGTATCGCGCTACCATCGCCGGAGGGCCGGATTTCGCCTACGCGCTGTGCGCGACACGAGCGAGCGAGACTCGGCTGGCCGGGCTCGATCTGTCGTCGTGGCGTTTAGCGTTTTGCGGTGCCGAACCGGTGCGGTCCGGCACCTTGAATCGGTTCGGGCAAACCTTCGCGCCCGCCGGATTTCGCCGTACCAGTTTCTTTCCCTGCTACGGTTTAGCCGAGGCAACATTGTTGGCGACCGGCGACTGGGTCGCGCACGGTCGCAACCTGGAAACGGTCGATTGCGGCGGTGGACAGGGGGACCAAGTGCTACGCATTGTCGATCCAGCGACCGGCCTGCCTGTCGCCGACGGCGCATCGGGGGAGATTTGGCTCGCCGGGTCGCATATCGCGCGCGGGTATTGGAACGATCCCGACGCATCCGCTGCGGTGTTCGGTGCGACCATCGCGACCGAATCCGAACATCGGTTTTTCCGCACCGGGGATGTGGGGGCGTTGCGGGATGGGCGGCTGACGGTTAGCGGCCGCCTCAAACACATTCTGATCGTGCGCGGCGCGAAGCATCACGCCGAAGATCTCGAGATTTCGGTCGCGGCCTGCCATCCGACTCTGGCCGGCGGCGCGACAGCGGCGTTCCCGGTCGATATCGGCGACGGCGAACAAGTCGTTATCCTTCAAGAACTGGGCATGCGCGTGACAGATACCGCGCTTCTAGCCACGATTCGCACCGAGATCGTCCGTACGTTGTCCGAGGCGCACGGCCTGCGGGCCACCGACATCGTATTGGTGGCGCGTTGGTCGTTGCCACGCACCAGCAGCGGTAAGGTCGTGCGCGATCGGTGCCGCGATGCGTGGCTCGCTGGCACGCTGGCACGCTGAAGGATGTCGGCCTTGGGATGGAGCAAGCGGCTTGATCCCGGTTTGCGATGTCGACACATTTGCGCTGGCCGCGTCGCAAGATCCGTATACGCCACTGCACCGGTTGCGCGAGCACGCACCGATCGCCTGGAGCGCTTCCGAGAGCGCCTGGGTTCTGGTTGGATTTCGCGATATTTCGTTGGTCGTCGGGGACCGGCGATTCGCGGTGTCCGACGTCTCCGCCATGCTGGACTGGCTCGCCGAGGTGTCGGGCCGGGATTTGACCGATCTAAGCGCCGTGTTGCGATCGGTTCTTTTCCTGCGCAATCCGCCGGCACATACGATCGAGCGCCGTTTTCTGGCGCGGGTTCTGGGCGCGTGGCCGCTGTCGTCGTACGAACCGACGATCGTGGCGATTGCCGAACGCTTGCTGGCGCCGGCGCGGCGCGATGGCGGGATGGATCTTGTGACCGGGTTCGCCGATCTGCTGCCGCCGATGGTCATGGCGCATATGTTCGGTATTTCGACCGAGGAGGCCCTCGCGCTGGTCGATTTGGCCAATCGATTGACCCTGACGCTCGATCGCGGGCGCTCGCCCCGTTTCTACCAAGCGATGAACGAAAAAGCCGCGTCGGCACGGCGTATCATGGCCGACACGGTGCGCCTGCGGCGCACAAGGCCTGGCGACGATGCGTTGTCGCGGATGATCGCGCTGAACGACGCGGAATTCGGCCTCGGCGATCTCGAAGTCGCGACGCGCGGTTTCTTCCTGTTCCTCGCCGGGGTTGAAACGACCTCGGCGCTGATCGGTTCGGCGTTGCTGGCTTTGGTGCAACATCCGGCCGAGTTGGCGCGACTGCGTGCTGCGGAGATTTCCGGCAAGAACGCGTTCGAGGAACTCGCCCGCTTTGCCAGCCCGGTGCAGCAAGTGACCCGGCTCGCAACAGAAGATGTCGCGATCGGGGGACAAACTATCCAATCCGGCCAACGCGCGGCTTTAATGATCGGCGTGGCGAACCGCGACCCGGCGATTTACCACGATCCGGATCGGTTGCTGCTGGGGCGGGCCGGACCCGGCAACCTAGTCTTCGGCGCCGGTCTACATCACTGCATCGGGATGGGCCTCGCTCGGTTGGAAACCTATTTGGCGGTCGATGCATTCGCGCGCTTGCCGATGCCCCGCCCGTTGACCGACGAACCCGAGTGGCTGCCTCACCGCACCCAGAGGCGTTTAAAGAAATTGCCCGCGACCTTTGCTTAGGGCTAACCACACCTAAGTTCTTTTACCGAAAGTCCCTCGATGCGAGACCCCGAACAGATTGCTCAATTGCTGCGCGAGCACGTGGCGGCGTTGCTGGATATGGAACCGGGGGAGATCGATCCTAGGCACAACCTTGCCGAGTACGGTCTCGATTCGGCGGATGCCGTGCTTTTGGCCGGTGCATTGGAAGATATCCTGGATACCGAGATCGATGCTGCGATCGTGCTGCGCAATCGCACCATCGATGGCGTTCTCGCCGACCTGCAAGCTGCCGGCCTTATTGACGCATGACAACGCCGACGCTGTATTTGACCGTCGTTTGCTACGAAATGCAGCGGGAACTGCAACGGACGATTCGGTCGCTATCGGAGCCATACCAGAGCGATATCGCGCGCTCAGATTACGAAGTCGTCCTGATCGACAACGGGTCCCGCC
>JBAXFK010000246.1:0-6814 GCA_037139955.1 Rhodospirillales bacterium
GGTGTGGTTGGCGCAGAACGGTTTCTCCCTCGATCTAGCCGGCCGCAAATTGACCGCCGAGTCGGAAACTAGCCTGCGTGCCGGTTACAGCGGCTTGTTCGCGGCGTTGGGCCTACGGATCGATGCCACCGACCCCGTGAGGCTTATGCTGTTCCCCGAGATGGACCCAGCGTCCGACGTGCCCGAAATCACCACCGCCTGCTGGAATATCCTGCATAAATCGCCCGACGGTGTCATGTGCGCCTCCGCCCGCATGGTGGTGAAACGCAAAGGCGCGGCGGCCCCGGCGGTGGTCGCATGCACCCTGGTGCCGTACGATCCTCGGTTCGAAATGGGTCGGACATTGAAGGAAGCATCCGGTGCAGTGCCGCTGAACCATCCCTATTGCGCGTCGTTCTGCGTTCTCGGCGGTGCGGCTTGCAGCCGGTGAAGCATCATTGAATCCGGGATGCCGGAGCTTCGTTGGATAGGAATATTTGTCCCACACGGTCGCGACCGTCTCCGAAAACTCCGAGAATCTCCTGCATCCCCGGTTCGACACCCATTGCTCCGAACTGCAATGAAAACCGTTCGGCCCCCGCTGGATTGAGGTGCGAGAACCCATCCCCGAACCACCGATCCTCCCAAGCCCGCACCACTGGCCCCACGACCCGAAACCCCGGATACCGTGCTTCGAACGAAGCCAACCACGCCGCGAAGCCGTCGCGCATCTCCGGTCGGATCGCCCGCGCCGTGGTGTCGTTCACTGGCATCGCGACGAACACGCTGCTGATGCCCCGTTCTTCCAACAACGCGAGGATGCGCCCGAAATACCGCTCCAGCACTGGCAACGGCCGGAACGCCGGCAACCTCCCGTCTGCCGCCACGACGCTGGAGCCTTCGTCGACCCCGAAATAATACTGCCCGCGCGCGGCAATCGACCGCGCCAAACCGGCCTCGTTGTGCCGCCAGCGCCAAATCAGCCGGCCCTCGATCAGACTACCGAAGTAAAGGGACGGGAAATGCACGAGGTAAAGCCGATCCCGCAGCCAAGACGGGATATCGTCGGTGTGGCGCTCCTCGTAGACCGACCGATCCTGGACTGCCTGAGAAATATCGCGCAATTCAGCCAGCTCCGCCGCATTGAGGAAGCCGAAACGCATCGTGCGCTCCCAGAATAAATCGGGTTTGGCGAAATGCACCGCGTCCAGCGACAGCACCACCAGCTTGGGCTTTTCGGGGCAGGCCAAGGCACGGGTCAGGATCGCCAGCGCCTCGATCGCTTCCCCGCCCCCGACCGCGAGGTTCGTCGTACGCACCGGTAACAACGCCGGGATAATCCCCACCGTCGCTCGGGAATCGCCCAGTACTAGGACCTCGCCCAGGTCGCATCGCTCCACCAAAATTTGTTTGGCACGCCAGGACGCGTACTCCGATTCTAGGAACGCCAGGGGCATCGCCATTACCCAAATCCAGACAGCCCCGAAACCGGCAATCGCGGTCACCGCCATTGCCGCGAAATAGCGGCGGAGATCAAAACTGGAAATAGACGAACTCATGCGTTCCTCCCAACGCGAGTATCCCCAGCGTGACGGCGCATCCGGCGGCCATTGCCCAAGGGAGGCTGGGGCGCCAGATCGCGCCGTCCACGATCTGTTGCGTGTTGGGCATCCCCCATACGATCGCACCCAGGCCCGCCAACCATAGGGTATGCAGCGCACCGTGCGCGTAGGGGCTGGCCGGATGCAGCCCCACCATCCCGGCGAACAACGCCCAAGCCCCGTCCAACGAGGGTGCCCGAAACACCACCGACGCTAACAGGACGCAGACATAGGTCAGCGCCACCCGCACCAAGACGGCCGGCCATGCGCCCGACCGAGGCCCCGGCCGGAAAGTCCGCCAAGCGTGGTTAACCCCGAGATATCCCGCGTGAATCAGCCCGAAAGCCAGATACGGCAACGTCGCCCCATGCCAGACCCCGGCCAACCCCATCGTCGCCACCAACGGCGCCAGCAGCATCGTGCCGAACCCGCCCATCGTCCGCTGTGCCGCACGGTCGACGCCCTGCCCCCGCGCACGGCGCCAGCGCATCGCCGCCATCGCGAGCGGGTTGTAAACGGTGCTCATTAGGAATTGGGTAAGCGTCATGTGCCAACGCTGCCAGTAATCGACGATACTCTGCGCTTTGTAGGGGGAGTCGAAATTGGCCGGAAACCGCACCCCGAACATCCGGGCGAGGCCGATTGCCATGTCGGAGTAGCCGGAGAAATCGAAATAGAGTTGGAACGACCACGCCAGCACGGTTCCCCAGGCAGCCAAAAAACCCAGCGCGCCCGGATCGGCGAAACCCGGTGCGACGATCGATCCGAGCGGATTGGCCAATAAGGTTTTCTTCAGTAATCCGATCAACAGGATGGTGCCACCTGCCGCGAGATTCTCACCGCTGCATCGCCACGTCCTGGGTTCGGCGCATTGCGCTTCGACATCGCGCAGCCGCAGGATCGGGCCGGCGACGAGATGGGGGAAGAACAAAATCGACAACGGATATTCCAGACCGGACCGCGCCCGTCCGCGCTGATCCAACAACCAACCGATCTGCCCGAACGCGATGAAGCTGATCCCCGGCGGAATCGAATCCGCCATCCGTCCGATCGCCATCCCCAAAAGGTTCAACCCGATCCCGATCGCCAAAACCGCTGTCTGGGCGGGGGTGTCCTCGGTCGCCCGCACCCATCGCCCCAGTAACGCGTTTGCCAGCATCGACGCCGCCAAAAACGACCGGTGCTCGGCGGGGTAGAAGGCAACCGAGCAGGCGAGCAACCAAACCATCGCGGCCGTGGGCCCAAGCCGCGCGACCGCCCAGTACCCCGCCAACGCGATCGGCAGAAACACGAACAGGAATCCCCACGATGCGAACGACATCAGCGCCGCGTCTCGGTCGGGATCGGGGCGATCCGATTGGGCGGCATGGCAGGACCCCTAAAGCAGCACGTTCGAGCCATGATGCGCAGGAATCGGTTAAGGAAAGGTTAACGCGAACGATGTTTTTCGTGCCCCTCTTGCCATCGGCCTCGTTTGGCACGATGTAACCGCTAACCGTCCAGGACCGCAGCGGTCCTGTTTCCACTCCCCCTCCGACAGGCAGGTCCCCATGTTCATCGAAACCGAAGGCACGCCCAATCCCGCCACGCTGAAATTCCTCCCCGGCCAGGACGTGATGGGGTTCTCCACGGCGGATTTCGCCTCGGCCGATTCCGCAGGACGCAGCCCGCTGGCCCTGGCGCTGTTCGCGCTGCCCGGTGTCGCCCGTGTGTTCCTGGGCGGGGATTTCGTCACCGTCACGAAAACCGACGAGATCGCTTGGCAGGCACTGAAGCCGCAAGTCCTCGGCGCTATCATGGAACATTTCGTCGCCGGCCGTGCAGTGATCGAAGGCGGGCACGACCCCGACGCGGAAGAAGATACCGATCCCGCCGACCGAGAAGTCGTGGACCAAATCAAGGAACTGCTCGATACCCGAGTCCGCCCGGCGGTGGCTGGCGACGGCGGCGACATTGTGTTTCGCGGCTTCCGCGACGGCATCGTGCGCCTGCACATGCAGGGCGCTTGCTCCGGTTGCCCGTCCTCCAGCGCGACGCTGAAGCACGGAATCGAGAACATGTTGAAGCACTACGTCCCGGAAGTGACGGCCGTCGAACAGGTCATGTACTGAACAGATCGCGTCCTGGCCGGGCCTGTCCCGACCACCTAGCGCACCATTATGCTGGACGAGATGGCCGGGACAGGCTCGGCCGCGACGTGTTGTTTTGGAGCCCCCCATGACGATTGATGCTGCCACCATCGATGCGCTGTTCCGCGAAGCGCGCAGTCAGAATAAATGGAAAGATGAACCCGTTTCCGACGAAACATTGCGTGAGCTTTACGATATTCTGAAATTCGGCCCGACTTCGGCCAATGCCTCCCCCGCACGGTTCGTTTTCGTGCGCTCCAAGGAAGGCAAGGCGCGTCTGTTGCCGGCGCTTTCGTCGGGCAACCGCGAGAAAACCCTGTCCGCGCCCGTCACCGCGATCGTCGCCTACGATCCGAAATTCTTCGAGAAGTTGCCGCAATTATTCCCGGCCAATCCGGATGCCGGAAAATGGTTCACCAGCAACGACTCGCTGGCGGCAACCACCGCGTTCCGCAACGGCACGCTGCAAGGCGCTTATTTGATGATCGCGGCGCATCTGGTCGGCCTCGATGTCGGCGGCATGTCGGGTTTCGATAACACCAAAGTCGATGCCGAGTTCTTTACCTATTCCGGTTGGCGGTCGAACTTTCTAGTCAATCTCGGCCACGCCGATCCGGAAGGCGTGACGACACCGCGCCCGCCGCGTCTGGACTTCGACGAGGCTTGCCAACTGGCATGATGCAACTCGCCGACGTTTTCATATGACACGTCGCGTCCTGGCTTTGGACGCCGCGCTAGCACGAAGCTCCGCCGCCGTCGTGGTAGACGGCATCGTGTTGGCAGAACGCAGTCGAGATGCGGCGCGCGGACACGCCGCGCTGCTGCCGACGATGGCGCGCGACGTCCTCCACGATGCCCCCGGCACGCTCGATTTTGTCGCTGTCACCGTCGGCCCCGGCAGTTTCACCGGCATACGAGCGGGACTGGCGCTGGCGCACGGGATCGCACTGGGCCTGGGCATTCCGGTCGTCGCCGTCTCGGTGGGGGAGGCTATGGCCGCCACCCTGCCCCCATTGCCCGGTCGCACTCTATGGTGTGCTACCGATAGCCGACGCGACCGGGTTTTTCTTGAAATCGAAGGCATCGTCGTCGCATACGATCTGTCCGCTTTGCCGATCCCCGGCGGGCCGGTCGCGATCGTCGGCGACGCGTCCATCCCGGTGGTGGCGCGCCTCGCCGCCCGCAACCACGACGTCATGCTGACCGCCGTTCGGCTACCCACCGCCTGGGCCGTGGCAGCCGCTGGAACCGACCGTTTCGAAGGGCGCCTGCCGCCGCGCGATGCGCAGCCATTGTATGTGGATCCGCCGGAGGCCAAGCTCCCGGCCGGCGGCTTGCGCCCGCCTCCGGCCGCGTGAGCGTCCACCCCGTCGCCGCCGCGCATGCCGAAGCGCTGGCCGCGATTCACGCCGCCGCCTTCCCTCCGGACGAGGTGTGGTCCGCTACCGTCATCGCCCTGCATGTCGGCCTTCCCGGTGGCTTCGGCTTCATCGACGCGCGCGGCGGCATGGTGTTGGCACGCACCATCGTGGACGAAGCCGAAATCCTGACCATCGGCGTCTTGCCCGAAGTCCGTCGACAAGGCCTGGGCCGCGATCTGCTAACCGCCGCGATGCTCCGCGCCGCTGCGACCGACGCCCGCGCCATGTTCCTAGAAGTCGCGGAAGAAAATACCGGCGCCCGCAAACTTTACACAAACCTCGGCTTTGTCGAAGTAGGCCGGCGGAAGCGGTACTATGCCAACGGCGACGATGCACTGGTCATGCGGGTAGCACTCATGCCCCCCGCTGCAAGTACAGCACCGTAACGCCGTCGGCGTCGGTTTCCAACGATACTACTCGATGCCCCTGCTCCGCCGCCGTGCGGGGAACATTGCGCAAAGGTTCCTCCCCACGCAGACGAACGCGCAGAATTTGGCCAATCGAGAGGCGGTCCAGCGCCAGACGAGTGCGAACGAACGTCATCGGGCAGAGATCGCCGGTAATGTCGATCTCCCGATCCGCCGCGATCGTATCGTTGCCTTGCGTTGCAGTCATGTGTGTCCTCGCAAATAAACTTTGGGGCTGCTATTGCCGTCGATCGATTGCCCGTCTTATATAGGACAAGTCCAATTTGTCGAAAGGGCAGGACATGGACAATTCTTCCGGCGACACGACTGTTCTCGCACTGACCGTACGCATTGTCGCCGCGCATGTGGGCAATAACGACGTCGATGCCGATGCGCTGCCGGCGTTGATTCGGGCGGTGTACAATGCACTGGCCGGTACCGCAGACGACACGGCGTCGCAGACCATCGCCGCCCCACCGCACGCAGCCGCTATCCCGACACCCGCCGTCCCGATCGTAGCATCGGTATTCAACGACCACATCGTGTGCCTAGAAGACGGCAAGAAGCAGAAGACGCTCAAACGCCATCTGCAAAGTGCTCACGGCCTAACGCCCGACGCCTATCGGGCGCGCTGGGGTCTGCCCGGGAGCTACCCCATGGTCGCGCCCGCCTATGCCGAAACACGCTCCGCGTTGGCGAAAAGCATCGGCTTGGGTACTAAGCGGCTACCCCAACGGTAATTCGCGCGCAGGTTCCTTCGCCGCCCGGTTTCAGCTAAAAGGGCCGGCATGCGCTTCGCTCTCCGCTCGAGTCTCCTTTGTCTGGCGCTGCTCGGCGCTGGAAGCCCCTTGCGCGCGCAAGCACCCAATCCGGTGCCGGCAATCAAAGCCGATCGCTGGGCCGAGGCAGAAGCCACCGTCGCCCATCTCGCCGACCCCGTCGCGCAAAAGATTGTCCGCTATTATCGGCTGATCGCCCCGAATACCGCCAATGCGCTCGCCATCGCCGATTTCATCGCGACCAACCCCGACTGGCCCGGCCAAGCCTTACTGGAACGGCGACGGCAGGAAGCGCTGGCAAACGAATCCGATCCCGCCATCCTGAAAACCCAATGCGCCGCGCCGATCCCCACTTTAGCTGCGGCATTGCAACGGTGTGCCGACGCATTGTCCTCCGCCGAATATGCGCGCCGCGCCTGGATCGCCGGCCTTGTCGGCGTCGCGGGGGAAACAGCTTTTGTCGCGCGCTGGGGTAGCGATTTCACCCCGGACGCCCAT
>JBAXFK010000247.1:0-6762 GCA_037139955.1 Rhodospirillales bacterium
ACTTTCAGCAGTGTGCGCTTGGACGGGTCCATGGTGGTTTCCTTCAACTGCATCGGCGGCATTTCGCCCAGGCCTTTGAAGCGGCTGACTTCGATTTTCGATCCGGCTTTGAACTCTTTTTTGGTCTTCCGAGCGAGGTCTTCGTCGTCCATTGCGTAGACGGATTTGGCGCCTTGGGTCAGACGGTACAGCGGCGGTTGCGCCAGATAGATGTGCCCGTTGCGCACGAGTTCGGGTAGTTCCCGATAGAAAAACGTCATGAGCAGACTGGCGATATGCGCGCCGTCCACGTCGGCGTCCGTCATGATGATGACGCGGCCGTAGCGCAGTTTGTTGCGATCGAAACGGTCGCCGACGCCGCATCCGAGGGCCTCGATCAGGTCTTTCAGTTCCTGGTTGCCGCGAAGCTTATCGGCGGACGCACTGGCGACGTTCAGGATTTTACCGCGCAAGGGCAGCACAGCTTGGGTTTCGCGGTTGCGCGCCTGCTTGGCCGATCCGCCGGCCGAATCGCCCTCGACCAGGAAAATTTCGGTTTCGGCAACGTTGGTGCGGGAGCAATCGGTCAGCTTGCCCGGCAGACGTAGGCGGCGGGTGGGGGATTTGCGGGCGGTGTCTTTGTTTTCCTTGCGGCGGATGCGGTCTTCCGCGCGCTCGACAACAAAGGCCAGCAAATTGTCGGCGCTGGCGGGATCGCCGGCCAGATAATGGTCGAAGCGGTCGCGCAAAGCGGTTTCGACCAGCCTTGTGGCCTCGCTGCTAGTGAGTTTTTCTTTGGTCTGTCCCTGAAATTGGGGTTCGCGGATGAACACCGACAGCTTGGCGGCTATGGGGTCCAGCACATCGTCGGCGGTGACCTGCGCGGCGCGCTTGTTGCCGCGTTGCTCCCCCCAAGCGCGGAGGCCTTTGACCAATGCGTTGCGGAATCCTGTCTCGTGCGTGCCGCCTTGCGGGGTCGGGACGGTGTTGCAATACGAGTGTAGGAAGCCGTCGCTTCCCTCCAGCCACATCGCCGCCCATTCGACGCGGCCGGTGGCGTCGCCGGGCAGGTTGGCCTCCCCGGACCAGATTTGCGGCAGTACCCGGGTGTTGCCTTCGCTGTCGGCTTCCAGGCTGTCCTTCAATCCACCGGGGAAGTGCAGCACGGAGTCGCGTGGGGTTTCGTCCTCGATCAGGCTGGGGTCGCAGGACCAACGGATCTCCACGCCGCGGAACAAATAGGCCTTGGAGCGGCAAAGCTTGTAGAGCCGGGCGGGGCGGAATTTCAGCAGGCCGAAGATGGACGTGTCGGGTTTGAAGCGGATTGTCGTACCGCGCCGGTTATGCACCGGTCCGGCATCGATCAGCTGGGTTTGCGGCAACCCGAGGGCGTAGCTTTGCTTCCACAAGACACGATCCCGAGCGACTTCGACGTCCATTTTTTCCGATAGCGCGTTTACGACGGAACTGCCGACGCCGTGTAGGCCCCCCGATGTCTCGTACGCCTTGCCGCCGAATTTGCCGCCGGAATGCAGTGTCGTGAGGATGACTTCGAGCGCGCTCAGGTGCTTGAATTTGGGATGCGCATCCACCGGAATGCCGCGGCCGTTATCGCGCACCGTGAGGAAGTTGTCGGGTTCCAGTTTGACTTCGATGAAGCTGGCATGGCCAGCGACGGCCTCGTCCATCGCGTTGTCGATGATTTCGGCGGCCAGATGGTGCAGGGCGTTTTCGTCGGTGCCGCCGATATACATGCCAGGGCGGCGGCGAACGGGCTCCAACCCCTCCAGCACCTCGATATCTTTGGCGGAGTAGTCGTCGGCCTCCGGCGTCGCGGGGCGGGCCGCGCGCGCTGTTGCCGGCGCCTTCGCCGGTTTAGCGGCTGGGGGCTTGCCGGAACCTGAACCGAATAGGTCGTTCATAGTCTGTTCCCATGCTGCGACCGCAAGCTACAATCCGGGCGGGAGTCATGGCAACAGGATTTCCGGGATCGGCCGGGTTTCTCCGAGGCTAGGTGGCTCGATCGTTCTCCGATCCGTCGGTGCCAAACCTATCGACCGCTTATGCAGGCATGTAACGCCAGATACTCGCGGGCGGCAGATTCATCGGCGTCCAGACCTCCCGCTTCGCGATCAATCCTAGCTTCGTGGCGGGCAAAGGCGATGTAATGCAATAGCTGAACAGCAAAAAGCCGCGTCCGGGCGCAACGGCGGCCATGGCGGCGACGAAGCGGCGTTGCTCTTGCAGCGGTAGCAACACCAGCGGAATTCCGCAGACCACCGTCGCGATCCGGCCTTGGAACCGATCGGGCAAGTGCTCCGCCAACTGACGTGCATCGCATTCCAGCACTTCGACGCCGCGCAGCGTACCGCGCAGATGATCGGCTAGATTGGGGTCGATTTCCAACGTCACCAGCCGATCCGACGCCAACCCGGCGTCCAAGAACGCTCGGGAGATTACCCCGGTGCCGGCGCCGAGTTCCAGCACGACCCCGTCGTTCTCGGGCCAGCCGACCCGCGCCATATGTTTGCACAGCGTTGCCGAGGATGGCACGACCGATCCCATGCGCAGCGGATGCGCCAGCCAGCGGCGGACGAACAGCGGTACACCGCTTTCGGCGGCGCGATCGACGAATGCTCCGGTCATGGGCCCCCCACGGTGCTTTGCCGGTCCGCCATCAGGGGGACCAGATGCGATAGGAACGTCTCGGCGCAGGCGCGCCAGGAATAGGTTTCGGCATGGCGCCGGCAGGCTTGACGATCTGCGGACAAGGCGCGCATCGCGGCGGCGCGCAGGTCCGTGTCGACCGCACCAACAATCCCGTCCGCGCCGGTTAGCACATCCTTGGGGCCGGTGACCGGGAAAGCGGCGACTGGGGTGCCGCAGGCGAGCGATTCCAGGATCACGAGGCCGAATGTGTCGGTCAAAGAAGGAAAGACAAACACATCGGCACCGGCGTAGGCGCGTGCCAATGCCTCTCCATGCTTGGGGCCGGTGAAATGTACATCGGGATAGTCGCGCTGGAATTTAGACAGCATCGGCCCTCCGCCGACGACGACTTTCGATCCCGGTAAATCTAGATCGAGGAAGGCTGCGATGTTCTTTTCTACCGCGATACGGCCGATATGGATGAAGATGGGGCGCGGCAGGTCGAATTCCTCCCGCGGGTCGGGTTTGAACAGCGACAGGTCGACGCCGCGCGACCAAGGTCGAATATTGCGAAAACCGCGCTCGGCCAATTCGTCGCGCAACGACGCGGTTGCGACCATCGTTCCGTGTCCGGCATCATGGAAGCGGCGCATCCAGGCGTAAATCGGGCGTACGGGGATGCCGGTGCGGGCTTTCACATATTCCGCGAACCGCGTGTGAAACGCCGTGGTGAATGCGAATCCGGTTCGTTTCGCCCAACGCCGAGCGGCGAGGCCGAGGGGGCCTTCGGTGGCGATGTGGAGGGCGTCGGGTCGAAAGGCCTCGATCATGCGGATCAGGCGTCGGCCGGGTAGCACCGACAACGAAATGTCCGGATAGGTCGGGCATGGAATGGTTCGGAAGCGGTCGGGACCGATCACGTCCACTTCGTGTCCCATCTCCCGCAATTCGTCGGCCAGGGTGGTTAGGGTGCGGACGACGCCGTTCACCTGGGGTTGCCAGGCATCCGAAACGATCAAAATCCGGTGCGAGGGCGCGGCTGGCAACATTTCGGCGCAATCCGCGAGAAAACCGTGGGGGATTGAATCAGGCAGCGGCCGGAATCCGTGTTTGTGTCGGCTGGAAAAACGACAGGCGGTTCAGCGTGGCCCATTCGATCAATTCCAGGCGACCGTCGTGGTGCTCGACCAAAGCGGTGCAACTTTCTACCCAGTCGCCGTCGTTCAAATACAGCACGCCATCGATCTCCCGCATTTCCGCATGATGGATGTGACCGCAGACCACGCCGTCGAAGCCGCGTCGGCGTGCTTCGTTCGCGAGGGCGGCTTCGAAACGATCTATCGCTTTGACCGCGCCCTTGACTTGACGCTTCAGCCATTGGGACAACGACCAATAGGGGTAGCCGAATTGTCGGCGTATCGCGTTGAACCAGCGATTGGCAATCAGTGCGAATGTATAGGCACTGTCGCCCAAAACCGCGAGGAATTTAGCATAGCGCACCACGCTGTCGAACGCATCGCCATGCGTTACCAACAAGCGTTTGCCGTCGGCGGTGATGTGGGTTGCCTCGGCGCGCAGTTCGATGCCGGCGATCTCCAAATCGAGAGGCAACCACGCGCGAAACATTTCGTCGTGATTTCCGGGAATGTAGACGACATCCGAACCGGTCCGGGCTTTTAACAAAATTTGACGCAGCACTTCGTCGTGACTTTTGTCCCAGTACCACGATTTGCGCAGCCGCCATCCGTCGACGATATCGCCGACTAGATAAAGACTGTCGCAACTGGTCCGGCGGAGGAAATCCGCCAAAAATTCAGCGCGGCAACCACGGGTGCCCAGATGCGTGTCCGATATGAAGACGCATCGGTAGTCGCGGCCCGAGGCCAATTTGTTCAGAACGTTCATGCAGGACGGATGCAATAGTGCCGAATCCGCCGATGTAAAGCGATCGTTAAGTTACGAGACGTTCATGCGTGGCATTTGTTCAATGTTATGGTATTGTCAATTGTCGGTCATCCGGTTGACATGCAAACCGGTGCACAAGCACGGTTTAACAGTCCAGTAGGAACCGATTCGTATGCTCCCCGGGTCCCATCCGTGCTGATCGTGTTTAATCCGACCGCCGGCCGGCGGCGGGCGACGCTGCTTTGGCGCGTGCTCGATGTGCTGGTCGCCAACGGGGTGCGCGTCGATCTGATGGAAACCGCTCGCGCCGGACACGCCGAGGACCTCGCGCGGGAGGCTGCTGTTCGGGGCGAGAAACTGGTGGTCGCCGCCGGTGGCGACGGCACCATTGCCGAGGTCGCCAACGGCCTTATGGGCAGCGCAACCGATCTCGGCGTTATCCCGCTCGGCACCGCCAATGTGCTGGCTCACGAGCTGAACCTGCCGTTCGCGCCGCGCGCAGTGGCGGCGGCCTTGGCGTTCGGGCGCACGCAATCCATCTGGCCGGGGATCGCCAGCCAGGGAGGGGCGCACCGGCTATTCGTGCAGATGCTGGGGGCCGGTTTCGACGCGCACATCGTGCATACGTTGCCGTTGCCGTTGAAACGGATTCTGGGGCGTGGTGCCTATGTCGTGCAGACGTTGCGGCAATCGATGCAATACGATTGTACACCGATCCTGCTCCGCCTCGACGGCACCGATACGCAGGCCGCGAGCGTCATCGTTAGCAAGGGGCGCCTCTACGGTGGCAAGTATTTGCTGGCGCCGGACGCCGACCCCGGGCAGCCGGGATTCTCGGTGGTGCTGTTCGATCGTGCGGGGCCGGGCTTCGCGCTTCTGTATGGCGCAATGCTGCCGTTGCACCGTTTGGGCCGAGCGCCTGGCGTGCGCCATATCAGAGCCAACCGGGTGGAGTTCGTCGGTAACAGCCCTGTGCCGGTGCAGACCGATGGCGACAAGGCGGGCTTTACGCGCATGACGATTGCGGATGCGCCAGGTCCGATCCAAGTGGTGATGGGTTGATCCGCGCGGGTGAATATATTTTTGCTATAGGCCCGATTTCTTAACTATTTGTTAATAATTTGTCTGGATACTGTCTCCACCTTAAGGAGAAACGGTCCAATGACATACAGACAAATGCTCGGTGGATTTTTGGTGGCTCTTTGCTGCACCGGATTGTCGCCGGGTCGATCGGCGCATGCCGCCGAATTTACGTTGCGGTTTGCGTCCATCAATATCGCCGGTACTGCTTCGTACGAACAAATCTTGGTGCCATTCGCGCAGGCAGTCGAACAGGAGTCCGGCCACAGAATCGAGGTCGCGCTGAAGCCCATGGGCGGTTACGGTAAACCCGCCGATTTGTTCGATATGACCGAGCGCGGCGACATCGAAATCGCTTCGACCGTGCAAGATTACAATGCAGCCCGGTTTCCTCGGTCCTCGGTGATGGAACTGCCGCTCATGTTCGATTCCGCGGTCGCCGGAACGCAGGCGATGTGGCGATTGTTTCAAGAAGGCGATATCGCCGCCGACTACGCGGCGGTCAAAGTATTGGGTCTTTACACGCTGCCGCCGTACGGGATTTTCACCAACGGCAAAAAGATCGCCCAGTTACGAGATTTGCGCGGACTGCGCATTCGCACGCCCAGCCCGACGGTCGGGCTCGCGCTCTCGCGTCTCGGGGCGATTCCGGTCGGCGTGCCGGTCGATATCATCGGCGAAATGCTGGAAACGCGAACGATCAATGCCATAACCTACGGGTGGGATTCGCTGACCACGGCCAAGGGTGCTGGCGACAAGAAGCTCGCAGATCAGGTGGACGTGCTGGTGGATGCCAATTTCGCGGCCCCCGCACTGATGGTGGTAATGAACCGAGCAAAATGGGACGCACTGCCGCCGGATTTGCAGGCGGTGATCGAAAAACACAGCGGCGGGTTCGTGGCAGGCAATGCCAAACTGCGCGACGATGCCGAAGCGGTCGCTCGGGCAAAAATGCGCGTGGACCCGAAATACAGCTATCGCGATTTGACCGCAGAGGAGCGTACGGAGATGGCAAAAGCGATCGAGCCGGCGGTCGTCGACTGGAAAGCGGCGATGGTTCGCCAAGGGATCGATGGCGAAGCCCTCTATAGCAAGGCGGAACGTGTCAACGACTTTGATACACCGGGTTCGGCAATTTAAGCTCGCTCA
>JBAXFK010000248.1:0-6702 GCA_037139955.1 Rhodospirillales bacterium
TGTGCACGGCGGTGACAAACCCAGCCATTGGAGCGCCGGCGTTGTGCTGAGCGCGGCGGGGTAAAACCCGTCCAGTTGGTAGGCTGACTGCTTTGGGGTCGGCCGGGGATGTTTGCCGTGGAGGTCTATGCAGCGGTTCGTGGGTTTGTGTTCAACGATGGGAACAGCCGACGCGAGGCGGCTCGTGTGTTTGGCCTGAGCCGCGAGACGGTTTCGAAGATGTGTCGGTTCTCGCTGCCGCCCGGCTACACGCGGGTGAAGCCGGTGGCGAAGCCGAAGCTGGGTCCGTTGGTTCCGATGATCGACGCGATCCTGGCGGCCGACGTGACGGCGCCGGCGAAGCAGCGGCACACGGCCAAGCGGATCTTCGAACGTCTGCGCGACGAGCATGGGTATGGTGGCGGCTACACGGTGGTGAAGGACTATGTCCGGCTGAGCCGTGCGCGCGGGCGGGAGAAGTTCGTGCCGCTGTCGCACCCGCCGGGGCATGCGCAGGTGGATTTTGGCGAGGCGGTTGGGGTGATCGGGGGCGTGCGGCAGAAGATCCATTTCTTCTGCCTGGACCTACCTCAGTCGGACGCCTGCTTCGTGAAGGCGTATCCGCGGGAGACCACCGAGGCGTTCCTCGACGGGCACGTTGCGGCATTCGGTTTCTTCGGGGGCGTGCCGCGGTCGATCTTGTATGACAACACCAAGATCGCGGTCGCCAAGATCTGCGGCGATGGCCGGCGCGAGCGGACCCGGGCATTCACTGAACTGGTCAGCCATTACCTGTTCCGCGACCGCTTCGGGCGGCCGGGCAAAGGCAACGACAAGGGGAAGGTGGAGGGGCTGGTGAAGTATGCGCGGAGCAACTTCATGACGCCGTTACCGGTGGCGGCGAGCTTCGATGATCTGAACGCGATGCTGGCGCGGCGTTGCCTGGCCCGCCAGGCGGAGCGTGCCGGCCGGCACGCCACCACGATCGGTGAGCGTCTGGCCGCCGACGTTGCCGCCTTGCGCGACCTTCCGGCTGTGCCGCTGGAGGCGTGCGAGAAGCGGGCGGCGCGGGTGTCGTCGACAGCGCTGGTGCGCTACCGTGGCAACGACTACTCGGTGCCGACGTCGTATGGCTTCCAGGGCGTGCTGGTAAAGGGGTTCGTCGAGACGGTGGTGATCCTGTGCGGCGGGCAGGAGATCGCGCGCCATCCGCGCTGCTACGGCGAGGGCGCGTTCGTGGCGGACCCGCTGCACTATCTGGCGTTGATCGAGACCAAGCCGAACGCGCTCGACCAGGCCAGGGCGCTGCAGGGCTGGCAATTGCCCGAGGTGTTCCAGCATCTGCGCCACTTGCTCGAAGCGCGGATGGGCAACCGGGGCAAGCGCGAGTTCATCCAGGTGCTGCGGCTGATGGAGGCGATGGCGCCGGAGATGGTGACGGCGGCGGTGGGCGAGGCGATCCGGCTGGGGGCGATCGGCTTCGATGCGATCAAGCTGATCGCGCTGGCGCGGATCGAGCGTCGCCCGGTGCGCCTCGATCTCGCGGCCTATCCACATGTGCCGCAGCTGACAGTCAGGACCACGTCGGCGGCCGACTACGCGATGCTCATGGCGGAGATGACGCCATGACCGGCGCCACCGAGGCGACGATGCCGGCGGGCACGACGAGCGGCACGCCGCAGGTGCTGCTCACCCACCACCTCAAGCAGTTGAAGCTGCCGACGGTGCTGCGCGAATACGACAAGGTCGCCCGCGAATGCGCCCGCGACGGGGTCGATCACGCCCGCTATCTGCTGCGCCTGGTCGAACTGGAACTGATCGAGCGCGAACGGCGGACGGTCGAGCGGCGCATCCGGGCGGCGCACTTCCCGGCGGTGAAGAGCCTGGAGACGTTCGACTTCACTGCCATCCCCGGCCTCAACAAAATGCTGGTGCTCGACCTCGCACGCTGCGACTACATCGTCCGGCGCGAGAACGTCATCGCCCTGGGCAACAGCGGCACCGGCAAGACCCATGTCGCCCTGGCACTCGGCCTGGCGGCTTGCCAGAAGGGCTTCACGGTCGCCTTCACCACCGCGGCCGCCCTGGTCACCCAGTTGCTCGAGGCCCGTGACGAACGTCGCCTGCTCCGGCTGCAGCGCGAGTTGCAGGCGGTGAAGCTGCTGATCATCGATGAACTCGGCTACGTGCCGCTATCGTCCACCGGCGCCGAACTGCTGTTCGAGACCTTCTCCCAGCGCTACGAACGCGGCTCGACCATCGTCACCTCCAACCTGCCGTTCGAGGACTGGACCTCGGTGCTCGGCTCCGAACGCCTGACCGGCGCCCTGCTCGACCGCCTCACCCACCACGTCAGCATCCTCGCCATGAACGGCGACAGCTATCGCCTCAAACAATCCGCCCGCCGCCGACGCACCACCGCAAGGGCGGAGCAAAACCAGGCCGCCACCGAACTGGTCGATCACGAGACCGGCGAGATCACCACCGTCTGATCCCAGGCCCAGCCGAGATTCAACGCAAGGGGCCCGATCGGGCCCCTTGTCGCATCACGCCGCCGCATCACCACTGGCCTGCTTTTGCGCCGCCGCGCTGGCCTAGATTCCGACCGCCGTTGACAAACTCGCACAAATTCACCGCTGGATTGCCTTGGACTCGCATCCAGATCGGCACGGCGGTTCATTGCCTACGATCGGCTCCCGCTTAGATCGCCTGAGATTAGAGCCAGGGAAGGAACGGACGCGTGGGCCGGGCTGAGGTGGTCGCCATTCGTCGGACAGTTTGGCGGCCTTGCTAAGCTTGGTTCTGGTTCACCTCAGGCCGCCAATCTCTCGTCGAACCCATTGCCCGCCAACCCGGCCGCATAGACCTCGTCGGGTGTCCGTCCGCCCAGGCTGGAATGGGGTCTGTGGGCATTGTAGTAGCCAACCCATTGGGTCAGGCCGCCGCGCAGCTCCGAGCCGGTCTCGAACGCGTGCAGATAGACACACTCGTATTTCAGACTGCGCCACAGCCGCTCAATGAACACGTTGTCCATCCAACGGCCGCGACCGTCCATCGATATCCGTATTTCGGCGTCCCGCAAGACCTTGGTGAATTGCGGCGAGGTGAACTGGCTGCCCTGGTCGGAGTTGAAAATCTCCGGCCGGCCGTGACAGGCCAAGGCGTCTTCCAGCGCCTCGATGCAGAACCCAACATCCATGGTGTTCGATACACGCCAGGACAGCACCTTGCGCGTCCACCAGTCCAGCACCGCGACCAGATACAGAAACCCGCGCCGCATCGGTATGTACGTGATGTCCGTGCACCACACCTGGTTCGGCCGGTCGATGGTCAGATCCCGCAGCAGATACGGGTAGACCCGATGCTCCGGGTGCGGCACCGTCGTGCGCGGACGTTGGTAGATCGGCACAAGGCCAATCGCCGCCATCAGCCGGCGTACCCGCTTGCGGCCAACCTCATGACCCTCACGACGCAGATGCCGCGCCATCTGCCGCGATCCATACCAGGGTGTCTCCATGAACTGTGCGTCGATCAGCCGCATCGATGCCAGGTTCAGCGCGCTTTCACCGGCGGGTTCATGGTACAGCCCCGACCGGTCGATCGACACCAGCTCGCACTGGCGAACCACGGAAAGCCGCAGATGGTCCCGATCGATCATCTGGCGCCTCCGGTCGAGGCTCATCGACCGGAGGCTTTCGCCAAAAAATCCCGCTCCACCAGAAGTTGCCCGATCTTGGCGTGCAGTTTCTCCACCTCGCCTTCCCGAGCAGTGGTCTTTCCGCCCCCTTGCCGTCGAAGAGCGACGCCAGCCCCGAAATCGCCAGGCGCTTCCGGTCATTGATCATCGTCTGGTGCCCACCGTGCTTGCTGGCCAGTTGCGAGGTCGTCAATTCCCCACGGATCGCCTCAAGAGCAACCTTCGCTTTGAGATCCGCTCCGTAACGCTGCCGTTTGACCGTCATCGGGTCCGTCCTTCTCATGGCGAACCAAGCTTAAGCACCTGTCCGATTTTCGGGGACCACCTCACTCATCCCGTCCTAAACGGCACTGACCACGCGCTCACGTAAATCAAGGGAATACGGACGTCCCATTCTGGCTGGCCTCCATCCCAGCCAGCATCTTGAATCGAAAAATCAGCCGCGCCGGAAGCCTAAAACGAGAGTCAACATCAGAATATCACGCTCTAGGGCCTCCGGCATTCCCGGGGCGGTTCGCGAAACCCGTTCCCCGGTACGGGCAATGGGGCAACGGATTTTACCGTGACCCTGATCGGCACTGTGCCTTCGCCGATCCAAATCGGGCTGTCGACCGACAACATCGACGGCGCGGTGTGGAGCGGGAGCGGAGTCCAATTGTCCGGTACTGGCGCCACCGGGGCGCCAAAAGTAACGTTCTCCGGCACCGTCGACGACAAGATCACGGACCGGACTTTCTTCAATATCGACGGTGTAACCATCGGTGAGACGCTCACCGTCACCGGGTTCGGCGGGATGAACCGCTGTGCCTGCATCGGCGTAATCGCGTTCGATAACGGCACCGCCGTTTCCACGTCCGAACCCGGCAGCGTAGCAATCGTCGCGGCTGGCGGGCTCGGGGTTGCCTTTGCCCGCCGCCGTCGCGAGCCTGTCATGGCTGTCCGATCGGCGGTGTAGCAACCCCTTCCCTTGCGGAAAGGGGCTAACGCACTAGGACGGATCGCCCTGGAGGACGTCCCCGAACAGTACCCATTTTTTCCCGTCCCACTTCTCCAGTTGCATTGCCCGCACCGGGTGATGGTTGGTGGGGCCAGTATCGATCTTGATACCGGGGAGCAGCACCGGAACCTCGAACCCATGTAAAGCATTAGCCTGCGCCATGATGTTCTCGCGGGAGAAGTCGCCGTTGCACTGCTTCAATACTTGCAAGATCGTTTTGCTGAAGCCATAGGCCACGATGTAGTTGTTGTCGTTCTGATCGGCGCCCGGCATGTATTTGTTCATGAATGCGCGCCATTCGTTCAGGCCGGGATCGTTCGCCCATGTCGGGTCGGAGGCATCCTTCACGAACGCGCCGCTGATAATGCCGATGCCGTTCTCGGCCCCGGCTGGGTTCATGACCGCGCCGACGGAAATCGATACGTTCGACATGAAGAACAACGGATGCCAGTCGAGGTCGTGAACCTTGCGGATCGACTGTGCCGACATTTTCGGCAGTGCTGCCACCACGAGCGTATCGGCTCCGGTTGCTTTCAGTGTGTTGAGCTGGCTATCCACCGTGGCGTCCGTCGCTTCGTAGGTCGCGACACTCACCATCTTGTCGAATTTTGCGCCCAGCACGTCTTTTAAGCCGAGCAGATAGTCTTTGCCGAAGTCGTCGTTTTGGTAGAGCAAGGCAATTTTGGCCGCCGGCTTTTCCTTGAGGATATACTTGGCGTAGATTTGTGCTTCCGTCCGGTACGACGGCTGCCAGCCGATCGTGAACGGGTATTGCTTGTAGTCGCCCCATTTATCCGCCCCGGTCGCCAAGAACAGATGCGGCACCTTCTTTTGATTCATATAGCGCACGATGGCGCTGTTAGTGGGGGTGCCGAGCGTGGCAAACAGAAACGCGACTTGGTCTTCTTCCACCAAACGACGGGCTTGCTCCATGGTCTTGGGCGGGCTGTAGGTGTCGTCCAAGGTAACGTAATCGATTTTACGCCCGCCGACGCCGCCCTGCTCGTTTACCATGCCGAAAAACGCGGCTTCGAGTTTGCCCAGCACCCCATAGGTAGAGGCGGGGCCGCTATAGGGGCTGGTGTTGCCGATTTTGATCGTGGTTGCGGTGACGCCAGGTGTATCGGCCGCGCCCGCAGCGCCTGTTATCAAGGTCGCGGCGAGCGCTGTCGCCAAAAGCAAGTGCCGTCTTTTCATTCTTTGCCTCCCGTTATTTTGCTAGCGGGATTGTGTGCGTCGAAGGGGCCGTGGCGCAATAGCTTTCGTGCTTCCTGCGGCTTTATCCTCCCCCGAGATCGCGGTGAGAAATTGCTCGGCCGTCCAACCGATAGCACCCCAACAAGGCGTCCAGTTCCGCCGCATGTGCGTAATCCGGCATCAACCGCCGCAGCGGCGCATCTTGTTTCGTCGCTGGATGGAAATAAATCTCGGAAAACCCGTCCGGCAGTACCTCCAGCAGCGACCGCACGCGATCGGCGGTCATATGTCCACTCCACGCTAAACCGAAACAATGATCGTTTGTTGCGATGCCAGCAGATCGAGCCTGGGCTCGCAATAATTGTGTCCAGGCGTAAAGTGCGCACGCGCCAATGCCTTGCCGGACGCCGAGCCGAGCCATGATGCGCGGCGGTTCGGCGGGTATACGGATGGCGGGAAGACCGAATTCTCGCCCGATCGACACCAGCATCGCGCCGACGGTCGGGTGCAAATGCATATGTTTGTGCGCATTCGCGTGATCCAAATCCAACCCGGTATCGGCGAAGGCTTGGAATTGCGCTCGGATTTCTGCCGCCAATTGCCGGCGCACCCTGGGGCGGAAGAAATAGTTCACCCCCAACCGCAATTGGTCGGATGGAAATTGCCCCTCGGCATCGACCAGCGTGGGAATCGCGGCTGGCGGTAGAATGGCCGGCCCCTCGATAACCACCAAATGCAGCCCGACTTTCAGTCCGGGCATGGATCGGGCGCGGCGGACGGCGTCGGCGGCGGCGGGGGCGGCGACCATCAGGCTAGTATGCGTCAGAATACC
>JBAXFK010000249.1:0-6672 GCA_037139955.1 Rhodospirillales bacterium
GGCCAATATTTATGTCATGCGCGAGCGCGGACATTTTTGGGATTCGCGCCCGGCGCCGATCATGCTGCTGGCGTCGCTTGCGAATTTGGCGGTCGTCGCGGGCTGCGCGCTCGGCGGCATCCTGATGGCAGCGTTACCAGCCACGATCGTGCTGGCGTTGTGCGCGGCAACGGTTGGATTCGCCTTCGTACTGGATGTCCTGAAAATCGCGGTTTTCCGACATTTCCGAATCGATTGAGCATCGCTCCACCTCTTGCCAACACGCCGATGCGGTCGCACATCGGTATCGAATACCGCCGAACAGGAACGAGCCATGGCCGAGCAAACCGTTGCCCTTGTAGACAAGACCGGCACGATCGGTAGGCCGAAGCTCGAAGCGGTGGCGGCGGCGCTAAAAATCCAAGCCAACCGGCACCTCAAGCCATTTTGGCCGCATGTCGATGCGGACGTCGTTGTTATGGCGGCCGACGCCAAGATTCCACCGACGACCATGCCGGTTTACATCGGCGCCAACCTACCGCCGGGCAAGGAAGGCACCCATAACGACGACACCGGTCTGCCGTTCGCCGAGGTGCATATGGAGGAAGGCGACGCCTGGATGATCACGGTCAGCCACGAGGTGTTGGAAATGCTGGTCGATCCGACGTTGCGCTTGACGATCGCAGGGCCAGCGGTCGGCGTGAAGAACGGCAAAATCTTCGACGCACCCGGCACGTTCGATTATTTGGTCGAGGTTTGCGACCCCAGCGAAAGCCCGGATCACGGCTATACGATCGACGGAATTCCGGTCTCGGATTTCTACACTCCGCATTTTTTCGACGCGGCGCCGAAACCGGGGACCCAATACAGCTATACCGGCGCATTGAAGGAACCGCGCCGTATCCTCAAAGGCGGCTACCTGTCGTGGCACAATCCGGCCCTGAAGGTGTGGCAGCAATTGCGCTGGATCGATGCGCCGAAGCCGACGATCGCAACGGTCGATTGGACGCCGCCGGGCGGGGTGTTGTTTTCCCGCGAACATATCGACATGCACACAAAAACATCGCGCATGCTCTCGCAGACGCATAAGCATCATCCGCTGCTATTGCGCGCGGCGCAGGAGCGTGGGGCGTTACCGCGCGGATAGGGTCGCGAAAACGTCGCCGACGGGTTCGAGGCCGAGGATGTGGCGGCGGTGCCAGAGCGCGTAGAAAAGCAGCTTCCAACAGGCAAAACCTTGCCGCCAACGATAGATATTACCGAATAGCGCCGCTACCCGATCCGGGTGCGCGATTTCCTGAATGCCCGGCTGCGCGGCCACGAGTTTGCCGAGTTCGGGGCCGCGGCCCTTGATCCATTCCCCAACCGGCACGGTGAAACCTTGTTTCGGTGCGAAAGGCCGGGCGATCGGCAGGTTCTTCTCCAGCCATTTGCGGAGAATATATTTGCCCATGCCGCCACGCACTTTTAGCCCATCGGGCAGGCGAAACGCGGCTTCGGCGACGCCTTTATCGAGGAAGGGCGTGCGTCCCTCGATCGCGTGCGCCATCAGACAGCGATCCAGCTTCAGCAGCAGATCGTGCGGTAACCAATCCTCGATATCCAGTGCTTGCGCGGCAACAAGCCGCGAATATCCCTTTTCGGCGATCCGCGCCTCGGCCGCCGCCATGCCGTCGCGCCAACCCAACGGTTTTTCCCGCAGCACATTCACCTTGTCGAAACTGCCGAAAGACCAAGGTGTCTGCCCGCCCATCCACCACGGACGCATGGCACGGCGGTATCGATCGTAACCGCCGAATATCTCGTCCCCGCCTTCGCCGCTCAGCACGACTTTCACGTCCTGGCGCGCGCGACGCGCGAGGAACCATGTCGGAATAATCGCGTAATCGGCGACGGGATCGTCCATGCAAGCAACGATTTCGGGCAGGTGATCCCAGACCATATTCTCGTTCACTTCGATCGATACGTGATCCGCGCCGACCGCTTTTGCAACCGTTTCGGCATGCTGGCGTTCGTCCGCCGCACCGGGGGTGTCGAAGCCGGCGGTGAAGGCCACGACGGGATCTTTGTTCAATCGTGCCATGAGGGCTATAATCGTGGCACTGTCGATACCGCCCGACAGAAACATGCCGTACGGCACATCGCTGCGCTGATGCAGATCGACACTTTCCTCCAGCGCGCGATCCAGCCGTTTCAAGGCCGCATCTTCGTCGATGGTTTCCGGCGCGCCTTCGGGAATCGCGGCGATGCGGCGGCGATCGACGATGCGGCCTTCCGAGCAGGTTAGCGTTTCACCGGGCAGGACGCGCTGAATGCCCTCGAAGATCGTATCGGCACCGGTCGTGAATTGGAGTTGCAACAACTCCTCCCGCGCCCGGACGCGAATCTTACGGGCGACCAGACCGGATTCGAGAAGCGCTCGCGGCTCGCTGGCGAAAGCCATGCCGCCGGCTACCTGGGCGGTGTAGAGCGGCTTGATGCCGAACGCGTCGCGGGTCAGCGTGACGGTGCGCGCGTTGCGTTCGTGAATCGCCACGGCATACATCCCGCGCATGTGCTGGGCGTAGTCCGGACCGTCCTTGAGCCACAAATACAGAGGCGGCTCGCAATCGCTGTTGGTCGCGAAGACCGCGCCGGGCATCGCGGCGCGCAGTTCGCGGTAATTGTATATTTCCCCGTTCGCCACCAGCGTCGCCGCGCCCGCGAACAGCGGCTGGTCGCCGGTCACCAGATCGATGATCGCCAGCCGATTATGCGCCAGAGCAACCCGGCCGACGACGGCATGACCGGACCCATCGGGTCCGCGATGGTGCAGGCTGCCGATCAGTTTGGACAGAACCGCTGGATCGGGCGGCGGGGCGCCGGACGACAGGATCAAACCGGCGATGCCGCACATCGAACGCGCTCCAACTCGTGCGGGACATCGGCCGCCGCGCGATGCTTACTACCGAACTCGGCCGGCGATTGCCACCCTTGCGCGTTGACACGACGGCGTCCCCCGCCCAATTTCCGCCGCGATCAGCAAGGGACCCAGAGAGTATGACCGAACATAGCCTTCAGCGCCCGATCGAGGATTTGTGGGAGAAGCGGGACGCGCTGACCTCGTCCACCAAAGGCGAGGCGCGCGACGCGGTAGAAGCGGCGCTCGAAGCGCTGGACAACGGCACCGTGCGGGTGGCCGAGAAGACGACCGGCGATTGGGTCGTCAATCAGTGGCTGAAGAAAGCCGTGCTGATGTCGTTCCGCCTGACCGACTCGGCCCCGATGGACGGGTCCGGCGGCGCGCCGGTGTGGGACAAAGTGCCGATGAAGTTCGCGGGCTGGGGCCAGAACCGGTTCAAGGAAGCCGGCGTGCGCGCGGTGCCGGGTGCCGTCGTGCGCAAATCCGCGTTCATCGCGCCGGGCGCGGTGCTGATGCCCAGCTTCGTCAATCTCGGTGCCCGCGTCGGCGCCAACACAATGGTCGACACCTGGGCCACCGTCGGTAGCTGCGCGCAAATCGGCGCCAACTGCCATCTGTCGGGCGGCGTCGGCATCGGCGGCGTGCTCGAACCGCTCCAGGCTAACCCGGTCATCATCGAAGACGATTGCTTCATCGGCGCGCGTTCCGAAGTGGCCGAGGGCGTGATCGTCGAGCAAGGCGCGGTGCTGTCGATGGGCGTGTTCATCGGCGCATCGACCAAAATTATCGATCGCGCGACCGGACAAATCCACATGGGCCGGGTGCCGGCCTATTCGGTGGTGGTGCCGGGCTCGCTGCCGGGCAAGGCACTGCCGGACGGTTCGCCGGGTCCGTCGCTGTATTGCGCGGTCATCGTGAAAATCGTCGATGCGCAAACCCGCGCCAAGACGTCGATCAACGAGCTGTTGCGCGACTGATGGACCTTCTCGATCCCCTGCCATTGGCGCAGGCGATGATCCGCTGCAATTCGGTCACACCGGCCGACGGCGGATCGCAGGCCGTGTTGGCCCAGGCCCTCGAAAGCCTCGGCTTCGCTTGCACACACCTGCGCTACGGGGAGATCGAGAATCTCTACGCCCGCTTGGGAACCGGCGGGCGGCATCTTTGCTTCGCCGGCCATACCGACGTAGTGCCGGTGGGCACCGCCAATTGGCGCGACAATCCCTTTGGCGGCGAAGTGCGAGACGGCGTGCTGTACGGCCGCGGCGCCTGCGACATGAAGGGCGCCATCGCCGCTTTCGTGTCGGGAATCGCCCAACACCTTCAGGAAAACCCGCTCAACGGCTCCCTGAGTTTCCTCATTACCGGCGACGAAGAAGGGCCGGCCACCGACGGCACCGTCAAGGTGCTCGAATGGATGCGCGACCACGACCAGATCCCCGATTTCTGCCTTGTCGGCGAACCCACCTGCCCCGTCCAGCTCGGCGACATGGTCAAAATCGGCCGGCGCGGCAGCGTCAATATGTGGATCGAGGTCTTCGGCACCCAGGGCCACGTCGCCTACCCGCATCGCGCCGATAATCCCATCCACCGACTGCTGCGCGCCCTCGATGCCCTGACCGGCGCCCCGGTCGACGCGGGGTCGGATTGGTTCGAGCCGTCGTCGCTGCAAATCACCAGCATCGACGTCGGCAATACCACCACAAATCTTATCCCGGCCTCGGCCAAGGCGATGCTGAACATCCGTTTCAACGAGAAACATTCAGGCGCCTCCCTGACCGCTTGGGTCAAAGCCACCGTCGCCCGCTATGCTGACAGCTTCGAGGTGAAATCCATTATCTCCGGCGAATCGTTCGTCACCCAACCCGGCCCGATGGTCGATATCCTGCGCAATGCCATCGTCGGCACCACCGGGATCGACCCCAAACTGGACACCGGCGGCGGCACGTCCGACGCGCGCTTCATCGCCAATTATTGCCCGGTGGCCGAATTCGGACTGGTCGGTGCAACCATGCACCAAACCGACGAGCGGGTCCCGGTTGCCGAATTGCGCGCCCTCTCGCACATCTATCGCGACATCGTCGCGGCCTTCCAGGTATGAACAACTAAGTATGAACAACCGGGCATGAGCGACCGACCGGACGGCCAACCGCAAAAATCGAGCGTCCTGTCGGGTGTGCTGCG
Source organism: Rhodospirillales bacterium (assembly GCA_037139955.1). Classification (GTDB taxonomy): domain Bacteria; phylum Pseudomonadota; class Alphaproteobacteria; order Acetobacterales; family Acetobacteraceae; genus Rhodopila. Next base: position 5,066 of record JBAXFK010000249.1, read on the forward strand.
TCTGGCACGCGGCGACGCATCCGGCATCGCGATGTTCGGACACACGCCCGGATCGTTCCTCGCCAGCCTGGTCCCGCTCGCCATGATCCCCCTGGTATCCGCGCTGGCCGCATTCGCTCGGGGCGAGGTATATCGGGCACTGACGGATCTCGCGGCGGCGACCTGTCTGTTATTGGTGCCGGCCGTCGTGTCGCATGTATTGGCGAGGTTTTGGAACCGGGAGGCGTTCTGGCTGCGCTTCGTCATCGCCTACAACTGGTGCCATTTCGGCCTGACCGTCGTGGGTTTTGCGGTGCTCGTCGGGATCGGCATCGCAATCGGAGCAGCCGGCGCTGGACCATCGGTACAAGCGTCGATCGCAGTGGCGGTCCTGTGTCTGGGCATCCTCGGCTATGTCCTATGGCTACACTGGTTCGTGGCGCGCCGTGGCTTGGGAATCTCAAGCGGACGCGCGGCGCTTGTCGTGCTCGCGACCTACGGTGCCAGCTTCGCCATTCTAATGCTCTGGAGCCCACCGCTCATGGTTCGTGGGTGACGCTTTACCGATCTCTGTCGCTCAGCCTGCATGGCGCGCTGATGCTGGCGCGCGGTCAGGTGCGCGGCGTTCTTCTGATGGAGTTCGACGCCCGCGGCGTCGCCCGGAGCTTCTGGGCGGTCCCGATGGCGCTGCCCTCGGTACTGTATTTGGCGACGCTGGACTGGACCGCCGGGGCACCGCCGCATGCGATCATGATTCTCGCCCGCCAGGGCATGGTCTTCCTGGTATCCTGGCTCGCCTTCGCGGCATTCACCCATAGGGTCGGGCCGCGCCTAAGCCGCGCGCATCTCTGGCCGCCTATGATTGTCGCCTGGAACTGGTGCAGCGTACCGGAGAATATGTTGCTGGTGCTGGGCACCTTACCCGGCACGTTCGGCGCCCCGCATATCGTCGATCAGGCCGCCCAGGTCGCCACCTTTACCTGGGCGATGGGAATCGAATGGTTCGTGTTCCGGCTGGCCTTCGCCGCCGGGCCGCTGCTAGCGATTTGGCTAGTGCTGGTCGATCAGTCGATCGGGCTGCTGGTCATGGTGCTGGATCGCGCACTCACAGGGGGCTAACGGCAAACGGGTCCGCCGGGTAAGTCACCGCGATCAGCGACAGCCCCTCGGCGGGAGCCGTCGGGCCGGCAGCGGCGCGATCTTTAGCCTCCAGGGCATGGACAACGCGTTCGATCGGCCAACTGCCGTCGCCGACCAAGCGCAGGGTGCCGACGAAATTGCGGACCTGATGGTGCAGAAAGCTACGGGCCTCGACCGCGAAGGTAATCAGCTCCCCGTCCTGGGTCACATCCAGCCGTTCCAACGTCCTGATCGGGCTTTTTGCCTGGCATTTCGATGCTCGGTACGACGTGAAATCGTGGGTGCCGAGCAGGGTTTGGGCGGCTTGGTGCATGCGTGCGGAATCGAGGGGGGCTGCGACGTGCCACACCTGCCCCTCGTGCAGCGCCGGACGGGCGCGGCGGTTCAGGATACGATAGCGATAGGCGCGATGAACGGCGGAAAAGCGCGGGTTCCAACCCTCGGGTGCCACCGCCGCTTGCCGCACAACCAACAGATGCGGCTTCATG
>JBAXFK010000250.1:0-6642 GCA_037139955.1 Rhodospirillales bacterium
GATTGGCGCCGCCCGCGACCTGCCCGGTGGCGGAGACGGGATCGTAGCCGGGCGTGTCCATGAACACGAAGCCGCGCGCTTTTACCTCCTCGGCATATTGCACGACATCGACCAGGTTCGTGGAGCCGGCTTTCGCCATCGCACCCAACGATTTCTCCAAGATCGTCGTCAAACCGCCGGCCTTGTTCCCGGGCGACGGGTTGGCATTCATCTCCGCCCCCTCCCGCTCGGTGTATTCCTCCCACCAACGCATCAAGCCGACCAGCTTTTCGCCGACTTCCGGCGTCACCGCTCGGCGGGTGAACAAATGTTCGGCGCCGTAGGTTTCCGGGGTTTCCGACAAGATCACACTGCCGCCGTGACGGACCAACAGATCGGACGCCGCGCCGAGCGCGGGATTGGCGGTGATGCCGGAATACCCGTCGGAGCCGCCGCATTGCAGCGCAACGGTCAAGTGGCTGGCCGGAACGGTCTCGCGCTTGACGTTGTTCGATTCCGCCAGCACCTCCTTCACGAAATCCACCCCGGCAGCGACAGTCTTGCGGCTGCCGCCCATCGCCTGGATATCGAGGCCGCGCAGCCGGCCGGACAGACGCTGTTCCTCGATCAACCCGCCGATCTGATTGACCTCGCAGCCGAGGCCCAGGACGATCACATGCGAGAAATTGGCATGCCGCGCATAGCCGGCGAGCGTGCGGCGGAGGACCCGTAGCGGTTCGTCCTGGGTCATCCCGCAGCCGGTTTTGTGGGTCAGCGCCACAACACCGTCCACGTTCGGAAAATCGGCCAAGGGGTCGTGCCCGGTCAGCGGGTTGCGCCGATACATATCGGCGACGACCTGCGCCACATGAGCGGAACAATTCACACTGGTGAGAATGCCGATATAGTTGCGGGTGGCGACGCGCCCGTCGGGTCGAACGATGCCTTGGAACGTTGCCGCCGGTTCGAAATACGCGGTGGGCTGGGCATTTTCGCCGTACGCGTAATCCTTGGCGAAGTCGCCCATCTCGCAATTATGCGTATGCACATGCGATCCGGGGGCGATGGCTTCGGACGCGAAACCGATGATCTGGCCGTAACGGCAGATCGCCTCCCCTTTGGCGATGGCGCGCACTGCGACCTTGTGCCCGGCCGGAATGCGGGCGGTGGAGCGCACATTGTCCCCCACCGGCGCGCCCGGCAGCAGCGTCGCGCGGGCGATGACCACACTGTCGTCGGGATGGAGGCGGATGACGGGGGGCTGGGCCATTGGGGTGCTCCGATCGAGGTGCGGCTTTGTGGGATATTCGGGACGCGATGTCACCACGGCGTTATCGTCGTCCATCAGGCCGGCGTGGCATAAAACGCAATGCTCGGCGCCGGATCGGCTGCGGCGAACGCAACAGCGCGATCGGCTTTCGGCGGATAGATGAGCTCCCCATTGACGAAACGTTTGCGTATCTTGCCCTCGGCGCCGAACGACACAATCCGTCGTTCCCATCCCGTGGTTTGCACAGCCCCCCAAGGGCCGAGGTCCAGGCCGGTGCCGTAGCGAACTTGGCTGTACGGGATCGGCTCGACCCCCAGCAACTGCGCGGCGGCGTTATTGCCGGCGCATTTGCCGAGCAGCAAAGCGTGTTGGCAGGACATCAGGCTGCGATGGCCCGCATCGTCGGTGGCAGCGCTCGCGGTATCGCCGGCGGCGAACACGTTGGCCGTCGCCGATGCACGCAGCGTGCGATCGACCAGCAACCGGCCCATGCCATCGCGCTCCCCCGGTATATGTGCCGTCAAGGGGCTGGCGCGCACGCCGGCGGTCCATACGACTGTGTCGGTTTCGATGCGTTCCCCGGTCGAGGTCGTCACGCTTCCCGCATCGATCGCCACAACGCTGGCGCCAAGGCGACACTCGACGCCAAGGTCGCGTAACGCCTGTTGGATCACCGGGCGCGGGCCGGGGCCGAGGTCGGGGCCGATATCCGATGCCTGCTCGATCGAAATGACCCTAATCGCGGCGTCCGCCCCCAGGATGTTACGCAATCGAGCGGGCATTTCGGCGGCGATTTCGATGCCGGTGAAACCGCCGCCGCCGATCGCGACGGTGTTGCGGGCCGGCGTGTCGGGGCGTTGAGCCAAGGCGTGGCAATGGGCCTCCAACGCAGCGGCTTCGGCTAATCGGTCGATGCTGAAAGCGAAATCCCGCAAGCCGGGAATATCGGGGCGGAATAATTGGCTACCGGTGGCCAGGATCAGGCTGTCGTACCGAACCGTCGATATGCGACCGTCGGTATGGGCGACATCGACGGTGTTCGTATCGGAATGGATCGCTTCCACCGTCCCTTGAACGAAACGGATTCCGGTCGCGGCGAATAATTCCCCCAACGGCGCGATCATGCCGGCCGCATTCGCCTCGTACAGCCGGGGCCGCATGACCAAAACGGGTTCGGGTGCGACCAACGCGACCTCGATATCGCCTTCGTGCCGGTCGACCAAGCGTGCCGCCGAAAGGGCGGCCCACATGCCGGCAAAGCCGGCGCCAACAATCAGAATTCTGCGTGGCATGGAAGACCTCTCCTTACACGGAACGTTTGCGATGTTTCGGCGCGGCACGAACCCGAAAGAGACATCGCACCGACACCGCTTCTTCCCCGATCGCCCTGCCCCCTCTGGACAGCCGCCGCCCGACATCGGCAAGCTTCGCCCAACCATAGGAGATCGTCCGATGACCGTCATCGATTGCCAAATCCACGCTTACGAGCCGAACACCCCCAAGCGCCCCTGGGCAAACGTACCCAACTGGCCAGCCCATGTCACGGGCGACGAAATGGTCGCGGCAATGGACAAGGTCGGCGTCGATGGGGCGATCTTCATCTCGCCATTCGCGATGTATCGCTTCGACGCATCCTACGCGGTGGAGGTGCAGAAGGCCCACCCCGGCAAGTTCGCCTTGGTGAAGCCGGTCGATCCCGACGATGCGGCAGTGGCCGAGGTCGTAGCCGAATGGAAAAAAACCCCGGGCACGGTGGGTATTCGCATCATGCTGCCGAAGGAATCCGGACGGGAAGCCAACGATCCCGGCCTGGAACGCATCTGCCGCGCGGCGGTGCAATACGATTTCCCGGTCAATATCCTGTTCTGGGGCAATGTGGACACCGGCACTGCGCTGATCGACCGGCATCCCGAGACCCGGTTCATCGTCGATCATCTCGCGCTGGTGCAGCCGCACGCACCGCCGGCTGCTGCCGAACCCTGGGCGGATTTGCCGAAGGTGCTGGAACTGGCGAAGCGGAACAACGCGGTCATCAAAGTCAGCGGCGCCTGCACACTGTCGCATAAACCCTATCCGTTCCCCGACATCTGGGACCCCTTGGCACGGGTTTTCGACGCCTGGGGGATGGATCGTTGCTTGTGGGGCACCGATTGGACCCGCGCCTTCGCCTGCGTGAATTACGAGCAAGCGGTTGAGCCGTTCCGTTCGACGGACCGGTTGAACGCGGACGAACGGGCGATGCTCATGGGCGGCGCTTGCGCCAAGGCATACGGGTGGTCGCCGACGAAGGGCTAGTTTCAGCCCTGGGCGCGGCACCGAAACCCCCGCCGCGTCACCGCGACGGGGTGTCCTTCAGTGTCGGCCCGTGAACCCGCCGGGCACAAACCCCGACAGAAGTCAGTTAACCGAGGCTCGGCGGTAGGCTTTGCCCACGATGTAGGCGACGCCTTCCGGTCCCACCAACGCGGTGTGCTGGCAGCCTGCCGGAATCTCGCAGCTATCGCCCGCGCCGAATGTCACGGCCCGGTTGTCGCGCGTGACGGTGATTTCACCGCTCAACACCATGATACGGGCATCGAAATCGTGCGCGTGCAGATCCTCGGCGAAGCCGGGCTTCTGGCCGCCGTTCACGACGTCGAAACCTTCGCGACGCAGGTCGCTTTCGAACGCCTCCCGCGACAGCGGGCCGGCCATGCGGCGCCGACCGGATAGCAATGCGACACCCTCGGGCCCTACATGCTCGGCATGCATGCCACCGCATGGGACCTCGAAGCACTGACCGGTGCGAAAAGTGACCGCGTTATTGTCGCGGGTGATGGTGATTTCGCCACCCAGCACGAACACCTTGGCATCGAAATCGTGGCAGTGGTTGGGTACGATCAGGTTAGGCCTTACACTGCTGTTCACGACGCGATACCCCTCGCGCCGCAAGTCTGCTTCGAATGCAGCTTTATCCATTGTCCCTACTCCTTACTTGGCTTGCGCGCTCATATTCGCTATAAAGGACACTATGTCAACTTTAGAGGACGAAATTGCCATCCGCACCGGCCGCGCCGTCAAGCAGCAGCGCGAAGCCGCCGGCTTCAGTCTGCGCATGCTAGCGGCACGGAGCGGAATCTCGTCCTCGATGATCTCGGATATCGAACGCGGGGCAAAATCGCCGACCGTGACCACCGTGGTCCGCCTCGCTTCGGCGCTGGGCGTCGGTGCTGCCGCGTTGATCGATGGCGGCATGGGTCTGGCTGCGCGCATTCGCGTACTGCGCCAGGGCGAAGGGGCGCGCGGCGAACACCCCGCCCCCTGGCAAAGTCTGGGACCCGCGACCCCCGGTAGCCGCATCGAATTCGTGCATTTTCGAATCCCACCGGCCACCGTTCTCGGTCCGGGCGCTGCGCATGCACCCGGCACGCTCGAACATATGCATGTGGCCGCCGGCACCGTCCGTGTCACCGTTGGCGACGAAATGGCCGATCTTGTCGCGGGCGACAGTTGCAGTTGCCGCACCGACGTGCCGCACGGGGTCGAAAACCCCGACCCTTCAGCCGAGGCATCGATCTACCTGATCGTCGAGCGCGGTTGATCCCCGCCGATCGTTCAGGACGCGCCGTCGCCCGCACCGGTGCGGAACGCGCCGACCGCGTCCCGCGCTGCGCGTGCCATAAGCCCGCTATCGTTGGCGATCGTGCACAATTGGAAACCCATCCCGACCATCCGCGCCGCATACGCCGCCGTCGCGTTGTGCAGACCGGCGAACTTGCCGTGCTTTTTACAGGACGCGATCAGCTTCTCGTAAATGCTCAGAATAATCGGCTCCTCCCGATCCAGTGTCGGGATCAGGCCTAGCGACAGCCCCATATCGGACGGTCCGATATAGATGCCGGAGATCCCGGGCACGCTCAGGATTTCGTCGATGTTGTCGATGCCGGCTTGGGTCTCGATCATAGCGATAACTAGAATTTCGTCGTTCGCGGTCTTCTGGTAACCGGTCGCCTCCCCATACATCCCAGCGCGGAACGGTCCGTTGGAACGTTTGCCGAGCGGCGGATACATGCAGGCGTCGACAAGGGCTTTAGCTTCTTTGGCGTCGTTCACCATCGGGCAGATAATGCCCATTGCGCCGCCGTCCAAGCACTTGCCGATAATCCCCGGCTCGTTCCAAGGCACGCGCACCAGCGGGGTGACGGGGTGCGGCTGCATGCCTTGAAAACATGCCACCATCGACATGAAATCTTGCAATCCGTGCTGCATATCGACGGTGATGCAGTCCCAACCGCATTGCGCCATGACCTCGGCCGAGAACGCCGACGGAATCGCCAGCCAGCCGCACACATTCGCTTTGCCGGCCGCGAGCCGTGCTTTCAATCGATTTGCCATGTCGGATTTCACCTTTTGTAAACTGGCGCAAAAGCTAAGCGTGGCCCCTTCGCCGGTCAACGCGCACCGCTTATGCTGCCCCGCATGAATATCCTGTCCATCCAATCCTGGGTTTCCTACGGCCATGTCGGCAACGCCAGCGCGGTGTTCCCGCTCCAGCGTCTCGGTGCCGAGGTTTGGTCGATCAACACGGTCCAGTTCTCCAACCACACCGGCTACGGCCACTGGACCGGGCAGGTCTACACCGGCGAAACGATCCGCGACCTGATCGACGGCATCGCCGCGCGGGACGCCCTGCCCCGCTGCGACGCGATACTATCGGGCTACATGGGCGACGCCGGCATCGGTGCCGGGATCCTGCACGCTGTCGAAACGGTCCGCGCTGCCAACCCGACGGCGATCTATTGCTGCGACCCCGTGATCGGCGACACCGATACCGGGGTGTATGTCCGCCCGGGGATCGAGGAATTCATGCGGGATCGCGCCCTTCCCCTAGCCGACATCGCCACGCCCAACCGGTTCGAGCTCGAGCGTCTGACCGGCATCGCCTGTGCGACTATGGACACCGTCAAGCTGGCCGCGCAACACTTGCAAGCCCTTATGCGTTCGGACGGACCGCGCTGCGTGCTGCTGACCAGCCTAGAGACCGAAACGACTCCCGGCGACCGTATCGACATGATTGCAGCCGAGGCGGGGGCGTTCTGGCTCTTGCGCGCACCCCGACTGCCTGTCGCGGTCAACGGCGCCGGCGATACCATCGCCGCCCTGTTCCTGTTCCACCGCCTGCGGACCGGTTCGGCAAAAGACGCGCTGGAAGCCGCAGGGTCCTCGGTCCACGGCCTGCTGCGCCACACCGCTCGGGTCGGTTCGCGCGAGATCGCCACGATTGCCGCGCAGGAGGAATTTGTCTCTCCCAGCGTATTGTTTAAGGCGGAACGGGTTTAACATTGCCGGTCCGCGACCGAAATACAACTTGACAAAATTAACAATAAATGTTAGTTCGCAATCCATGGACCGAA
>JBAXFK010000251.1:0-6550 GCA_037139955.1 Rhodospirillales bacterium
GCTCGATATCGCCGATCCCCGGCGCCAGCGCTTTGAAGATGGGGTCGAGATGGTTGACCGCGTCGGTGTCGCCGCCGATCATCAGGCAGTAGCCGCGCTGCAAGCCCCAGACGCCGCCGGACGTGCCGACGTCGAGATACCGCAGCCCCTTGGCCGCGAGTTCTTTCCCGCGCCGCACGTCGTCTTTGTAGTACGTGTTGCCGCCATCGATGACGATGTCGCCTTTGCCGAGCAGATCGGACAGCGTGGCGATGGTGTCTTCGGTGATTTTGCCGTGCGGCAACATCACCCACACCGCTTTCGGCGCGCCTTCCAGCTTCGCCACCAGATCCGCCAGCCCGTCAGCCTGCACCGATCCGTGCCCGCCCAATTCGGCGACCGACGCCGCGTTGGCGTCCCATACCACTGTCGAGTGCCCGGCCAGCATCAGCCGCCGCGCGATATTGGCGCCCATCCGCCCTAAACCCACCACGCCGATTTGCATCGCGTCCTCCCTTTGAATCGATATCCCGCAAACTGCCACAGCGGTGCGGCTTGGCAAGCGCGCGCCGACGGGCGATTGAATAGGTCATGGCCCAAACCGACGACGCGACGATTCCCGACGGTCTGCCGACCTCCACACGCTGGGTAGCGATGCTCACGGTCGCGATCTCCGTAGGCATGACTGTGTTGGTCGGCGGGGTGGCCAATGTCGCTTTGCCGACCATCGCGCACGATCTGCACGCGTCCCCGGCCGAATCGATCTGGGTGGTGAACGCCTACCAGCTCGCGGTGACCGTCACGCTACTGCCCTTCGCATCCCTCGGCGATATTTACGGCCATAGGCGGGTCTATTGCTGGGGGGTGGTGCTGTTCACCATTGCCTCCCTGGCCTGCGCCATCGCGCCCAACATGCCGCTGCTGGTGATCGCGCGCGTTTTTCAAGGCTTTGGCGGTGCCGGCATCATGAGCGTCAATGGCGCGCTGATCCGCTTCATTTTCCCCCGCGCGGAACTCGGCCGCGGCGTCGGTTTCAACGGCTTGGTCGTCACCGGCTGCTCCGCCGCCGGCCCGTCGGTCGCGGCGGCGGTGATGGCGCTGACATCCTGGCCGTGGTTGTTCTATATCCAAGTGCCGTTGGGGCTGCTGTCGTTGGCATTGTCGGTGCGCTTCCTGCCGCGCACACCGCTGGCCGGCGCCCCTTTCGATCCGCCGAGCGCGCTGTTGAATGCGCTGACGTTCGGGTTGTTCATTACCGCGTTGGATGGGGTAGGCCGAGGCCAAGCGCCGTGGCTCGTTGGGTTGGAGTTCGCCGTCTGCGCAGCCATCGGCTTTGTCTTCGTCCGCCGCCAGACCGGGCTGAAAGCGCCCATGCTGCCGGTGGACCTATTCGCCTTGCCGGTGTTCGCTTTGTCGTCCGCTACCGCCGTTTGCGCCCATTGCGCGCAGGTTATGGCGATGGTCGCTTTGCCGTTTTATTTTCAATACGTGGGCGGGCTTTCCCCGGTGGAGATCGGGCTGCTTATTACGCCCTGGCCGACGATGCTTGTTATCATGGCTCCCATTTCCGGCCGCCTCGCCGACCGTTACAACACCGGCATACTTGGCGGCATCGGCATGGCGATCATGGTCGCAGGCTTGCTGCTGGTGCTGTTCATGCCGGTGCCGATGGACAAGCTGGACGTCGCGTGGCGGCTGGCGGTGTGCGGGCTGGGGTTCGGGTGCTTCCAAACGCCGAACAACCGGCTGCTGATCGGCAGCGCCCCGCCGAATCGCGCGGGGGCCGGCAGCGGGGTATTGTCCACATCCCGATTGTTGGGACAAACGACGGGCAGCGCGCTGGTGGCGCTGATCTTCGGACTGACGGCGGGATCGGTTGGATTGGGCACGCATTTGGCGATCGGCGTGGCCGCAGGTTTCACGGTTCTGGCGACCGTATTGAGCTCCCTGCGGATGGGCTGGCGGTAGCGCTACCCCAGCAAATCCAACACCGCGCGCACGACGGCATCCGGCGCCTCGTGCGGCAGGAAATGCCCGGCAATGGGGATCGTCCGTCGTTGGTATTGGCCGGTGAAATGCCGGTGGGCGTTGGCGGACCCGGCGACCGGGCCGACGCCGTCGGCTTCGCCGTGCAGGACAATCGTGGGGACGGCAATCGCCGGTTGCGCGGCCAGCAGTGTTTCGATGGGTTCCAGAGCCGGATCGCCCGGCGCGTTCATGTGCCGGTGGCGGTAGGACTGGACGACGACATACACGAAATCGGGATTGTCGAAACTGACCGCCGTCGCGGCGTATTTCGCCTCGGAGAACTGCCAATTCGGGGACCATAATTTCCACAGCAACCGACAAATTTCGTGCCGGTTCTCGGCCAGACCGATCCGTCCCCGTTCCGTATTGAAATACCACTGATACCAATGCCGCATTTCCTGTTCGGCCGATGCCGGATGCAACGATGCCGCAATATCCTGGATATTGTATCCGTTGATACTGACCAAACCGAGCACCCGCTCGGGCCACAAAGCGGACACGACGCAAGCGGCGCGGCCGCCCCAGTCGTAACCGCCCAGGATCGCTTTTCGGATGCCGAGCGCGTCGAGGAAATCGCGGAGGTCGGCGCCCAGGGCGGCTTGTTGGCCGGATCGGGGCGTCGCCGCATCGCGGAAGCGTGTCGCCCCGTACCCGCGCAAATACGGCACCAGCACCCGACACCCTGCCGAGGCCAACGCCCCCACGCAGCCGTCGTAAGCGCGGGCATCGTCGGGAAAACCGTGTAGCAGGACGACGGGGGTGCCGCCTTCCAGGCCGGTGGCTTCGTAGGCGATGTCCAGCGAGGGGGTGCGGGCAAACAACATGTTACTTGGCCGGTGCGTTGGTGACGGCGCCGCCGGTCGCGGTGCGCCCGCCATCGACGGTGTATTGCGCGCCGGTAATGTTGCCCGCGAGGTCCGAGGACAAAAACATCACGAGATTGGCGACTTCCTCGGCAGTGCCATAACGGCCGATCGGGATGCTCGCCTGATAACGATTGCCGACGCTGGCGGGATCGGCGGGGTTGATTTGCGCCTCGACCGCATGGATCATGCGGGTGTCGATCGGGCCGGGGCAAACGGCGTTGACGCGAATACCGGACCGGCCGACTTCGCCCGAGGCAGCCTTGGTCAGACCGATCACCGCGTGCTTGGACGCGACATAGGCCGGCATGTTCGGTGACCCGACCAGCCCGGCGATGGACGCGGTATTCACCACCGACCCTTTCCCCTGCGCGATCATGACTGGCAGCACGTGCCGCATCCCCAAGAAGACGCCGCGCACGTTCACCGCCATCACGCGATCGAAGATGTCCTCGTCGTATTCGGCCGTCGGTGCGATCGCGCCCTCGATCCCCGCATTGTTATAAAAACAATCGATGGCACCGTATGTATCGACGCAGAATTTCACGTAGGCCTGCACGTCGGCGGATTTGGTCACATCGGCGCGCACGCAGCTGGCCGTGCCGCCTTGCTGGCGGACGATCCCGGCGGTCGCCTCCCCGGCGGCGGTGTCGTGGTCCACAACGACCACCGTGGCGCCGCGGGAGGCGAAACCCAGCGAGGCCGCACGGCCGATGCCGTTCCCGGCGCCGGTGATGAGAACGATTTTACCTGTGAAATTCATTGCTTCCTCCGTGCGGCTACTCGTTGGTAGCACCCATAGCACGCGCTCGGCATTCTATTCCAGGCATAGCCGAACATAGGGGGCCAGAGATCGCGCGACTTCGAGGCGAAAGGATTCGGTGGCCACACGCCACAGCACGATCTCGGCCTTGCCGAACAGGGTGCGCGTACACATCCCCACCGGGAATACATGCGGCGCGAGGTCCAAGGCGCAGAACCCGTTCAGCCGCCAAGCGGCGTCGGGACCGGTGACCGCGATGGTTTCGAAGCGGTCGGTCGCGTCGACGACACTCGCACCCCGTACCGCTGCGATGGCACGATCGGCAAGGCCGACATCGGAACCGGGCGCGATGACCAGCCACTCATCGGGGCCGATCCAAAGGGCGGCGCGATCGCGGGCGCGGACGGCGCGGTTGGGGACGCTGCCCAGCAGGACACCCAGCGCCAAACCGATCGGCGAAGTGGCAGCCGGGGATGCGCGCACGATCAGCCGGGTCGTGTCGGGGTGCATCGCTAGGTCGGGCGCGGCTGTTCGGATGGATGGCGCCGCCACATGCGTGTTCGGCCGGACACCGGCCGGATCGAAGAAGACCGGCGCGACCACCGACACGGGTCTTCCCGACACCGTCAGCGTTTCTCCGATCCGATCGCGCCCACCGGATACCAACGCAAGCGCGATCGAGCGGCCGAGCGCGCTGCTCCAGTAAGCCGATGAGACGTGACCGAGAGAAGTAGGGCCGCTCCGTTGCGATAGAGGGAGCGGTTGTGCCGGCTCGATTTGTGCGCCTTCTTCCAGCACGACAGTGGGATCGGCCGTCAGCAGCCCGACCAATTGCCGCCGATCCGATCGCAGCATGTCGGGCCGCGACAGCGAGCGCTTGCCGACGAAATCGCGCTTGTTGCCGCCCAGCGCACCGAAGCCGAGGTCGGCGGGCACGACGGTGCCATCGGTTTCCTGACCGACAACGATGAAACCTTTTTCGGCACGCAGAACATGCATCGCCTCGGTGCCATAAGGCGTTGGGTTTCCGGCCTCGATCAGCACGTCCCACAGGGCTTGCGCCCGACTGGCGGGGACGGCGATTTCGAACCCGGCCTCCCCGGTGAAGCTGACGCGGAACAGGCGCGCGGATAGGCCGGCGACGCGACAGGCGCACACGCCCATGTGCGGCAAAGCCGACAGATCGGCGTCGGTCAGGCTTTGCAGGAACGATCGGCTCTGCGGACCTTGCAGCGCAATCGTCGCCCAATGTTCGGTGGTGGAGGTCAACCAAACCCGCAATTCGGGAAACTCGGTCTGGCGGTAATCCTCCATCGTATGCAGCACGCCGGCCGCGCCGCCGGTGGTGGTGGTGACGTGAAAGCGGTCCTCGGCGATACGGGCGACGATGCCATCGTCGCGCAGGAACCCGTCCTCCCCCAACAACAGCGCATAGCGACAGCGGCCGACGGGCAGCGAGGCAAGGTCGTTGACATACATCCGGTCGAGGAACGTGGCGGCGTCCGGCCCCACAACCTCGATCTTGCCCAATGTGCTGGCATCGAAAATGCCGCAGGCGTCGCGGACGGCGCGGCATTCGCGGGACACGGCGTCGCGCATGGTCTCGCCGGGCAGCGGAAAGAAGCGGGCGCGCTTCCAGGTTCCGACGTCTTCGAACACCGCACCGCGCGCCGCCGCCCAGTCGTGCATTGGGGCGTGGCGGATCGGATCGAACAGCGCGCCGCGGGACGGGCCAGCGAGGGTGCCGAATGTCACGGGGGTGAACGGCGGACGATAGGTGGTCAAGCCGACATCCGGCATGGATCGCCCGAGCAGCGAAGCGACGGTGGCGAGGGCGTTGATGCCGGAGGTTTTGCCTTGATCCGTCGCCATGCCCGTCGTGGTGTAGCGCTTGACGTGCTCGATGGAGCGAAAGCCCTCCTGCGTCGCAACCGACAGGTCCTCGGTCGTGACGTCGTTCTGGAAATCGACGAAGGCATGGGGATGCGGAGCGGCTGGCTCCGGCGGGGCGGACGGGGCGCCGTCGCTGCTGCCGAGGACCGCAAATTGGCGCGCCGTGCTGGCCCGTCCCGCCGCATAGCCTGAGTCCAATATGGCTTGCAGCCCGAATATCCCGTTGCAGGCACCGGCAGAGCGGAGCCGGGCCGGGGAGTCGCCGGGCAGAAACACGCCGGTTGCGGGATCGAAGCGCAGCTTGCCTCGGGATTGCGAGAATAGATGGACGCTGGGTGTCCAGCCGCCTGACATCAGCAGGGCGTCGCAGGTCAGCGCCCCCTGCCCGTCGGCCAATTGGACTGCACGAATACGCTTCCGACCGTCGGTCGTTTCGATCCGCACGCCCGTCCGGACCGTCAAGCCAGCGGCGCGTGCGGTCTCGGCGATCTCTCCGGGTTCGGGTCGCCGGTCCAGGATCGCGACCGGGCCGGCACCGGCGCGTTGAAGATCGAGGGCAGCGGCATAGGCGCTATCGTCGGCGGTGGCGACCGCGATCGCCCGCCCCGGCGCGACCGCCCAGCGATTGGCGAAGCTACGTCCAGCGCCGGCCAGCATGATTCCGGGGCGATCGTTGTTGGGAAACACCAGCGGGCGTTCGATCGCTCCGGTCGCCAAAATCACCGTCTGCGCCCGCACCTGCCACAAGCGCTCCCTCGGTCCATCGGCGGAGGGGTTACCGAGGTGATCGGTCAGCCGTTCTGCCAGACCGATCAGATTGTCGGGATACCAGCCGAACGCGGTGGTGCGCGGCAGCAAGGTAACGCGGCCTTCGAGCTGCGCCAGCGCCGCTGTCAACCAATCGGCGGCCGGCGCACCGTCGATGGCGGCGCCGGTTTCGCTCAGCAAGGACCCGCCAAGCTCCGCTTGCTCGTCGCAGAGCATGACCCGCTGGCCGGTGCTGGCGGCGGCGAGCGCGGCAGCG
>JBAXFK010000252.1:0-6444 GCA_037139955.1 Rhodospirillales bacterium
GGCCAAGGCAGAACGCGCTGCACGGTTGGATGCGTTGACGGGTTCGTTCGAACGGGCGGCTGGGGACCTAGTCGGGATGGTGCCTTCGGCGGCCACGCAATTGCAGACCACCGCGCATGCGATGTCCGGCACCGCTGGCCAAACGACGCAGCAAGCGACCGCAGTTGCGGCCGCAGCCGAAGAAGCCAGCGTGAATGTCCAGACGGTGGCGAGTGCAGCGGAAGAGCTCGCAGCATCGATCGGGGAGATTTCCCGTCAGGTGGCTCAGTCGGCCAAAGTGGCCGGCAAAGCGGTGGAGGACGCGCGACGCACTGACACAGTCGTGCGGGCGCTCGCCGAAGGGGCGCAGAAAATCGGCGAAGTTGTTGGCTTGATCAGCAACATCGCCGGTCAGACCAATCTGTTGGCACTGAATGCGACAATCGAGGCCGCGCGCGCCGGGGATGCCGGCAAGGGGTTCGCAGTCGTGGCGAGCGAGGTGAAAAGCCTAGCGACCCAAACTGCGAAAGCAACCGACGACATTGCTCGGCAAATTACTCAGATTCAGGTCGCGACCAAGGAAGCGGTCGACTCCATTCAGGGGATTGGCATCACGATCGCCGAAGTCAGCGATATTGCTGCCGCAATCGCTGCCGCCGTGGAGGAACAGGGATCGGCGACCCAGGAAATCGCCCGCAACGTGCAACAAGCCTCGATCGGCACGACCGAGGTGACGACGACGATCGGCGGGGTCAGCGAAGGCGCCAACAGCACCGGCGTCGCCGCGACCGAAGTTTTAGGCGCGGCCCGCGAACTGACCCAGCAATCGGAGCGACTGAGTGTCGAAGTCGGGCGGTTTATCGCGGGGGTGAAAGCGGCTTAGTCTGTCCCCGCGATACGACGGGGGACTGAAAATGGAATCGCTTCGCTGCACGATCATGCGCGGGGGCACCAGCAAGGCGGTGTTCCTGCGGGAAGAAGAGCTGCCGCCGGCCGGCGCCGAGCGCGATGGGATTATTCTGCGCGTTTTCGGCTCCCCGGATAAACGCCAGATCGACGGCTTGGGCGGGGCCGACCCGCTGACGTCGAAGCTGGCGATTATCGGCGCGCCCCGGGTCCTGAATACCGATGTCACTTACACGTTCGGGCAGGTGGAGATCGATCGCCCGCATGTCGATTACCACAGTCTGTGCGGCAATATCTCCGCCGCTGTCGGGCAGTATGCCATCGAGTCAGGATTGGTGGAGGCGGTGGAACCCGTCACCACCGTCCGTGCCTACACCACCAACCTCAAGCGTATCCTGACCATCGAGGTCCCGGTGAAGAACGGCAAGCCCGTACGCCTCGGCACCTACCGGGTACCGGGTGTGCCGGGTACGGGCGCTCGCATTCTGTTGGATTTCGCCGACACTGCCGGCGGTGCGACAGGCAATTTGTTGCCCACCGGAAACCCCATCGACACGCTGGACGTGCCGGGCGTTGGAACAATCGAGGCGTCGTTGGTCGATATCGGCAACGCGCATGTGTTTATCCGCGCACGCGATGTTGGCTTGGTGGGGACGGAGAGCCCGGCAGAGATCGATCGCGACAAGGCGTTGCTGGACCGGTTGGAGGCAATTCGCGGTGCCGGCGCCTTCCGCATGGGTATGGCCAGCGCCCCCGAAGCCGCGCGGTACGAAACGCCGGCGACACCGATCTTGGGCATTGTCTCCCCGCCCGCGTCCTATGTCGGGCACCTCGACGGTGCGACGGTCGCGGCCGAGGATGTGGATTTGGTATCGTGGGTGTTGTTTATGCAGATAACCCACAAGACTTATGCCGGCACTTCCACTGCCTGTACTGGGGTTGCGGCTCGCATTCCCGGCAGCATCGTTTACGAAATGCTGCGGGCAGATGCGCGCGATCGGGTGGAAATCCGCATCGGCCACCCGGCCGGGGCAATCGATACGGAATCGGAAGTCGTGTTGGCCGGCGCCGGCCGCAATCTCGGGGTACGCCGCGCGACGTTAGGCCGCACGGCGCGACGGATTTTGGATGGGACAGTGTATTTCGACGAGGCGGAGTAAACGCGCCGACCGCCTAAGCTGCGCATCCCTCGTCGCGTAGCAAATCTACGACTGTCTCGGCGGTTACATCGCTGGATGTGAACGCTTGGCCAATGCCGCGGGCGAGCACGAAGTGCAGCGCCCCGTCGCGAACCTTTTTGTCGCGCTTCATGTGCTCCACTAGCGCAGAAGCGGAGAAGCGGCGGTTCAGCATGCGCAAATCGGCTGCCATGCCGACGGACGCCACGTGCGCGATCGCCCGCTCCGCGTCTTCGCGGGCGCAATGGCCAAGCCGGGCGGATAATTTGAACGCTAGTCCGAGGCCGACTGCTACGCCTTCGCCATGCAACAACCAGCCATCGTAGCCGTAATCGGCTTCCAGCGCATGGCCGAAGGTGTGACCGAGGTTCAGCAAGGCGCGGCCATCGTTGGGTTTTTCCTCGCGCTCGTCGTCGCCTACGATTGCGGCTTTGAAGGCACAGGCGCGGTGGATGGCCTCGGCCTGGGCGTCGCGGTCGCCGTTGCAGACTGCGGCGCCGTTGGCCTCGCACCAAGCGAAAAACCCTGCATCGCCGATGAGCCCGGCTTTGACGATCTCGGCATAGCCGGCACGCAGTTCGCGCGGGGGCAGCGTTGCCAGCACGCCGGTATCGGCAAGGACCATCTTCGGTTGGTAGAACGCGCCTACCAGATTTTTACCGAACGGAGTGTTTACCCCGGTCTTGCCGCCGACGGACGAATCGACCTGCGATAGCAGTGTGGTGGGGATTTGTACGAATGGCAGGCCGCGCAGTGTGCTCGCTGCCGCGAACCCGGCGAGGTCGCCCACGATCCCACCGCCTAGGGCAATCACCGCAGTGCGGCGCTCGACCCGCGCTTCTAGCAGGGCGCTGACGATGGTTTGCCAAGTTTCGAGGTTTTTTCTGGCCTCGCCGCCTTCGATAACGACCGAGGTTGCGGCGAATCCGGTCTCGGCCAAGCCGGCCATGAGGGTGTCCAGATGCAGCGCGGCGACGGCCCTGTCGGTTACCACCACTGCGCGCTTTTGCGGCAGCACCGGGGCCAGCAGTGCGCCGGCCCGCGCGAGCAGCCCGTCGCCGATCGCGACGTCGTAGGCCGATTGGGACAGCGTCACCCGCAGGCGGCGCGGTGGGGTCCACGATTCCAGGGCGTCCAGCACTTGTCCTGTTGTCACGTCCGGCGATTCCTCTCCGCAGTCTACGATCACGTCGGCCTCTGCATACACGGGATTTCTGATTTCGGTCAGGCGGCGCAGGGTTTGCTCCCGGTCGCTATTGGCCAGCAGGGGGCGGTTGTCCCGCCCGGCCACGCGCTTGACCAGCGTCGCCACCGGGCACCGCAGCCACACCGACACCGCGTGTCGATGCGTCGCCGCTCGGGTCGAAGAGTCCATGAACGCACCGCCGCCATAGGCCAGCACCATCGGTTCGGCGGCCAGCAGGCGGGCGATCACGCGCCGCTCGCCGTCGCGGAACGCCGGTTCGCCGTAGCGGGCGAAGATTTCGGGGATCGTGCAGCCGGCCGCCAACTCGATCTCGGCGTCCGCGTCGCGGAAAGGCAGGCCGAGCCGCGCGGCGAGGCGGCGACCGATCGATGTCTTGCCGGCGCCCATCAGCCCCACCAGGACGATGGTTTTGCCGTTCGAGCTATTCGAGGGGAGAGGAGCCTCCCGCAAAGCGGTGTTGCGTGTCATGGTCGCCAAGGCTAGCACACCGTTCCGTCGGGGGACCATGATACCCTCTGTAAACCAGGAGCGCGAACCGAGTCCATGACCCGCATCGTTTTGATCGTTGTGGCCCTGGGCCTGCTGATCGCGGGCGGAGGTTTCCTGTACCTCGGCGCTTTTCCGCCCGAACCGAAGACCCAGACCATCCAAAAAACCCTTCCGAACGACCAATTCCGGGCCCGTTGAAGTGGCGGCGACGGCCGACCGGCATGTCGAGGCATTCCTGGAAATGCTGGCCGCCGAGCGCGGGTCGGCGCGCAATACACGGCTGGCCTACGAGCTGGATCTGACGGATTTCGCGACGTTTGCCGATCGGCGGGGGGCGGGCGTTGCGAAGGCCGACGCCGAGACCGTCCAGGCCTACATGGCGTCGCTCCAGGCCATCGGTCTGTCCGCCCGCACTGCCGCTCGGCGTCTGTCCGCGTTGCGGCAATTCTACCGATTTCTGCTGCGGGAAGGGATTCGCACCGACGATCCCACGATTTTGCTCGATACGCCGCGCCTGCCGGCCTCTCTGCCCAAATATTTGTCGGAGTCCGAAGTCGACGCTTTGATGGAAGCTGCCACGCGCCGCGCCGGCCGGACGGGCGTGCTGGCGAAGGCGGCGTTGGAAACTCTCTACGCGACGGGGATGCGGGTGTCCGAGTTGCTGTCGCTGCCCCGGTCTGCGTTATCGGGCGACGCGGTACTGCTGACGATCGGTGGTAAGGGCGGCAAGGAACGGGTTGTGCCGCTGTCCGACGCCGCCAAGGACGCAGCCGCCGCGCTGGTTGCCGGGACCGACGGCAAGGGGCGCTGGCTGTTTCCCGGTCGCGACCCTCGGCTGGCGATGACCCGACAGGGTTTCTTCAAGCTGCTGAAGCTGGTGGCGCTGGACGCGGGGCTGGACCCGGCCCGGGTCTCCCCGCATGTGCTGCGGCATTCTTTCGCCTCCCATTTATTGGCGCGCGGAGCGGATTTGCGTACTTTGCAGGTGCTGCTGGGCCACGCGGATATCGCCACGACGCAGATCTATACGCATGTGCTGGCCGAGCGGTTGCAACGGTTGGTGGAGGCGCATCATCCGCTGGCGGTGGGGTATGCTTCCACTCCCGGCGATCCGTGCTAAACGCCCCGCGTCATGCGCCATTATCTCGACTTCGAAAAACCCATCGCGGAACTGGAAGGTAAGATCGAGGAGCTCCGGCGTATGTCGGAGCCGGAAGGTCTGAACCTTGCCGAGGAAGTCGGGCGGCTGACGCTGCTCGCCGACCAACGGTTGCGCACGATCTATGCCAAGCTCACACCCTGGCAGAAGGCCCAGGTCGCGCGGCACCCCGAACGCCCCAAGGCCAAGGACTACATCGCCGGGCTCATCGACGAATTCACCCCGCTGGCCGGCGATCGCGCCTTTGGGGAAGATTCGGCCGTGCTCGGGGGATTCGGGCGCTTCCATGGCCGGTCGGTCGTCGTGCTAGGCACCGAAAAGGGGGCGGACACCGAAAGCCGGGTGAAGCACAATTTTGGCATGGCGCGGCCCGAGGGGTATCGCAAAGCCCGCCGCTTGATCGAATTCGCCGGGCGGTTCCGGCTTCCGGTGCTGAGCTTCGTCGATACATCCGGCGCGTTTCCGGGCATCGACGCCGAAGCGCGCGGTCAGGCCGAGGCCATCGCGCGCTCGATCGAAGCCTGCCTCGAATCGCCGGTCCCGTTGATCGCCACCATCATCGGCGAGGGCGGTTCCGGCGGCGCCATCGCGCTGGCGGCAGGCGACCGGGTACTGATGCTCGAACACGCGATCTATTCGGTGATCTCTCCCGAGGGTTGCGCGTCCATTCTGTGGCGCGATCCGCAACAGACCGCCACCGCGGCCGAGGCCTTGCGTCTGACCGCCGACGATATGCGTCGGTTGCG
The DNA here is from genome assembly GCA_037139955.1 of Rhodospirillales bacterium. Lineage (GTDB taxonomy): Bacteria > Pseudomonadota > Alphaproteobacteria > Acetobacterales > Acetobacteraceae > Rhodopila. The sequence continues at coordinate 5,665 of JBAXFK010000252.1, forward strand.
GTTGGTGGATGGCGTGGTGCCGGAACCTATGGGCGGCGCGCAGCGCGACCCCGCCGCCACGTTGAAGGCGGTGGATACGGCTGTTTGGGACGCTCTGGTGCCGCTGCTGAATATCGATGGGGTGATGTTAAGGTCTCAGCGGCGCGAAAAATTCTTGGAAATGGGCCGAGATGCGCTGACCTAGCCGAGTATGGCCTTGCCTTTGCGCACCGGCCCGCCGATTGTTCCGTGTCTTGCCCTCGTTGGGGTCTAAATCGTTGGCAGCAATATCTGAAAAGGCGCCGCCCGGCCCGTCATGCGGTTCCTGAAACTCTCCTTTACAACCACCGGTTCGGCGCTGTTCTTGCTCGATCTGGCGCTGGTGTTGCTTATTTGGCCGCTTACCCTGTGGATCGGCCGTCCAGGCAGTCTTTCGGTCTTTGGGCAGCCATTCGATATCCGGCTCCTCGCATACCCCGCCGGTGTGATGCTCGTGCTGTACGCGATGGGGCTTTACCGCCGCGATGCGTTGCTGGAGCCACGGAAGACCGCCACTCGCATCCCTCTGGTGGTCGGCATGGGCGGTGTGTTGGCCATCTTGACCTCGGTGGTGGCCGGTCTTGTGGCACCCGATACGTTCGGTTGGTACGGCGGGCGGGATCAGGCCATGCTGTTCGGCTTGGCAACCGTCGCCTTGACACTGGCGGTCCTGTTGGCGCGCGTTGGCTTTTCCTTCCTGCTGCATCTGCGGGTGCTCCGCCGCCGGCTGTTGGTGGTCGGTGCGGGGCAGCGGGCCTACGA
>JBAXFK010000253.1:0-6439 GCA_037139955.1 Rhodospirillales bacterium
ACGATGTAGTGGCCAAATTCATGCACGAACACCAAGACGCCAAGCACGACGACGAAAGCCGCGCCGGTTCGCAGAAGTTCGGGTAAGGCATGGAACACGAGCTGGGGTCTTTCTCGGGAGGAGGTTCAGGCAGCCTTGGTGAAGGGCGAGTCGACCACCAAGCGTTCCGCCGCGCAACGCGCCGCCGCGTCCAAGGCAACGACATCGTCCAACGTATCGGCCCGTGGCGTGCCCATGGCATCGAGCACCTGTTCTACTGTTCCAGCTATATCGAGGAAGCCGATACGGCGTTTCAGGAAGGCCTCGACCGCGATTTCGTTCGCCGCGTTCATGATGGTCGGTGTGCCGCCACCGGCTCGGAGCGCATACCGCGCCAACCGTAGAGCCGGGAACTGGTTCAAATCCGGTTCGGCAAATTCCAATCGCGCCACCGCAGCCAGATCGAGGCGCGGCGACGGCGTCGCCATGCGTGCTGGCCATGCAAGAGTATGTGCGATGGGTATCCGCATATCCGGCGAGCCGAGCTGCGCCAGGACGGAACCATCCGTGTAGCAAACCATGCCATGGATCACGGATTGCGGGTGGATCAACACGCCGATCTTGGTCTCGTCAAGGTCGAACAGCCGAGCGGCCTCGATCAGTTCGAGGCCCTTGTTCATCATCGTGGCGGAGTCGATGCTGATCTTCGCTCCCATCGACCAGACCGGATGCTTCAACGCGACTTCCGGCGTCGCGCGCTTCATCTCGTCCATCGAAGCGGTGCGGAACGGCCCGCCCGACGCGGTCAGTATAATTTTTTCGATGGCGCCATGGTTCCCATCCGCCAGCGACTGAAAAATCGCATTGTGCTCGGAATCCACCGGCAACAGCGTCGCCCCGGCGTCGCGCACGGCGCGCAGCATGACCTCACCGGCGCAAACCAACGCTTCCTTGTTGGCCAGCGCCACCGAAGCACCTCGGCGAATCGCCGCCAAGGTCGAGGCAAGTCCGGCGGCCCCGGTGATCGCCGCCATGGTCCAATCAGCATCCAGCGTCGCCGCTTCGACCACCGCATCGGGCCCGGCGGCCACGACGATGCCGGTACCGGACAAAGCGTCGCGCAACGAATTGTAAAGGGCTGGATCGGCGACGACCGCCATTTCGGCCCCGAACGCGATAGCCTGTTGCGCCAACAACGCCGTGTTGCGGCCGGCGACCAAAGCCTTGACCCGGAACCGTGCGGGGTCCGACGATAACAGATCGAGGGTCTGAGTCCCGACACTGCCGGTGCTACCCAGGACGGTGACCGTACGCAGCGCTTGCACGCGCGATTCGACTTTTTGGGATATTGTCTCGCTCATTGCCATAGTACTACACCACGTCCGGCGATCTGCGCCAGTAAAGCCGCCACGGGCGCTGCAATCAGAAGGGCATCGAGTCGGTCGAGCAGCCCGCCGTGACCCGGAATAAGATTGCCGGAGTCTTTCGCGCCGAACTGCCGCTTGAGCATGCTTTCCAGTAAATCGCCCGCTTGGGCCACGATCCCGAGGCCGCCGGCAATCGCGGCGACCCGCACGGGTTGTGCAAATGTGTGGAACAAATAGGCGACCGCAAGCCCGACAGCCATCGCCGTAACAAGCCCACCCAACGCGCCCGACCACGTCTTACCGGGGGAAATGCGCGGCGCCAGTTTGGGTCCGCCCAACAAACGGCCGGTTATGTAAGCACCGATGTCGCTCCCCCACACCAGCAACAGCACAAACAGCAAGTTTTCCAAACCGTGCTCGGCATCGTCGCGCAACCACAGCAACGCCATCGCACCGATCCCGGTGTAGGGAATGCCCGAGGCCAAAGCGCGCCAATGCGGGGTTCCGCCCGCCAGCGCGGCGGTAAACACCGTCCCCGTCGCAAAAATCGCAAATCCCGCACCGACATAGCCCATGGCGCCCGCGAAACTACCAGCAACCACGGCGACCGCGACCAGTTTGCCCGGCATTTGGGTCGGTACGTTGCCGCACAGACCGATCCATTCCCATGCCAGCCCGAGGGCGGCAGCGACCATCATAACCTTGTAAGGTATGCCCCCTGCCCAGATACAGACCAAGACGGCCGGCGCGAGGATGGCAGCGGACAGCGCACGCTTGCGCAGATCGGTCCACCGCGCGGCGTCGCCTGGGGTGGGAGACCGATTCTCAGGCAGGGCGGGCACCGAATCGCCGTTCGCAGCGAGAAAAATCAGCCATGGCGGCGGCAAAATGCTCGTCGCCGAAATCCGGCCACAGCACATCGAGGAAAACCAGCTCCGCATAAGCCGCCTGCCACAGCAGAAAGTTGGACAAGCGCTGCTCCCCGGAGGTGCGGATAATCAGGTCCGGGTCCGGAATGCCGTCGGTGGACAGGAACCCAGCGAACGCATCCTCCGTCAAGGTGTCGGGGTCGAGCCGACCGGCACGCACCGCCTCCCCCATGGCGCGGGCCGCAGCGAGAATCTCGGCGCGGGCCCCATAGGACAGCGCGACCGTGAGATTCAGTTTGGCGTTGCCCGCCGTCGCCCGTTCTGCCTGAGCGAGGTCGTCCTGAATGCCCGCGTCGAAGCGATCCCGAGCACCGATAAACCGGATACGCACGCCGGCCGATCCCAGTTCGGCGATTTCGGTGCGCAGGTACTGTCGCAGTAGACCGGTCAGATCCAGCACCTCGCCCGCCGGCCGGCGCCAGTTTTCGCTGCTGAACGCATAGATGGTAAGCCACTGCACCCCATGCCGAATCGCCGCGCTGACGGTGCGCTTGACAGCTCGTGCCCCCTCGCGGTGACCGGCGACGCGGGGCAGATGCCGCGATGCCGCCCAACGGCCGTTACCGTCCATGATGACAGCAACATGGCGCGGTGGCTGAGCGGGCACGTCTGCGGCGGGATCGGGCAGGATGGCGGCCTGGGACACGGGCGTTCTCAGACCTGCCTTATGTCCTTTTCCTTGTCCGACAAGGCTTCGTCGAGCCGCTTGATGTATTGATCGGTTAGCTTTTGCACTTCGGTTTCCCACGTCTTGGCAACGTCTTCGCCGATGTCTTTCTTCTTTTCGAAGCCTTTGACCTGCTCCATGCCGTCGCGTCGGACGCCGCGCACGGCGATCTTCGCACCCTCGGCGTATTTATTGGCCATCTTGACCAGATCGTTGCGACGTTCGGTCGTCAGTTGCGGTAGCGGGATCCGAATCATCATGCCGTCGGCCTGCGGGTTGAGCCCGAGCCCGGCCTCCCGGATGGCTTTGTCCACGGCGTTCACCATGGATTTATCCCAAACTTGCACGGTCAGCATGCGGGCTTCCGGCGCGCCGATCGTGCCGACCTGGGATAGCGGCATTTCCGTGCCGTAAGCGTGGACTTTCACCGGCTCCAGTAGGCCGGGATGGGCGCGCCCAGTGCGCAATCCGTTGAATTCGCGTTTCAGCGTGTCGACCGCGCCATCCATTCGACGGGTCAGGTCCTGCTTCAACGCCGCGAGATCCGCTGCCACGATCGTGCCCTCCTGCTTCGGTGTTATTTCGGCTCGACGATGCGGGTGAACAGCCCTTCGCCGCGCATGACCTGCGCGAATGCACCGGGGGCGTGGATATTGAACACCAGAATCGGCAAATGGTTTTCCCGAGCGACGCTGATCGCTGCGGCATCCATCACCGCGAGATCGCGAGACAGGACGTCGAGATAGGTCAGTTCCTCGTACCGAACCGCGTCGGGCACTTTACGTGGATCGGCACTGTAGACGCCGTCCACTTGTGTGCCCTTCAGCAGCGCGTCGCAGCCCATTTCGGTGGCGCGCAGCGCGGCGGCCGTGTCGGTGGTGAAGAACGGGTTGCCGGTGCCGCCGCCAAAGACTACGACTCGTCCCTTTTCCATGTGCCGCATGGCGCGACGGCGGATATAGGGCTCGCACACACTGGCCATCGGGATGGCGGATTGCACCCGGGTTTGGACGCCGACCTTTTCCAGCGCGGCCTGCACGGCCAGCGCGTTCATCACCGTCGCCAACATGCCCATGTAGTCGGCCTGGGCGCGATCCATGCCGGCCGAGGCCGCAGATACGCCGCGAAAAATATTTCCGCCACCGATCACGACGCACACCTGCACGCCCATTGCGACGACATCGCGGATGTCGGTTGCGATTGCCTTCAGCGTCTCGGTATCGAGACCGTATTCTCGCCGGCCCATCAACGCTTCGCCGGACAATTTCAGCATCACGCGCTGGTAGACCGGATTTTGCGACATGGGATTCCCTAAAAGCGAGGGCAACGGGCGCGGCACACTAGTGTTGCGACGACCGGCGAGCAAGTATGGGCCTTCGCGGCCGGCCGAGGCCGGACCGCGAAGGCGATTGCGGGATTAAACGCCCGCAGTAGCAGCGACTTCGGCGGCGAAGTCTTCCTTCGGCTTTTCGATGCCGTCGCCGAGCTGGAAGCGGGCGAAACCGGTCAGTTTCAGACCGGCCTTTTTGACCACGGCCTTTACGCGGCTTTCGCCATCGTGCACCCACACCTGCTCCAGCAGCACCACTTCTTCGTAGTACTTGCGAATGCGTCCTTCGACCATCTTTTCGATGATCGCATCGGGTTTGCCGGACGCGCGTGCTTGATCGGTCAGCACGGCCTTCTCGCGTTCCAGCGCGGCGGGGTCGACAAAATCGACGTCCAGCGCGGCCGGATTGGTGGCGGCAACGTGCATCCCGACCTGGCGGCCGAGCGTTTCCAGCACGGCGGCTTCGCCCGGGCCTTCGAGCGCGGCGAGCACGCCGATTTTGCCAAGGCCCGGCTTCACGGCGGAGTGCATGTAGGTTGCGACCACCCCCTGCGGCACGGCGAACACCTTGGCGCGGCGGATGTTCATGTTCTCGCCGATCGTGGCGACGAGATGCGTGAGTTGCTCCGCCACCGTGCGATCGGTGCCGGGGAAGGGCTGTGCCGCGATCGTCGCGATGTCCTCGCCAACGTCGAGCGCGGTCTTCGCCACCTGCTCGACAAAAGCCTGGAACGTCTCGTTGCGCGACACGAAATCGGTCTCGGAGTTGACTTCCACGACCGCGGCCTTGCCGGGTGCGGAGGCAACGCCGACCAACCCTTCGGCGGCGACGCGGCCGGACTTCTTCGCCGCAGCGGCGAGGCCCTTTTTGCGCAGCCAGTCGAAGGCCTGTTCTAGATCGCCGTCGGTGTCGATCAACGCCTTCTTGCAATCCATCATGCCCGCGCCGGTCTTGTCGCGCAGGTCTTTCACCAGGGCAGCGGTGATCGCGGCCATGTTCTTTCTCCTGATTGTCTGGGGGTGCGCAGTGCGCACCCCTAGTGTTTAGGCAGTCGCTTCTTCGGCGGCCAGCTCGGCGTCCGGCATCGCCCCGATCGGCAGTTCCTCATCGGCACCGATATCGATACCCGAGGTCGCCATTTCGGCACTGATGCCATCCAACACCGAACCCGAAATCAGATCGCAGTAAAGCGTGATCGCGCGGATCGCGTCGTCGTTGCCCGGGATCGGAAAGGTCACGCCGGTCGGGTCGGAGTTGCTGTCAAGGATCGCCACAACGGGAATGTGCAGCTTGTTCGCTTCCTCGACCGCCAATTTTTCCTTGTTGGTGTCGATGATGAACAGGATGTCCGGCAGGCCGCCCATTTCCTTGATGCCGCCCAGCGAACGTTCTAGCTTCACTTGGTCGCGGGTGATTTCCAGGATTTCCTTTTTGGTCAGGCCCTGGGTCTGGTTGGCCAGCGATTCCTCGATCTGGCGCAAGCGCTTGATCGATCCGGTAATGGTCTTCCAGTTGGTCAGCGTGCCGCCGAGCCAGCGATGATTGATGTAATACTGACCGCAGCGCTTTGCCGCGTCGGCCACATGCTCGGCCGCCGCACGCTTGGTGCCGACGAACAGAACGCGGCCACCGGCAGCGGTCACGTCGCGAACGGCGCGCAGAGCGCGGTCCAGCATCGGGACAGTCTGCTGCAAATCGATAATGTGGACCTGATTGCGCACCCCATAGAGGTACGACGCCATCCGGGGATTCCAACGGCGAGTGTGGTGTCCGAAGTGAACGCCGGCTTCTAGTAGCTGACGCAGGGTGAAGTCGGGCATCGCCATAAGCGTGCTCCTTTCATGGTGGTCCGGTTGAGCCTCCGCGCGGGTTTGCCGTCCGGCCTTGCGGCTGGGCGACACCGGAATTCGACCTGGATGTTCATCCGGGCAGAAAGGCGCCGCACGTGCGAATTTACCGGAACACAACGTCCCGGCGGGCGGGCATATGGCGGAAACAGGCGTTTGGCGCAAGCCCTTTGGGACGGGCCCGCGACGTGGCCGAAGGATTCCCCGCGTAAACCGGCCCGAACGCGGGAATATACACCCCGGGCGATCGGTTCAGGCGGCCAAGTGACGCCGCCGCATTCGGAGCGCTCGCTCCGGCCCGCGCACCGCCCGCCCCATC
>JBAXFK010000254.1:0-6433 GCA_037139955.1 Rhodospirillales bacterium
GCGCCCTGTCGCCCTCGAACTGGACCTGCTTGACCGGGTCGGCCGTGGCGTCGAGCTGCTGGGTCCTACTGCCGATCGCCTGGATGCGCCGCTCGTCGGCAGGCCGAACGGCAGCGCGGTGTCGGTGCCGAGCAAATCGTGTTGGATGGGACGGAATGTTTAGCGCAGGAACCGGGGTTGCGCATCGCAGCCGGTGTTTTGCGCGGCGGTGTCTATACACCCAGCGAGGAACTCGGCGACAGTGCCGCCTTTTGCGACGGCCTCGCGGCGCGCTTGGCGCAACGCAACACCGTGACATTCGCGATGGGTGCCAAGGTCGAGCCGGTCATGCGCAACGGCACACTGGTCGCAGTGCGCGCGAACGGGGCGGAGATCGTGGCCGATCGTTTCGTATTATGCTTCGGTAGCGGTTCTGCCCAATTTGCACGGGCCTGCGGGTTCCGCCTGCCGATCCAGCCGATGAAAGGCTACAGCTTTACCTTCCGCCCGCGCGATCGATCCGGCGAACTACGCCATTCGGTCACAGATGCCGATCGCAAAATCGTCTTCGCGCCGCTCGATCGCCCCGACGGTCAAGTTATTCGCGCCGCCGGCGTCGCCGATCTGGTCGGGGAAGATCATCGCATTTATCCAAAGCGCTTGGATGCCGTGCGCCGGGGAGCCGCCGATGTGCTGGATATCGATCTCGGATCCGATCCGAACGGCTGGACCGGGCTGCGTCCCGCCACGCCCGATAGCCGACCGATTATCGGACCCTCGCCATTGCCGGGCCTATTCCTCAACACCGGGCACGGCGCGTTGGGCTGGACGCTGGCATGTGGCAGTGCGCGGCTCGCAGTGGAGTTGCTGCTGGGACAGACGCCATCGGTGCGGGCGGCGGATTTCGCGTTTGGGCGACGATCGCGCTAGTGGCGTCGTTACATCCTAATTCGCCTCTGGGCTTGCGCGGAACCGTAACCCGCTGTCCTGATACACAGGCAATGCGGAGACCCTTATGACCCCGGCGAAATGGCAATTCTGGATCGATCGCGGTGGCACGTTCACCGATATCGTGGCGCGCGACCCCTGGGGCGCGTTGTCCACCCATAAGCTGCTGTCCGAGAATCCAGGCCGATATCGCGACGCCGCCATCGCCGGTATCAAGACGATCTTGGGTATTCCCCTGGACGCGCCCATTCCCGCCGACAAGATCGACGCGGTGAAGATGGGCACCACCGTCGCGACCAATGCATTGCTAGAACGTAAGGGCGATCGCACGTTGCTGGTCGTCAACCCCGGCTTCGCCGATATGCTGCGGATCGGCAATCAGGCGCGCCCCCGATTGTTCGATCTTCATATCGTTCTGCCGACAATGCTATACGACGACGTGGTGGAAATCCCCGGCCGTGTCGGGGTGGACGGCACGGAAATCCAACCGTTGGACGAGGACGCGGCGCGCATCGCGTTCGCCGCAGCCAAGGCCAAGGGCATCGACGCCTGTGCCATCGTTCTGATGTATTCGTGGAAATATCCCGAGCACGAACGCCGCTTGGCGGCGTTGGCAAAGGAAGCGGGATTGCGGCAGATCTCGGCCAGTCATGCCGTTAGCCCGCTGCTGCGGATCGTGCCGCGTGGCGATACCACCGTGGTGGACGCCTACTTGTCGCCGATCCTGAGGCGTTACGTCGACCAGGTCGCCAGCGAACTCGGCGGCACGAGCCTCTATTTCATGCAGTCCAGCGGCGGGCTGGCCGATGCCGGTGCGTTTCAGGGTAAGGACGCGATCCTGTCCGGCCCTGCCGGTGGCATCGTGGGCGCGGCGCGCACGGCTGGCATGGCGGGGCTGGACCGGATCATCGGCTTCGACATGGGTGGCACGTCTACCGACGTCGCGCTGTACGCCGGTGGATTCGAGCGTGCGTTCGAAACCGCCGTCGCCGGGGTGCGCATGCGCGCGCCGATGATGGCGATCAACACCGTCGCCGCCGGCGGAGGCTCCATCTTTCATTTCGACGGCGCTCGGATGCGGGTCGGGCCGGACTCGGCCGGCGCGGATCCGGGGCCGGCAAGCTACCGGCGCGGCGGGCCGCTGACGGTGACGGATGCCAACGTCTGTGTCGGTAAAATTCAACCGGCGCATTTTCCGGCGATTTTCGGACCGAACGGCGATCGACGGCTGGATGCCGCAATCGTTGAGGAGAAATTCGCCGCACTCGCAACCGCGATCTCGGCCGCCACGGGCGAGACACGCAGCGCGCAACAGGTCGCCGAGGGCTTCTTGCAAATCGCCGTTGCCAATATGGCCAACGCGATCAAGCAAGTTTCGGTACAAAAAGGTCACGATGTTTCCGGCTTCGCATTGCAGTGCTTCGGTGGTGCCGGGGGGCAGCATGCCTGCCTTGTCGCCGATGCCTTGGGTATGGAAACCGTGTTTATCCATCCCTACGCCGGGGTTCTGTCCGCCTACGGCATGGGTTTGGCGGATCGGACTGCGATGCGGGAACAAGCGGTGGAAACACCCCTCCTCCCCGCCGCGCTTCCGTCGTTGCATGCTTTGGCCGATCGGTTGGGGCAGGATGCCACGGATGCCCTGGTTGCGCAGGGGGCGGTTGCTGCGGATATCGCAACGTCGCGAAAGTTGCATTTGCGGTATAGCGGCACCGAAGCCGCGTTGATCGTGCCGTTGACGGATTTGGATACGATCGTTGCAGCTTTTACCGATTCGCATCGCGCTCGCTTCGGCTTCGCCACGCCCGATCGCAGTTTGATTGTCGAAACGGTCGCAGTCGAAGCCGTCGCCTCCGGCGAACCGGTGCAGGAGGCGACTCTTCCCGCGCGGGATGGCATCGCGCTCGGTCCGGTCGATCGTGTCGACATTTTCACCGGCAACGCCGTGCACGATGCACCGGTCTACGAACGCACCGGCTTGCGGGCGGGGGATCGCATCGCCGGGCCGGCGTTGATCCGCGAAGCCAATGCCACCACATTGGTCGAGCCCGGCTGGGTGGCGGAAGTCACCGCGCTCGACCACATGCTGCTGCGCCGGGTCGAGGCTTTGCCCACCCGCGTGCCCCCCGGCAGCGACCGGCCCGATCCGGTGTTGTTGGAATTGTTCAATAACCTGTTCATGAATGTCGCGGAACAGACTGGCGCGGTGCTGCAAAACACCTCCATGAGCGTCAATATCAAGGAACGTCTGGATTTTTCCTGCGCGATCTTCGACGCCGAGGGGCGCCTAGTCGCCAACGCACCGCATGTACCGGTCCATTTGGGCGCGATGGGCGAGAGCGTGCGGACGGTGCTGAACAATCGCGGCGCCACATTGAAACCGGGCGATGTGGTGGCGCTGAACAATCCGTTTAACGGCGGTACGCATTTGCCTGACGTGACTGTTATTACCCCGGTCTTCGACGATACCGGCCGCGACATTCTGTTCTTCGTCGGCAGTCGTGGGCATCATGCCGATATCGGCGGAATCACACCCGGCTCCACCCCGCCATTATCCAGCACGCTGGAAGAAGAGGGCGTCGTCATCGACGATTTTCTGCTGGTCGATGGGGGATCGTTCCGAGAGCAGGAATTCCGGGCATTGCTAGCCGGTGCGCGCTATCCGGCGCGGAGCCCGGACGTGAATGTCGCGGATATCGCGGCGCAGGTCGCGGCCAACGAAAAGGGTGTGCAGGAATTGCACCGTGTCGTCGCGCAATTCGGCTGGGCGACGGTCAGTGCCTATATGCGCCACGTTATGGACAATGCCGAGGAAAGCGTGCGGCGCGTTATCGATCGTATGGGTAACGGTTCGTTCCATTACACTATGGATAACGGCAAGCCGCTGTGCGTTTCGGTGTCCGTGGACCGAAAAAACCGATCGGCGACGGTGGATTTCACCGGTACGGGATCGCAGAACGCGGGTAATTTCAACTCGCCTCCGGCAGTCACCCGAGCGGCGGTGCTGTATGTGTTTCGGTGTTTGGTGGGGGACGATATTCCGTTGAACGACGGGTGTTTGAAACCGCTGAAATTGATTATCCCACCGGGAACGTTTTTGTCGCCAATGCCCGGCGCGGCCGTGGTGGCGGGCAATACCGAGGTCTCGCAGGCGACGTGCAACGCGATCTTCGGTGCGCTAGGTTCGCTCGCCTGTTCTCAAGCGACAATGAACAACTTCCTGTTCGGCGACGCCACCCGTCAATATTACGAAACGATTTGCGGTGGCACCGGGGCCGGGCCGGGCTTCGACGGGGTTTCGGCCATTCAGACCCATATGACCAACACCCGCATGACCGACCCCGAGGTACTGGAATTGCGCTACCCCGTGCGGCTGGAGCATTTCGGTATCCGGCACGGTTCCGGCGGGACGGGTCGCTGGCGCGGCGGGGATGGGTCGATCCGGCGTATACGGTTCCTGGAGCCGATGACGGCGGTCGTCGTGTCATCGCGCCGCACCGTGGCGCCCTTCGGGTTGGACGGCGGTGCGGATGGCGCGGCCGGTCGGCAATGGGTCGAGCGGGCAGATGGCACGATCGCGACGCTGACGGGAACCGACAGCGCCGAACTGATGCCTGGCGATGCTGTGACGATCGAGACGCCGGGCGGCGGAGGATACGGTCGGCCGATCTAGATCGGCTGGCTGCGGCGGAGGTTTTCCGCGACTACCGGACCGAATGCCTCCGCGATCCTTGTCTATATTTCGCTGTAGCTAAAATGCTCCCTCGCTAAGCTGCCTCCCGCATCGATGTCAGGAAATCGTGCACCTCCGCTTTCAGCGTCGCCGACTGCTCGGTCAGCAGTGTCGCCGCGCCCAGTACTAGATTCGATTGGGTGCCGGTGTTGCCTACGGCCGCGCCGACGGCGGCGATATTCTCGTTCACCTCGTTCGTTCCGGTAGCGGCTTGCTGCACGGCCCGAGCGATTTCTTTGGTGGCGCTGCCTTGTTCTTCGACCGCGCCGGCGATGGCGGTGGCGAGATCGTTCATCCGTTGGATCGTGGTGCCGATCCCGCGCAATGCGACAACGGCTTGGTTGGTGCTTTGGCGCATGCCGTCGATTTGCGTGGCGATCTCTTGCGTGGCTTTGGCGGTTTGCGTGGCCAGGGTTTTGACCTCGCTCGCCACGACAGCGAATCCTTTGCCGGCTTCTCCGGCGCGCGCTGCCTCGATGGTGGCGTTCAGCGCGAGCAAATTGGTGCGCGCCGCGATATCGCCGATCAGTCGCACGACATCGCCGATGCGCTCGGCTGCCTCGCTCAGCCCTCCGACGCTACGATCGGTGGCGTCGGCTTCTTGGACGGCTTGGCTGGCGATACGGGTCGATTCTTCCACTTGCCGGCCGATTTCCGCGACCGACATCGCGAGTTCCTCGGCCCCGGCGGCGGCTGCGCTGACGTTGCCGGATGCCTGGTCGGACGCGCTGGACACGGCACCCAGGCGTTGGCCGGATTCATCGACCGTTTCGTTCATCGCCACGGCGGCGCGTTTCATCGCATCCGCCGAGTCGCCGACGGCCGCAGCAATGGCGCCGACGCTGTCCTCGAACCGTGCCGCCAGTCGGGTTTGGGCCGTGAGGATTTGGCAAACCGCCATCGGCCCGACATAGGCGCCGTGTCGATCTAGGATTGCCGATACGGTGCATTCCAAGGTCTCTGCCCCGATAGCGAACCGTTGGCGTAGCGGCAGGCGGTCGGGGTCGGCGAAGATTGCACGTTGCGCCTGGGGATCGGGATAGAAAATGCCCAAGGATTGTCCGGCGATGCGATCCGGCGGTACCGGCAGATGGTTCGCGATGCGGGCCAGCATCCGCTTCGCTTCGGCATTGACGTAGACGATGGGACAGTCGCCGCCGGCGGATGCGGTGACGACGGGCACGGGGATTTGTTCGATCATTTGGCTTTGGACGAAGGCTTGCCGCATCACGCCGCGCAGGGTTTCGACCGCTACGGCCATCTGTCCGATTTCGTCGCGACGGCTCCGGTTGGGTACTTCGGTGCCGGTGTCGCCCTCGGCGATGGTGCGCAATACGCGTGTCAGCCCGCGCAGGGGGGAGGCGATGGCATGTGCAAACAAGGTCCCCAGCAAGAGCATCGTCGCACCGATGGCGCTTACGAGAAGGATCATGTCGTGGATCGCGTCGGTCCGCGCTTCGTTGGCCATCGCGACGATGCTCTCGTCGCGCCGGGCTGCCGAGCGGACCAATTCGCCGATGGTTTGTTGCATGGCTTGGCTGGCGGTTTCGACTTCGTCGCGTGCCACGGCATCCAGTTGCTTCGATCGATCGATCAGGTCCAACGCGGCTTGAGCGATACCGGAACCGATGGTTTGCACGGTGCGGGCGCTGGCTTTCAGTGCTTCGGGTGTATCGCCGCCCTCCGTGCCAACAACAGTGAGACATCTACCCCCCGGGAGTTTAGACCCTGAGGACGCGGAAGGATCGCCTCGCCCATGCCCATGCTCGATAC
>JBAXFK010000255.1:0-6425 GCA_037139955.1 Rhodospirillales bacterium
CCACCAAGGAGTGTCGCACCCCCGCTTGCGCGGCCAGATGCACGATGGCCCCGATATCGGGGTGTGCGGCAACCAAAGCGTCCATCGCTTGGCGGTCCGCCACATCCCCTCGGACAAAAGTGAAGTTTGGATTGACCAGCAAACGCTCCAACCGCGCTTCTTTTAGGCGGGTGTCGTAGTAGCTGTTGATGTTATCGATCCCGATCGCCCGGTCGCCGCGCGCCAGCAGCGCTTCGGCCACATGGGACCCGATGAAGCCGGCGGCGCCCGTGATCAGGACTGTCATGCGAGGGGCCGAGCGACCAGACGATCCTCCAGCAGTTCCATCACCGCATGGCCGAGGGCGATGTGACACTCCTGAATGCGTGCGGTTTCTGGGTCGGGCACCAGAAGGACACGATCGCAGTGCTCCATCGCCGGCATGCCCGCGCCACCCAAAAGACCAACCGTGACGATCCCCATTTCGCGTGCGGCTTTCAACGCCAGCACAACATTGGGCGATCGCCCGGATGTCGTGATCCCGAACAGCACATCGCCGCGCCGCCCGAGGCCGCGCAATGGGCGTTCGAACACACGTTCATACCCGTAATCGTTGCCCGCCCCGGTCAGCATCGTGGGATCTTGGGTCAGTGCGAGAGCGGGGTACGATGGGCGCTCCACCGATCCGCGCAAACGAATCAGCATTTCCGTCGCTAGATGCATCGCGTCGCCGGCCGAACCGCCATTGCCGCAAAGCATAATTTTACCGCCGCCACGCAGGCTGACCTCGCACGCATCGACCACGGCTACCACCGTTTCGGCCAATTCGGTTGCTATCCGCCGCTTCAGATCGGCGGACTTGTTCATCATCGCGGCGAACCGCTCGGTTTCACTCATAATCGGTCGGACTCCCGGGAAAACCCGAGAGAATGCTTACTGTGCCGTCCAGCCGCCGTCTATCGAAACGGGCGTTCCGGTGATGGTTCTGGCCGCTTCGGAACACAAAAAGACCGCCAGACCACCGATTGCCGCAGGAGTGGAAAATTGCGACATCGGTTGCTTTTCCCCCAGGAATGCGGCGGCGGCGGCTTCGACGCTAATACCGTCCTGCTTGGCCCGCGCTTCCAACTGTCGCTCGACCAGCGGGGTCAGCACCCAGCCGGGACAGATCGCATTCACGGTGACACCGGCATTGGCGAGTTCGATCGCTGCGACTTTCGTCAGACCGAGCACCCCGTGCTTGGCCGCGACATAGGCCGCTTTCTGACCGCTGGCGACTAGGCCGTGAGCCGATGCGACGTTGATAATCCGTCCCCAACCCTTCTTTTTCATGCCGGGAATGACCGCCTTCATGCCGAAGAACACCGCCGAAAGGTTGATGGCGATGATCGAGTGCCATTTTTCTTCGGGAAAATCCTCGATAGGGGCGACAAACTGAATGCCGGCGTTGTTCACCAAAATATCGACGCCGCCCATTGTGACGTCCGCTTCGGCCCCCATCGCGGCAATCTCGGCCGGTTTGCTCATGTCGGCGGCGCTGTAACCGACTCGGATACCGAATTCCTTGGACAAATCGGCGCGCAGAGTCTCGATCGCAGCCGGGTCGCCGAAACCGTTCAAGAGAAGATCGGCGCCTTCCGCCGCGAAAGCCCTGGCGATGCCAAGGCCGATCCCGCTGGTGGAACCCGTGACCAGCGCCACTTTGCCATTTAGGGCCATCGTCGAATCCTCGGAAATGTTGCGTTGCAGCATGATACAGCCCACGCCGAGACGCACAAGCAAAAGGACGCGAACAGGCATCGTTTGATCTGTGCCCTTGAAAAGCGGCGTCGTCTCTGGCAGTTCGTTCGCATACCGACGATCTCCCAGGAGAAACGGCTTGCCCTGTCCCGACGGCTTCCGCTTGGAAGACCATGTTGGTTTCCTGCTGCGCAAGGCACATCAACGCCATGCGTCGTTGTTTGTCGACGTCGCGGCCGACCACGCCCTGACCCCGACCCAATTCGCCGCGCTGAGTAAAGTGGTGGAGCTAGGACATGTCACCCAGAACCATTTGGGACGCCAAGTCGCGATGGATCCAGCGACCATTCAAGGCGTTATCAAGCGTCTGACGGTACGCGGCTTGATTGTGCGAACGCACGATCCGATGGACCGACGCACTGCGGTGCTTGCGCCGACCGAGGCAGCGCTGGAACTGATTGCCACCGCCGTGGCATGCGCTCAACGCGCCCATGCCACCGCCCTTTCACCCTTGTCGGACGACGAACAAGCGGTGTTTCTAACGTTATTGCGCAAGATGGGTTGATGCCGTGACCGACTTCGAATTGGGATTTGGCTTTTCATTTGCGAGCTTGGCGGCGCGGGACGGCCTGATCCGCCTCGATAAGATATTTCTCGACACATTGGCCGCCGCCGACGCGGACCTGTATGCGCGCTTGCTGGCCAGCCGGGCGGCGCCGGACACCGTGTCGGCAAAGGACGAAAGCGAGCTGATCGTGGCGCTCGGCGCCCATCTGGACGGGTTCGTCGCTACCCTATTCGGAATAGAAGCCCAGACCCAAACGCTGTCCGACAGCACTGCGAAACTGGACCCGATCCACGCCTGCAAACGACTCTTCGTGCAGCGGCAGGCAACAAAAAAATATAACGATCCCAGTGCTTTCGACGGCCATGCCCTACGCGCCGCATTGGAAGACAAGTGCGGCGAAATACTGACGGAGGAAGCATTTGCCCGCCACGTCGCCGCCTGGGAAATAGCCGCGAATGTCGAGGCGCTGGATCTCGCGTTGCGCTATGCGTCTTGGGCCACGCTGACGGATGTAGGGAAGACCGCGCATAAAGGCGGTACTCTGTTCCGCGTGCCGCATCGGGTCGATCCGCAGCATCTGGTCGCGGTCGAGACAATCGAGCGGGATGGGGTCACGATGTTGCGCCTGCCGGAACACGAATGGCGCCACCGCGAAGGTTTCGCTCTGACAGATGCCGGCATGAACACCCAGCAGGCGCTGGATCAGATCAACTACTGCATCTGGTGCCACACGCAGGGAAAGGATTCGTGCTCTAAGGGGTTGAAAGACCGCAAGACCGGCGCGTTTCAGAAATCGCCGTTCGGGGTCGCTCTGGCCGGCTGCCCGCTGGACGAAAAAATCTCGGAAATGCACACGTTGCGGGCGCAAGGCAGTGTGCTGGGTGCCTTCGCTACCATCGCCATCGACAATCCGATGATGGCGGCGACCGGGCATCGTATCTGCAACGACTGCATGAAGGCTTGTATCTACCAGAAACAGGAACCGGTCGATATTCCCCAGGCCGAGACCCACATATTACGCGATGTACTCGCACTTCCCTTCGGCTTCGAGATTTACGCCCTGCTGACGCGCTGGAATCCGTTGGACATCCGCCGCCCCCTGCCCCGTCCGGATAGCGGTCGGAAAGTGTTGATCGTGGGCCTAGGGCCGGCCGGATTTACCCTAGCACATCATCTGATGAACGATGGCCACACGGTGGTCGCGATCGACGGGCTGAAGATCGAGCCGCTGCTATTCGATCCATGTGCCCCGATCCGCGACACCGCAACCTTGTTCGAAAACCTGGACGATCGGGTGCTGGCCGGGTTCGGCGGCGTGGCGGAGTACGGGATCACCGTACGTTGGAACAAGAATTATCTGAAGCTGGTCCGGCTTTTGTTGGAGCGCCGCACCGGCCAATTCGCCCATTTCGGCGGGGTCCGCTTCGGCGGCGGCGCGACAATCGGCATGGACGACGCCTGTGCGATGGGCTTCGACCACATCGCGCTCTGCATGGGCGCCGGGAAACCGACCGTGCTGGACATCCCCAACGGGCTGGCGCGCGGCGTGCGGCAGGCGTCCGATTTCCTGATGGCGCTGCAATTGACTGGCGCGGCAAAGACTTCCTCCATCGCCAACCTGCAAATCCGCTTGCCTGTCGTGGTGATCGGTGGCGGGCTGACCGCGATCGACACCGCGACCGAGAGCTTGGCCTACTACGTACGGCAGGTGGAAAAATTCGCCACGCGTTACGCCACTTTGGTCCGCGAACGCGGGGAAGCGGCTGTGCGCACCCGCTGGTCGGCGGAAGAAGCCGAAACCGCCAACGAATTCCTAGCCCACGCCGCCGCCATCGCCGCCGAGCGCCGTTCCGCCCTCATCGAAAGCCGTCAGCCCCGCATTGCTCGGCTGTTGGAAGCCTGGGGCGGCGCCACCGTTGCCTATCGCCGCAAGCTGACCGAAAGCCCATCCTACACGCTCAACCACGAAGAAGTGGCGAAAGCGATGGAGGAAGCCGTCCGATTCGCCGAAGGCCTAACGCCCACGGGAGTCGACACAGATCGCTTCGGCCACGCCGCCGCGCTACGCGTCGAACGCGCCGACGGGACGCAGGCCGTGCTGCCCGCCAAAGCAATCCTCGTCGCCGCCGGCACACAACCTAATACGGTCCTGGCACGGGAAGACGGGCGCATTCAGCTCGATGGCCGCTACTTCCAAGCGATCGACGAAACCGGCGGGAACGTGACCCCCGAACGCGCCATGGCCAAGCCCGAATTGGCGCAGGTACTGATGCACCGCGCCGATAGCGGCAAATTCCTGAGCTTCTTCGGCGACCTACACCCCAGCTTCTTCGGCAACGTCGTGAAAGCTATGGGCGGCGCCAAGCGCGGCTACCCGGTCGTTTCGCGCGCTCTGGCCGCGATCGACGCAACGGCGATTTCCGGCCCAGACCTAATCGCGCAATGCCGCGATGCGTTGGGGGCGACAGTGCACGCGGTCAACCGCCTCACGCCCACTATCGTCGAAGTTATCGTTCGTGCGCCCGCCGCAGCGCGCGCTTTCAAACCCGGCCAGTTCTACCGGCTACAGAACCACGAAGTCTTGGCGCCGCGCACCGAAGACACCGTTCTGGGCATGGAAGGCTTGGCGATGACCGGCGCTTGGACCGACCCGGCACAGGGTTTGGTCAGCGTGATCGCGCTGGAAATGGGCGGCTCGTCCGATCTGTGCACGATCCTCCGCCCCGGCGAGAAAGTGGTTTTGATGGGCCCGACCGGCGCCCCCACGCATATCCCGGAGGCATCGACCGTCGCCTTGGTCGGCGGCGGTCTGGGTAATGCGGTGCTGTTCTCGATCGGCGCGGCAATGCGGGCAGCGGGATCGAAGGTCATCTATTTCGCAGGCTACAAAGCCATCCAGGACCGCTACAAAATCCAAGAAATCGAGCACGCGGCCGACATCATCGTTTGGTGCTGCGACGAAGCGCCCGGCTTTCCGCCCAATCCCGCCCGCCCGCAAGACCGCAGTTTCGTGGGCAATATCGTGCAAGCCATGGTGGCCTACGCCTCCGGCGCGCTAGGCGCGCAAACCGTGCCGCTCTTGGACGCCGAACATCTGATCGCCATCGGATCCGACCGCATGATGAACGCGGTCGGACTAGCTCGGCATGGCGTGCTGGCGCCTTACCTCCGACCCGATCACACAGCGATCGGGTCGATCAACTCCCCGATGCAGTGCATGATGAAGGAGGTCTGTGCCCAGTGCCTGCAACCGCATGTCGATCCGGTGACCGGGGAGCGGACAGTCGTATTCTCCTGCTTTAATCAAGATCAAAAACTGGACTGGGTGGATTTTGGCGCCCTGAACGAGCGACTGCGCCAAAACGGTACGCAGGAAAAGCTGACCGCGCAATGGGTGGACCGAACGCTGCGGCAACTGGCTCTGCGCCCGACGGCCTAACCCGGCCGACACGTAAACTGCTTCCGGCCGAGTCGATGCCAACTACTATCAGTGCTTCATCGGCATCCCATCGTGTTTCATCGGCATCGCGCCGTGATTCATGCCCATCGTCCCGCCGCCTTCCATGGTCCGTTTCATCTGACCGCGGATTTCGCCGCCTTTATTGGCGTCGGTGTGGACGTTCACGTACCACATGCCCATTTCCAACTCCTTGATTTGGGCATCCGACAGCGTCGCCGTCGCGCTGACCACGGCGGCCGGGTCCTTTCCGATCGCCACCGCGACGCCAGCATTGGCGCCCGCTTTAGCCGGACCGTGAAAATGCGCGGCAGTGGCCGGACCGGTCAGGCCCTGGAAGGTCAGCGTGTACTTCAGGGTCTTGGTGGCCGTATCCAACGTGGCGAGCACCTGCCCGCTGCCAACAGTCGTATTCCCCGGAACCTCGCTCTTGCCATCGAGCGATGCCTCGAAATGCACCATCGCGGCCGAAGCCGCTCCGATAGGACCAACGATCGCGATTGCGGCGAACAGTGCGGAACGCAACATGGAGTTCTCCCGTGATTGTGTAGACCGTCGGCGGACTGCCACGAACGCATTGCATTGGACGTTCCATCGCACCGGCCACTTCACGATACACACGCTCTGCGGTCCCCTCCGTGCCAACAAGAGTGAGACATCTCCCCCCCGGAAGTTTAGACC
>JBAXFK010000256.1:0-6399 GCA_037139955.1 Rhodospirillales bacterium
AAAAAACACGGCTTTTCAGGCGTAGGACAGTTTGTTACGAATCAGTTGCTCTACCGCTGAGCTATGCCGGCACGGCACACGGTGGCGGCCGTATAGACCTGCTTGCGTCGCATCGCAACCGGGTCGCGACGTTTTGACGGCCGACAGGTGCGCGCTACAGTATCCGCACCGTGACACACGCTCTATCTATCTTGTCGGAGGCCATAGCCAGCCTCGCCGCCGGTTCTGCTCGTTGGCTGTCCGCTATCCGCGTCGGGTCGTACCAACACGTCACCGGCATCCTATGGAGCGACCATTGGGTCGTCGCATCCGATGACGGCTTGCCGGCGCTCGACAGCTTTGCCCTGGCAATGTCCGACAGTCGGCTCGCCACCGCTCGGTTGCTGCATCGCGATCCCGCTCTGAACCTAGCGTTGCTGCGACTCGACCAAGCGCATGCGGTTCCCGCGATGACGACCGCGCACCCGCCGCCGGTCGGCAGCCTGGCAATTGCGATCGGGGCCGATGCCGACGCCAAACCGACGGTACGGCTGACCGCTATTCACCGCCACGCCCATGCCGGTGAGTATGCCGCTGTTCTGGACCTACAGGAGGCACAGGCCGCTTCGGGCAGTTTGGTGCTCGATGCGACCGGGGCAGTCCTGGGAACCGTTCAGATCGCGCCGGGCGGCGTCGTGGCGGTGATGCCGCATCGCACGATCGGCCGTTTCATCGAGACCGCGCCCCATACCGGCTCCGCTCAGCCGAACCGGCCGCAAGGGCCCGCTCGACGCGCGTCCAGCGGCGGTAACGAGCGGCGCGGCTGGTTTGGCTTAGCGCTGCAACCGATC
Source organism: Rhodospirillales bacterium (assembly GCA_037139955.1). Classification (GTDB taxonomy): domain Bacteria; phylum Pseudomonadota; class Alphaproteobacteria; order Acetobacterales; family Acetobacteraceae; genus Rhodopila. Next base: position 831 of record JBAXFK010000256.1, read on the forward strand.
ACGGTGCCGGAGCCGCTGGTAACCCGCGCGGGGCAGGCCTCGGGCCGCCTAGTGGTCGGCATCACCGTCGGCGGCCCAGCGGAACAGGCAGGATTGCGAGTCGGCGATGTCGTGCTGTCGCTCGATGGGTACAACACGAATAGCCCCAACGCCCTACGCACCTTTCTCGAAGCGAGTGCTATCGGCCAAGAGGTCGAAGTACGCATCCTACGGGACGGAAACGTCGCGATCGCACGGCTGATCGTGGCCGAACAGCCGTAATTTTCGAATGGGAATTCTCAGCGCGAAATCCAGACGGGAATTATCGTGCGGAATGCCTTGCGACCCACCGCCCCCTCTGCTAGACGGCGCCGCTCACGCGATGACCATACCGCGATTGCTTCCTGGCCGAGGGTCCTTCTCGGGACCCTAGGGGGCTCGCTTTATTCGAAAAGGGGCCTCGTCCCATGGCTGTACCCAAGAGAAAGACTTCCCCCTCCCGTGCTGGCATGCGCCGCAGCCATCAGGCGCTGCCGACCGAGCAGCATGCCGAATGCGGCAATTGCGGGGAACTGAAGCGCCCGCATCACGTCTGCAGCCATTGCGGCCATTACGACGGCCGCGAAGTGGTCGCGGCTGGCAGCGCGCTGAAGGGCGCCGTCCGAGCCTAATGGACGGAACCGGCGTGTCCCCGATCGAGCCTTGACCGGTCCTTACACGCTGGCGATCGACGCCATGGGCGGCGATCATGCGCCTGCCATGGTGGTCGAGGGGCTAGAGATAGCTGCGGAGCGCCACCCGCATGCGCGCTTTCTTCTTGTTGGCGATGAGCCGGCGCTGACGGCGCTGCTCTCCAAACGGCGCCGCGCCCGCGCCGCGTGTACTATCCAACATGCGGCCGTGGCGATCGGTGCCGATATGAAGCCGACGCAAGCGCTACGTACCCGCGACTCGTCGATGCGGGTCGCAATCGACGCCGTTGCGCGGGGCGATGCCTCGGGTGTCGTGTCCGCCGGCAATACCGGCGCGCTGCTGGCACTTGCGAAAATCGTCATCAAATCCCTACCCGGAATCGACCGGCCGGCCATGGCGGCCATCGGCCCGTCCGCGCGGGGCGACGTGGTCATGCTCGATCTCGGCGCCAATGTGCAATGCGATGTTCGCAACCTCGTGGAATTCGCCGTCATGGGCGACGTATTCGCCCGCTGCGTGCTCGGTCTACCCGCCCCAACCATCGGCCTACTGAATGTTGGGTCCGAGGAATTGAAGGGCGACGACACCGTCCGTCAAGCCGCCGAGATACTGCGGGCCAGCCATATCGGCCCGCAATTCCACGGGTTCGTCGAAGGCCACGACATCGCCGCCGGCACCACCGACGTGATCGTCACCGACGGGTTCACCGGCAACGTCGCGCTGAAAACCGCCGAGGGTGCGCTGAAGCTTATCGGCGGCATGTTGCGGGAGGTTTTCAACCGCAACTGGCTGACCAAGATCGCCTATATTTTGGCCAAGCCCGGCCTCGACCGGCTGCGCGAATGGCTCGATCCCCGTCGTTACAACGGTGCGGTGATGGTCGGACTGAATGGTGTCGTGGTGAAGTCGCATGGCGGCACCGACGCACAAGGCTTCGCCCACGCCGTCGATGTCGCGATGGACATGGTCGTGCACCGCTTCAACGACCGAATCCGCGAAGATTTGGCTCGGATCGCACTGGACAAGCGCCCGGCGCGGGAGAAGAACGGCACCGCAGCCGGGCTCGCGCCGGTGTGATTCTCCATCGTCCAACAGGAACGCCGATGCCACCCCGCTCCATCCTTGCCGGTATCGGCGCTTATTTGCCCGAGCGTGTCGTGTCGAACGACGAATTGGCCCGTACGGTCGATACCACCGATGCGTGGATCCGCGAACGAACCGGCATCCAGCAACGCCATTTCGCCGCTCCGCACGAAACAGCCGCGTTCATGGGCGCGGCCGCCGCGCGCGCCGCGCTTGCCGATGCAGGCGCGTTGCCATCGGACGTGGACGGCATCATTCTGGCTACTAGCACCCCCGATCAGGCCTTCCCCGCCACCGCGTTGCGGGTGCAAGCAGCATTGGGCGTCACCAAAGGCTTCGGTTTCGATATCGCAGCAGCCTGCGCCGGCTTCGTCTACGCACTATCGGTCGCCGATAGTATGATCAAGTGCGGCCAAGCGAAGGGCGTGCTGGTGATTGGGTCGGAGGTCTACTCCCGCATTCTGAACTGGGACGATCGCGGCACTTGCGTGCTTTTCGGCGACGGGGCCGGGGCCGTCTTCCTGCGGGCCGGCGAAGGCACGGGCACCGACCAGGGCATTTTGTCCACCCATATCCACGCCCAGGGCACTCTCGGCGACATCCTGTATGTCGACGGCGCGGTCGGTCAGCCCGACAAGCCCGGCCATCTGGTCATGCACGGGCGGGAAGTCTTTCGCCACGCCGTGTCTCGACTGGCCGAAGCGGTCGAGGAGGCGTTGGCAGCCAATAACTTGACTGCTGCCGACAGCGACTGGCTCGTGCCGCATCAGGCCAACCGTCGCATCATCGATGCGATGGGCCGCAAGTTGGGCCTGTCCAGCGATCGGGTCGTCGTGACGGTAGAGCAGCACGCCAACACATCCGCAGCGTCGGTGCCGCTGGCACTGCACCACGCCTGGAAGGACGGCCGTATCAAGCGCGGTGAACTCGTGCTGCTGGAAGCCCTCGGCGGCGGTCTAGTTTGGGGCTCCGCGCTCGTACGCATGTGACCGTTCGCATCGCAAGCGCCTGATCCTTCGCGATTTTGCGCGTTGCAAACTTGACGGAACCGCGCGGCCTGCCTAGCGTCACGCAATGCAAACAGTCACACGCGCCCATCTGGCCGAAATGATTTACGCCGAGGTCGGCCTATCGCGGAACGAGTCAGCCGATCTGCTAGAAAGTGTCTTGGCACGCATGGCCTCGACACTCGAAGGTGGTGAATCTGTTAAAATCAGCGGCTTCGGTACCTTTTCTGTCAGACAAAAAGGGCGCCGCGTCGGCCGCAACCCGAAGACCGGCGAAGAAGTCCCCATCCTGCCGCGCCGTGTCCTGGTGTTCCGCCCGAGCCATGTTTTGAAGGCGCGGATCAATGGTGAGACACCCGGGGCGGATGACGACGAATGAGCGACGCTGCCGGCGATGACGACCTGGACTCTGCGTCCGGCCGGTCCCGGCCAAAAAAGGCGCCAAACGCGTTCCGCACCATCAGCGAAGTCGCCGACGAACTACACATCCCGCAGCACGTCCTGCGCTTCTGGGAGACTCGTTTCCCCCAGGTGAAGCCACTGAAGCGTGGCGGCGGCCGGCGCTACTACCGGCCGGACGACATCGTCCTGCTACGCCGGGTCGCCGATCTGTTGTATATTCAGGGATATACCATCAAGGGCGTACAACGCCTGTTGCGGGAGGGCGGTGGACGGCTCTCGGACGACATTCCCCCGCCGTCCGACGCCGAGCGGGCGGAAGCCGAGGCCGAACGGTCCGGCGGCGTGCCGGATGCCGAACCGTCGATCTTGCCGGGCCTGGATTTGGAGCCGGACGAACCGGCCGAACCGCGAGTGCCGCGCACCGCCCCCCGCCCCAAAACCGACCCGGAGATCGAGCGCCTCCGCGCCTTGCTCGCCGAGTTGTTGGGAGAGTTGGAGTCGATGCGGGCGATGCTGCCGGGATGAGCGGCGGTCAACGGGAGTACCGGTCGTGAAGGACATCGTGATTTTCGGTACCGGCCCGATAGCGGAGCTAGCCGATTTTTATTTCCGAGAAGATGCCGGACGGCGAGTCGCCGGGTTTACCGTCGACGCCGCATTTTGTCAGGACAGCACATTCCTCGGGCGGGATCTGGTCGCGTTCGAGGATGTGGAGCACCGGTTTTCCCCCGCCGACTTCGATTTATTCGTGGCGCTGGCATATACTGGACTGAATAAACTGCGACGGGCTCGTGTCGACGCCGCCGCCGCCAAGGGTTATGGCATAGCGCATTACGTCAGCACCAAAGCGACGACCTTCAGTACTTTCGTACCCGATGTGAACCAATTTATCCTCGAAGACAACACCGTACAGCCATTCGTACGAATCGGCCGCAACGTCACGCTCTGGAGCGGAAACCACATCGGCCATCATAGCGAAATCGCCGAGGATTGTTTCATCGCCTCCAATGTCGTGGTCTCCGGCGGCGTGACGATCGGGCCGCGCAGCTTCATCGGCGTGAACGTCACGATACGCGATCACGTGAAGATTGGCGCGGACTGCGTCATCGGGGCCGGCGCTTTGGTGCTGAACGATATCCCGGATTTTTCCGTACTTTCGCCGGGTGCAACGGAGATATCGAAGGTCCCAAGCCACCGCCTTCGCCGGATTTGACTCGATGGCTTGGCGACGTCTGGGATTGGTTTATCGCCCCAATGGGCACCATCCGCACTTAGCCACCCATGCCGCTCTACCGGCCGGGATATCGTTGGGCAGCGACCTCGTGCGCGTTTTCTACAGCGGGCGCGACGACCGCAACCGGTCCTCGATCGGTAGCCTTGTGTTGCGCCTGAGCGAAACACCGCACGTCGAGGAAGTCGCACCCGAACCGGCGCTGGCTCCCGGGACAATCGGGGCATTCGACGATGCCGGCTGCGGTATGGGCTGCGCCGTTGGTGGACCGGACGGCGACCGACTTTACTACATGGGCTGGAACGTCGGTGGCAGCGTGCCATGGCGGAATGCGATCGGCCTCGCGATCGGCGACGCGCAGACCGGACAATTCGAACGCTTGTCTGCCGGTCCAATCTTGGATCGGGATACCGTCGATCCATTTAGCCTGTCATATCCCTGGGTTTTACGGCTGGCCGCGAACGACTGGCGCATGTGGTACGGCACCCATCTGACCTGGGGCGCGGCGAAGTCCGACATGCATCATGCCATTCGTGCCGCACGGAGCACGGACGGGATTATGTGGCAACGGGATCGAACAATCGCCGTGCAGGCTGCGGCACCCGACATCGCCGTGGTGCGCCCCTGCGTCGTCGCCGGCCCGTCCGGCGGCGAAATGTGGTTCGCCCAGCGCGACGATGGACCGTACCGTTTGGGCCACGCGCTGTCCGTGGACTTGACGACATGGCAGCCCGACAGCGATGCAATTCTGGAACCGGTGGGCGACAGTTGGGAAGGCGGCGCGCTCACCTACGCCAGCGTTATCGTCGCCTGCGGCCGACGTTGGATGCTCTACAATGGATCGGGATACGGCGCCGCTGGGATCGGCTTGGCTGTGTGGGACGGTCCGTTCGCTACGAATGGCGGACCAGGATCGTGAACTCCCACAGGCCGTAATCCTGTAACAGCGCTACGTGCCGCCCAAAACGGGTGAGACAAAAATCCAGGGTATCGGTGGGCGAGGCATAGTGCAGATCGGGCCGACGCTTGTCCGGGTCCGATGACAGCGAGAGCATGTTGAAGCCGAAACCGGCCCCCGCCTGGGAATAGGTGGCGATGCCGGAGGGGTCGTCGTCCGCCGCCCCGGTGATCAGGCCGGGGCTGTTGGCCGAGCGCAGGTACAGCCAGTAGACGC
>JBAXFK010000257.1:0-6372 GCA_037139955.1 Rhodospirillales bacterium
CGCTAGGGCCGGATGTCACGGTGCTGTGTTTGAATACCGATGCGCGGCAGTTCGGCTTCGCCAACGCGCCCGCCGGCTTCGTCGGGCAGGACGTATTGCTGGTCGGGTTGGCACCGGTCGGCGGCCCGTTCGAGCGGATCGAACCCCTGCCCCCGGTATCGGTCCGCCATCGCGGCCGTGTGCTGGCCAGCGTTGCGGTGTCGATCGGCCACCATTTGACCGCTTGGCCACCCCCGAATTGAGGCGTTAAGCTGTCGGCATGGCAGACATATCCGACCGGGTCTTGAGTTTCGCCGAATTGCGGGAATTGCAAGGCCGTTCCGACATACGCGGCGGCGTGCGGCTGGCAATCCACCTGACATTGCTGATCGCCGCCGGCTGGCTGGTGGCGTTGTCGTCCGGCTGGGGCGTGCTACCGGCGGTCTTCGTGTTGGGGTTGGTTCAGGTGGCGCTCTTCGCCCCGGCGCACGAGTGCATGCATCAGACTGCATTCAAAACCAAGCGTGCCAATGCCATTGTCGGATGGTTCGCGGCCTGCCCGTCGCTGCTGAACCTGCATTTCTACACGGCGTTCCACTGGACCCATCATCGTAATACGCAAATCCCCGGCGAGGACCCAGAATTATTGGCACCCGACCCGAAGACGCTGGGGGTCTATGTCCTCCGGCTGCTCAGCCTCCCTTTCTGGCAATTGCGGTTACGCGTGGTTTACGATTCCTGGCGCGGCGATTTGTCGGCCTATCCGTATATCCCCCGCTTCGCCGCGCCGCCGATTATCCGCAGCGTGCGCGCCATGAGCCTTGTTATGTTCGGCGGCGCCGTCCTTTCGGCGATCTTGTTCGGCTGGCAAACCCCGTTCCTATACTGGATCGGCCCACAACTTCTCGGGCAAATTCCGCTACGTGCGTATTTGCTGGCCGAACACACCGGTTGTACCGAGGACCGCAACGGCCTGACCAACACTCGCACCACGCTGACCAATCCGCTGGTGCGGTTGCTGATGTGGAACATGCCGTTTCATGCGGAGCACCATTTGTATCCGACCATTCCCTTCCACCGCTTGCCCGCCGCACATGCGACGATCGGGGCGAAATTGGCCTTCGTGCAGAAAGGGTACGCGCGATGGAATATCGACCTGATCCGCCAACTGGCGAGCGTGCGGGGACGTTCGTAACAGACGGTTAGCGAGCAAAGCGTGTTCTGAAAATAGGGCTGGCACCTGCCGACACCGGCGCCGGCCCGACCAACGAGCACGCTATGCAATGAAAGCGACTGTCTGGTGCGATCGCCATCGTGACCGCGTCCCTGCTGCTGAGAGAGCGATATTTGCTGGGCGAGGATCGGTTTGCCGAAATTGACATCCGGCAGGGTCCGAACCCGGTTCCCGGCAGTGCTCAGATCTACAAATACCGGCTTGCGTTCGTCGTCGCCGATGTCTGCGTTCTTCGCTTCGACAATGAGGCTGGCAAGGGCGATCGTCGGCATTCCGCCGGACGGGAAACCGAATACGTGTTGAGTAATCGTCAGCAATCGGTCGCCGATTTCTGGGACGCGATCGGAACTTGGAGGGCCGGACGCGACGTGAAGTCCGTGCATGGCGACATTCGGGCGTTGCTGAAAGCCGGTGTGCTGGATCGCGCCGAGGACGGACGACCGGAGTTTGCCTATGACACCATCCATGTGGATTTCATAATCCGCGCGGCGTAAGGCGCCGAGCCCGCTACTCCGCCGCCCCGCGTAGCGCCGCGCCTGCGGCCAGCGGACAAAGCGGCAGCGCCGCCGCCAGGATCGCCGTAAGCAGCAGTAGATGCGGCCGCGCGCTCAGACCGCCCGATGCCGCGTCGGCGGCGGCGACACCGAAGATCAATACCGGCGTGGTCAGCGGTAGCACGAGCAGGGGAAGCAGCACGCCGCCTCGGCGCGCGCCCAGCACGATCGCGGCGCCGGTCGTGCCCAGCAGCGATAGCAGCAGCGTGCCCGGCAACAGGCCGGCCAGAAGGGCGGGGATAGCCTCGGGCGGCATGCGCAACATGACCGCGAGCGGCGCGGCGGCGAGCACCAGCGGTGCCCCGGTCACCAGCCAGTGGGCAGCGGCTTTGGCCAATGCGAGCGCCGATGGCGGCAGGCCGGTCAGGAGCAATTGATCGAGCGACCCGTCCTCCAGATCCGAACCGAACAGGCGGTCCAAGGGCAATAGCGCGGCCAACAATGCGCAGACCCAGACAATGCCGGGGGCGATGCGGCCCAAGGTTTCCGGCGCCGGACCGATGGCGAGCGGAAAGAGCGAGGCCGCGAGGACGAAAAACAGCAGCGCCCCCAGCGTATCGGCGCCGTGACGCAGAGATAGCCGCAGTTCGCGGGCGAGAATGGCGATCATGACAGCCGCACCTCCCGCACATTGTCCAAGGGCAGCGGCACATGGGTTGCGGCGAGGACGATGCCGCCGCGGTCCCGATGTGCCCGCAAAAGGGTGCCGAATCGGGCGATGGCGGCGGTGTCGAGGCCGATCGTGGGTTCGTCCAGCAGCCAGAGCGGGGCGGCGGCGACAGCGAGACGGGACAGCGCCAGTCGGCGCTTCTGCCCGGCGGAGAGCATCCGCGCCGGCACATCCGCGAGTTCGGTCAGTCCCAAAGCCGCCAACGCGTCGGCCAATGTTGGGGCGGGTCCGGTTTCGGGTGCCCGAACGCGACGGTAAAAATCCAGATTTTCCGCCACCGTCAGGCCCGGTTTCACCGCGTCGTGGTGACCGACATACGCCACACGCCGAGCATGCTGGGTCCGGTCCGCCAGCGCGTCCTGCCCGTCCCATCGGAGGTGTCCGGCTTCCAGTCGCCCGAGTCCGGCGAGAACGCGCAGCAACGTGGACTTGCCCGATCCGTTCGGCCCGACCAGGACCGTCGCGCCGCCAGCCGGAACGGCAAAAGATAGGCCGGAAAATACCAACCGTTCCCCCCGAAAGGCCGCCAATCCGTCCGCCGTTAGCACTGCGACTCCTTATTGCAACGCGGCAGGTTTACGATGACCGGCCGTTTGGGCTAAAGCCCCCGCAGAATTAGCACCCAGCATACGGGAAACGGCACATGACATCGATCGGCCACGACAGCATCAAATCTCGCCGCACTCTCAACGTCGAGGGTAAGGCATACGATTACTACTCCCTGCCCGAGGCGGCGAAGACGCTGGGCGACTTCTCCCGCCTGCCGGTCAGCTTGAAGGTGCTGCTGGAAAACACGCTGCGGTTCGAAGACGGGCGCAGCTATACCACCGCCGATGCGAAGGCCATCGTGCAATGGCTGGAAAAAGGGTCTTCCACCAAGGAAGTGCCGTTCAAGCCCGCACGCATCCTGTTGCAGGATTTCACCGGTGTGCCGGCCGTGGTCGATCTGGCCGCGATGCGCGACGGGCTGACCCGGCTGGGTGGCGATCCGAACAAGGTGAACCCGCTGGTCCCCGTCGATCTGGTAATCGATCACTCCGTGATGATCGATGTGTTCGGCACCGCCGACGCGCTGCAAAAGAACGTCGATATCGAATTCGAGCGCAACGAAGAGCGCTACAAATTCCTGCGCTGGGGCCAAGACGCGTTCGACAATTTCCGCGTCGTGCCGCCGGGCACGGGCATCTGCCATCAGGTGAACTTGGAATATCTCGGCCAGTGCGTGTGGACGTCGACGAATGGCGGCACCACTTTCGCCTATCCGGACACGCTGTACGGCACCGATAGCCACACTACGATGGTCAACGGCCTGGGTATCCTGGGCTGGGGCGTCGGCGGCATCGAAGCGGAAGCCGCGATGCTCGGACAACCCATCGCCATGCTGATCCCGGACGTGATCGGCTTCAAGCTGACCGGCAAAACGCGCGAGGGAATAACCGCCACCGACGTGGTGCTGACAGTGACCCAGATGCTCCGCAAAAAGGGCGTGGTCGGCAAATTCGTGGAATTCTACGGCCCCGGCCTGGACGATCTCGGCCTGCCGGATCGCGCCACGATCGGTAACATGGCGCCGGAATACGGCGCGACCTGCGGCTTCTTCCCGGTCGACCGAATTGCGCTCGATTACCTGCGCCTGTCCGGCCGCGACACTCATCGCATTGCGCTGGTCGAGGCTTATTCCAAAGCCCAGGGCATGTTCCGCGAGCCCGGCCAGCCCGACCCGATCTTCACCGATACGCTGGAACTCGACCTGTCCACCGTGCAGCCGTCGATGGCTGGCCCGAAACGCCCGCAAGATCGGGTTTTGCTGAAGGATATTACGTCCAGCTTCAAGTCCGACCTGACCAAGGGCCTGGGTGTGCCGGAAGCCGAAGCGAACGTATCGGTCAAGGTAGAGGGCAAGGATTACGAACTGACGCATGGCGATATCGTCATTGCCTCCATCACCTCTTGCACCAACACGTCGAACCCATCGGTGCTGGTGGCCGCCGGTTTGGTGGCACGCAAGGCGCATGCGAAGGGCCTGCGGCCGAAGCCGTGGGTGAAGACCTCGCTCGCGCCCGGCTCGCAGGTGGTGACGGAATATCTGGATAAAGCCGGCCTGACTCCGGACCTAGACGCGATCGGCTTCAACACCGTCGGCTATGGCTGCACGACCTGCATCGGCAATTCCGGCCCGCTGGACGACGCCATCGTCGATGCGATCGAGGACAACCGCCTGGTCGGCACCGCCGTCATCTCCGGCAATCGTAACTTCGAAGGCCGGGTGCATGCCAATGTGCGCGCCAACTATCTGGCATCGCCGCCGCTGGTCGTCGCCTACGCGCTGCTGGGCAAGGTGACGGTCGATATCGCCACCGAAGCGCTGGGCATCGGTAACGACGGCAACCCCGTCTACCTCCGCGACATCTGGCCGACCAACAAGGAAATCGCCGACACAATCGCCGCCAGCCTGTCGCGCGATCAGTTCCTGAAGCGCTACGGCGAGGTCAGCAAAGGCCCGAAGCAATGGCAGGAGATCGAGGTCGAAGCCGGCGCGGCCACCTATCGCTGGAACGATGGTTCCACCTACGTGAAGAACCCGCCTTATTTCGAGGGCATCACGATGGAACCGAAGCCGGTCGGCAACATCGAAGGCGCGCGTATCCTGGCGAAGCTCGGCGATAGCATCACCACCGACCACATCAGCCCCGCCGGCAACATCCGTAAAACGTCCCCGGCTGGCGAATACTTGGGTGAGCGGCAGGTGCAGCAGAAAGATTTCAACAGCTACGGCGCCCGTCGCGGCAACCACGAAATCATGATGCGCGGCACTTTCGCCAACATCCGCATCCGCAACGAGATGCTGAACAATGTCGAAGGCGGCATGACCAAGCATCTACCGTCGGGCGAAGAAATGCCGATCTACGACGCGGCCATGAAATACAAGGCCGAGGGCGTGCCGACGGTCATCTTCGGCGGCAAGGAATACGGCACCGGCTCGTCCCGCGACTGGGCGGCCAAGGGCACCTTCCTGCTGGGCGCCAAGGCGGTGATCGTCGAAAGCTTCGAGCGTATTCACCGGTCCAACTTGGTTGGCATGGGCGTGCTGCCCTTGACCTTCAAGGAAGGCACGGACCGGAAGTCGCTGAACCTGACCGGCGACGAAACCATCGATATTGTCGGCTTGGACGACATCAAGCCGCGTATGGACCTTTCGTTGGTCATCCATCGCCCGGACGGCACCACCGACACAGTGCCTGTGACCTGCCGGATCGATACGCTGGACGAGGTGGGCTACTACAAGCACGGCGGTATCTTGCAATTCGTGCTGCGTCAGATGGCCGCAGCTTAAGCAAAACGGAGCGGGACCGGTGCAGGTTGGAATTCAATTCTTCCCCGATATCGGTCCCGAAATCCAATCCGGTCGCGACTATTGGCAAAATGCGCTGAAACTCGTCGGGCTGGTCGATCGCTACGGCTACCATCATGTCCGCACGGTCGAGCATTATTTCCTCCCGTACGGCGGCTATAGCCCCAACCCCGCCATTTTCCTCGCCGCCGCAGCACAGGTGACCAAGCGCGCGCGTTTGATCACCGGGGCGGTCCTGCCGGCATTCAACAATCCGCTGAAACTCGCCGGGGAGTTGGGCATGCTCGACGCGCTTTGCGACGGGCGATTGGAGGCCGGTTTCGCGCGCGCCTTTTTGCCGCACGAATTCAAGCACTTCGGGGTGAAACTGGACGAAAGCCGAGCACGCTTCGACGAAGGGGTCGAACAGGTGCGACGATTGTTGGAGGAAGAGAATGTCACGGCCGAAGGACGGTTCATTCCTTTGCCAACGTGACGTCCCTGCCCCGCCCCACCCAGTCGCCGCGTCCGCCTTTCTATGTGGCCGCCCTCGCGACCAAAGAATCGTTCGAACGGGCCGGCACCGCAGGGTACGGCATCATGG
>JBAXFK010000258.1:0-6368 GCA_037139955.1 Rhodospirillales bacterium
ATCGAGCTGCCTGCCACGCCGACCGCCGCACACATCAGAAAGCGCCGCTTAACCGACATGCAAAGCCAGCCGCAAAACCAAACCCGCCGCTGCCGCGATCCCCAAGGTCCGCAACACCCCAAGTTTCAATCGAAACAAGCAGATCGCCGCCAGCACCGCCATGGCCAGTGCCGCCAGATCGACACTCGCAACCGCTGGCACGTCGATTGCTCCGAATCCCAGGCGAACCGCCGTATGGTCGCGAAAGACGACATGCAGCGCGAACCAAACGGCCAGATTGCCGATGACACCCACCACGCTGGCGGTGATTGCCGACAAAGCGCCGGACAGCGACACGTTGGACTGCAATTTTTCGATGATCGGGGCACCGAGGAAGACAAATACAAAACACGGTGCGAAGGTGCACCACAGCGTCAGCACCGAACCCGCGATCCCCCCGGGCAACCCGTGCAGCGCACCGGGCGAGCGGAATCCCGCGAGAAATCCGACGAATTGCAATACCAAAATCAGCGGCCCGGGCGTTGTTTCGGCCAAACCGAGGCCGGCCAACATCTCCGGCGCTGCCAGCCAATGGTATGTTTCGACCGCGTCCTGCGCGACATAGGCCAGCACCGCGTAAGCCCCGCCAATTGTCACAACCGCCATTTTCGAAAAGAACAGGGCGATATCGGCATAGGTACCGCCAGCGAAACTAGCCAACGCCACAACCGGCAGCAGCCAGACAGCCAGCGCAACCATCCCCGCGCGCCGCGCCCCGGCAGCAAACCGAGCAGGGCGGTCCGGATCGGCGTCCAGAACGGCATCGATCAAAGCGGGGCGGTCGTGCTTCGCCTGCCCGTGCCCGGCATGGCTGAAATGGTGCGGCCAGAACCATCCAATGGCCCCGGCGCCCAAAACCACAGCCGGAAACGGAATTTTCAAGAAAAATAGCGCAACGAACGCCATTCCCGCCAACACCCAAGCCACTCGCCCTTTCAGCGCGCGGCGCCCGATGCGCAACAATGCCTCGATCACCAGCACCAGCACGGCACTTTTCAGCCCGAAGAACAGGGCATCGATAACAGGCACTTGTCCCGCCAGCGCGTAGATCGCCGACAATGCCAGCATCACCGCCGCGCCAGGCATTACGAAAATCAACCCCGCAGCCAGCCCGCCCTTCACCCCGTGCATCGTCCAACCCAAGTAGGTGGCGAGTTGCTGCGCCTCCGGCCCCGGTAGAATATTGCAGAAGCTCAACGCATGCAGGAACCGGCGCTCGCCGATCCAGTTGCGTTGGTCCACGACCTCGCGGTGCAGCAAGGCAATTTGCCCGGCTGGCCCCCCGAACGACAGCAGACCGATGCGCAACCAGACGCGAAACGCGGCAGCGAATGACGGCAGTTTGGATTCGGCATCGTTCATGCAGCGGCTCCTGTCGAGGGCGATGGCCAATTATGGGTTTCGCCGGTGGCATCCCGGCTCCAGCGATAGAAGGCATCGTACAGTCCCATCGAAGCGTCCAATTGCGCAAGATCGTCGCGATACATGCGCGATAGGCCGAGCGAGGCCGCAAGCAGCCCGGCGGACTGGGGGGCGATGTCGAGGCGGTCGGTGTCTGCACCGCGCACGATTGTCGCAAGCCGGGACAACGCGTCCGACTTAAGCCCGAATTCTTCCAACATGACATCGAACGTGCAACGCTCGCCGCGATGGCTCCAGAAGGTGTTCTCGATATCGAACGGGGTGGCACCGAAGCGATCGGCAACGTCCCGAACCTCTGCCGCCGCAACGAACAGAAACACGGCCGAGGGATCGACGAACCGCCGGATCAACCACGGACAAGCAATACGATCGATCTTCGGCCGCGCTCGGGTGACCCAAAGCGTGCGCCCCTGGGCATCGCGCGACGGCACCGGATCGGGATTGAGCAGCAACCCCTTCGCCGCCACCCACGCCTCATGCCCACCTTCCAGGTTCTCGGCTCGCGTGCCGGCGTGCCGCAGCCAAGCAGCGACGCCCGCGCTGAGCTTCTTTCCGCGCCGACACGTGACGACCACCGCTCGGTCGCCAAAATCGCTGGCCCAGTCGCGCACGCTGCGGAAATCGCGATGGATGGTTCCAGGGATCGTGCGTGGATCGGCGGCGATGTCCTCGCCGATACGGACGTCGACGACGACCGGTGCTTCGGGCGTGCCGATCAGACGGGACAATTGTGCCGGTGTAATAGTATCGGGGGTGGCCATGGGCGCCCTCTCCTGCGATGGAGCTTGGACGCGATACTTCGGCCGAAGCCTCACGGGGCGATCGCGATCATCCCCTTGCGACAATGATCGCCGACGACAGCGCGAATGTCAATCTGCTCGAGATTATTCCCGCTGGACCTGCGCGGAACGTTCGCATACGAATAGGCGAAAAGGTTGGGGCAGTTCGAAATCGCATGAACAACGGCCAAGATTGGGGACGGGCGTCCGGCGAGCGCGCGCCGCGCAGCTTGATAACGGTACATTTCGACATCGTGCGCGGATGCCAACTACGCTGCATCGGTTGCCCCACAGCAACTTTGCAGCCAGCCGTCGCCAGAATCGACATCGACACTTTCGACCGGTGCCTCGGCAATATCGACGTCCGCCTCATTGGCTTACTGCGCCTATTCAATTTTGGCGAACCGCTGCTACACCGCGACCTCCCGGGGTTGCTGAATGTCATCCCCAAACAAAAGTGGAAAGCGCAGAACGTCGAGTTGTCCACTAACGCGCAATATACCGACTGGCCGTCGTTCGAGGCCGCATTGGCGACGCGGGTTATCACGCGATTGGTCGTTAGTTGCGACGGCGACGGCACGTCCGAATCCTACGAGGCACACCGGCCCCCGGCGCGCTGGTCGGTTTTATTGGCCTTCCTAGAACGGGCACGCGCAATCCGCGATCGGGTACATCCGAAATTGCATCTGATGACCAGGACAATCTGCGTGAACGCGGAAGACCGGGCCCGCTGGCGATCTGTGCTGGAACCGCGCGGTTGGTCCCCCGAGTTCCGCGACTGGATCGCACTTCCGGAAAGTCCGCGCTCGCGCGCTCAGCCCCCGGCCCCAGGTCAGGGTATCTGCGTCTTTCAATCCGGTGCGACACATATTTATATCGATAGCGAAGGGAACGTGGTCCCATGCTGCTGCCATCCCGGCGCCGCTATTCTCGGCAATCTGCAACATCGTCGCTTAAGCGAAATCCTCATCGGCGATAAACGCAAGACGTTCCTCGCTGCCCTCGCGGTGCGCGATCCCTCGTTACAGGTCTGTTCGACTTGTGCCTACTGACGGGATTATAACCTTGCAAGCCATCCGTTCGGATTGAACGTGGCGTTGTATCCGAAACGATCGCAAATTTCGGCCTCCACACGGTAATCGTCGCCACGCCGCGCCAGAAAGCGGGCCGCACCCAATGCCGCGCCGTGCGGTTCGGGTCCAGCCTGTTCGCCCAATTCCAATTGGGCAACGATGCCGTCTTCTACCACGAAACGATCGCCGGATCGCAAATAGGGATCGAAGAAATTCAATGCCGCTTCGGTGGTATCGGCATCGTGCGCCGAATCCTCGATCACCAAAAACGGACGCGGCAATGCGGAGAGAAATTCCGGCGTCAACGTGTCGCCCAAAGCCCGCACATTGCCCGTAAACAGGCGAATGCGCGGATCGGACACACCGTCCGGCGGCGCCAAATCGACGCCGACAACGTTCGCCTCCACCCCGATAGCGGTCAGCATATCGGCAATCCAGACCGTCCGCCCGCCGCGATGGACACCGAGTTCGAACACAGTCCCAGGCTTCATTTCGCCGAGCAACGCTAGATAGTTGGCCATATCCAACGGATTCAGCAACATTTCCCTATCGCGATAACGATACTTGAGCGTCCCGCGCAGCATATTCCGCAACGCCTCGGTCGGCAGGCTACTCAACACCGACCGCTCGGTCGCGATGCTCGGTTGCCGTGCCGTCATCGCCCGGAGTGGGATAGCCTCGATTGCATCGGCGATCCGGCGCGATTCCATCAACTGCGCCAATTGGCGCCACGGCCGCGACGGTTCCAAACTATCGATGAATGCCGCCAGGGTCGGCGATTGTGCCAACCGAGCACGCGGCACGATCAGACCGAGGCCAAACAGAACCGGCAGCCACACCACGCGCATATCGTCCGGCCGGGTCGCGAGAGCGTCTTCGATCGCCGTGCGCACACCGTTCCGCCGCCCGCCTTCCGTTTCGGCATTGATCAGCGAAGCGTTGATGCCGGCCCCAGCGAGCCCGCGTTCCGCCGGCACCAACCCGCCCCGACGCGCGGGATGACGGTATTCGTCTGGAATCGTATCGGGATTGTAGTACAAATCGCGGCGCGCATAGGGCCATTCGGTATCGTGGCAAACCAGAATCGGCGGCAAGCGGCCTTCCGCCTCCGCCCGCTGCCAAAGCACGGTAATTTCGTTGTAAACCGTATACCAATTATGATCGCCATCGATCAGTACGATATCCGCAGCAGGCAGCGTCGGCAGAACATTCAAACTCAGGTCTCGATGAAAATACGCCAAACCCGGCGCCCGCTCCGCCATCGCCGCGATATCGACGGCGGGGGCAGGATCGATCAAATCGAGCCTGGCACCGTTGGCGCGGCACCAGCGGACGAGATGCCGGGATGTTCGTCCCTCATCGCAGCCGATTTCGATCGCATGGGACGGCCGCGCGGCGTTGAACAAGCGCTCGATCGCCGGTTGCCAAAACAGATGCATCGCCATTGCTAGATTTCCCGCCGCCAGAATACACCGCTGGTATCGATAGCTTGCAAAGGTGCGACAATATTATTCCGAGCTCGGAACTCATCGACCGCCCGCGCACATTGTTCGATCATTAAATAATCGTCGGCAATAATAAATCCGCCGGGAGCGACGCGAGCGTACAGCGCTTCTAGCGCATCCATGGTCGAACTGTATAAATCGCCGTCGAGCCGCAACACCGCGATGCGTTCGATCGGCGCGGTAGCCAAGGTATCGGCGAACCACCCCTTCAAGAATCGGACCTGACGGTCGAGCAACCCGAAGGCCGCGAAATTCGCCTCCACCTCCTGCTGCGAAACCACCAGAAGCGGCGCCTTTTCAGCGGTTAGATCGAAGCCGTCGTCCGTTTCCAGGTCCGGCGCTGGCAGGCCGGCGAATGAATCGGCAACCCACACCGTGCGATCTAGGATACCGCGCTCGAACAGCATCGCCCGCATCAGTATCGTCGCCCCGCCGCGCCAAACGCCGCATTCGATGAGATCGCCGGGAATGCCGTCGTTCAGCACCGTCGCGACGCATTCGGACAGATTATCCAGACGCTTGCGGCCGATCATGGTAAATGCGTGGGGTACGACATGCTCCGCCGGACGAACCTGAAGACCCAGTGTCATAAGGTGAATGTTGTCGGGGGATACGACGGGCAAACCGGGTCGCGGCGTGGCCAGCAGCATCGATTTCAATAACCCAACATACAACGAATCCCCGTCGGTAGCCGGCACAAGGGGGCTTGTTCGTGTCGTCGCGGTAATCGGTGCGCGCAGGAACGCATCCAGCGCGGCCTTGGAAACCGGGCCGTAGGGTTCCGCCCGACGGGGCATGCGAGCGGGCAGCTTACCGCGTATTTGCATGTATTCGCGCGCTTGCGCCTTATAATTCCGCATAAAATTATCGTGGGCGTTAGTGGACACACCACCATGAAGCTGATGGAATGTTCCTTCCCCTAGCAAAACGACGCTTTTCGATTCGGGCAATCCTATCGCCCGCTTGAAGAAATCGGCATTCGCGCCCCCGCCCCCCGGCAATTTGAACGCCGGATCGAAACCGTCGAGTTCCCGCCACATCGTCCGTGGCAGAAAAATCGCATTGGTTTCGGCGAGCGGCCCGAACCAAGAGTGTTTCGTATTATCTGCGCGCGGCCCGATATCGAACAATCGATACCCGTCTTCCTCCCAGCGCGCCGTTTCCAGCAGCCGGTCCTCCATATCCTTCGTGTAACCGAAGCTTTGGGCGACCCATTGCAAATCCGGGCCGATATGAAAATTCAAAGTCGCGACGACGGTCCGCGGTTCGATGCGGCTAGCCCGTAAAGCTGCGCCCAACATGCCTGGACTCGCCATCCGCGCGCCATCGATCATGACACCGACCAACGCGCCGGATGTCGATTCAACGGCCATGTTCAACGCCGCCACCGGGGACGGCGTGGGATCGGGGTAGTGCAAGATCCGCAGGTCGATATCGATCCCGGCGAAATCCTCGGGGCGCGGCGGTCGGCGGGACCCGTTGTCGATCAGGACGACTTCGTAATCTGAGCGCGCGATATCGCGCTGGTATGGCACCGATAGCGACCGAAT
>JBAXFK010000259.1:0-6341 GCA_037139955.1 Rhodospirillales bacterium
CCGTTTTCCCGCGCTCGCCGCCGGTTTCGGCACGCACGACTTGCGGCGCATCCTCGGCCATGTGCAACGCGGCATCCTCCGTGCCATGATGCTGCAACGGTTCCTGCTCGCCCGCGCCGCGCAGGGTCGCGATATCGAACCGGTCCCGCCCCCCGTGCCCGCCGAACCCGAGGACATCGAGGCGTTGGAGATTAAGCTCCGCGCCCCCGTTCAGCCGCGCGAGAAGAAGACACGCGCCCCGCACATCGACCCGGACGATCCCCTGCATTTCCGCATGCCGACGCTGAAGGAACTCGAAGCCCAAGTCCGCCGTCGTTCCGTCGGTCGCACGATCGCCGAGATTTGCTTGGACCTCGGCGTTGCTGCAACCACCTCCGAAGGCGGGTTCTGGCTCGAAATCTATCGGACCTTGTTGCACTTCGACGGCAACTCGGAAGCGTTTTTCGGCATTCAAGAAAACCGGCGGAAAGCCTTCGCGAAAGAGCGAGATAAACGGCCGGATACATGGTCCGCCGAGTGGCGCGACCGCCCGAAGGACGCAATTCGCCAGTTGCTTGGCTACCTGCTCGGCGAAATACCGCCGCGCGGCCCACCCATTCCGCAACGGCTCACCGCCTCGTAATAGCGGTGCGAACGTGTACGCTCGGGATCGGGCGGCGCGATCGGCACCTATGCGTGCGATGTCCGAAATGCCGTGAGCGAGCGGGTGCCGGGGTAGCGGCTGTTGGGGCTGGCAACGGCGCCGGCAAAATGATACCGAGCGCCGGAATTTGCCCCGTCGGAGACCCTCATGGCCGCTATCGTAGACATTACCGCCCGCCAGATCCTCGATAGCCGAGGCAATCCCACGGTCGAGGTGGATGTGACGCTGGAAAGCGGCGCGATGGGGCGGGCTGCGGTGCCGTCGGGTGCCTCGACCGGCGCTTACGAAGCGGTGGAACTGCGCGACGGCGACAAATCCCGTTACGGGGGGAAGGGCGTGCTGAATGCAGTGCGCTACGCGGAAGGTGAGATTTTCGACGCCATCGCGGGCATGGAAGCGACCGATCAGGTCGAAATCGATCGGGTCATGATCGACCTAGACGGCACGCCCAACAAAGCGCGTCTGGGCGCCAACGCCATTTTGGGCGTGTCGCTGGCGGTGGCGAAGGCTGCGGCGGCCGATCTGGGCATGCCGCTGTACCGCTATGTCGGCGGTGCCTATGCGCGCACCCTGCCGGTGCCGATGATGAACATCGTGAATGGCGGCAAGCATGCCGACAATCCCATCGATATCCAAGAATTCATGATCCAGCCGATTTCGGCCCCCACCGTCGCGGATGCGATCCGCATGGGGTCCGAGGTATTCTCGGCGTTGCGTCAGGGGCTCCACGATGCCGGTCACAATACCAATGTCGGGGACGAAGGCGGCTTCGCCCCCAATCTGCAATCCGCCGATGAGGCGTTGGGCTTCATCGCCAAAGCCTGCGAAAAAGTCGGTTATCGGCTAGGCGAGGATATCGTGTTCGCGCTCGACCCCGCCTCCACCGAGTTTTTCAAGGATGGCCATTACCATTTGGACGGCGAGGGCAAAGTGCTCGATGGCGCCGGGATGGTGCGGTATTTGGAAGATCTCTGCCGCCGCTACCCCATTGCATCGATCGAGGACGGGTGCGCCGAAGACGATTGGGAAGCCTGGAAGCTGCTGACCGACACCGTCGGTAAAACGGTGCAAATCGTCGGCGACGACCTGCTCGTGACGAACCCCGAGCGTCTGCGGCTGGGCATCGAGCGTGGGTCGGCGAACGCTATCCTGGTGAAAGTGAACCAAATCGGCTCGCTCTCGGAAGCATTGGAAGCCGTCGAACTCGCCCATCGCGCCGGATGGAAAGCCGTCATGAGCCATCGCTCGGGGGAAACCGAGGACTCGACGATCGCCGACCTCGCCGTCGCTACCAACTGCGGTCAGATCAAAACCGGGTCGCTGTCCCGCAGCGATCGCACCGCGAAATACAATCAGTTGATCCGCATCGAGGAGCAGCTGGGCAACGCCGCGCGTTATGCCGGTCGGACTATCCTGCGGGGCTAACGCACTGCCGGGGGACGGCGCAGCGCCCAGAACGCGACGCTGCCGCATAAATAGAACGCGATCGCAAGCCAGAAAGCGGCGCGATACGTCCCCGTCATGTCGTAAACGAAGCCTGCCATCCAGGCCCCAACACCCGCACCGACGCCGGTGCCGATCGAGATCACGCCCAGGATCGTGCCTAAATTCGGGCCCGGAAACAGATCGGCTGTCTTGGCGGTGATCGCGGGGCCTCGTGCGCCCCAGGTCAACCCGAAGAAGCAAGAATGCAGCCAGAGCAGCATATGCTGGTCGGGACCGGAGATCGCAAGCGCGCAGGCGACCCCGACGATCGAGGTCGCATAGGTTGCGATCGCCGATAGCTCCCGCCCGATATAATCGGACAGGGTGCCGGTGACGATCACGCCGGGCAGCGACAAGAACGCGCCCATGCCGAGCACGCTAGCGGCGTAGAGCTTGTCGAAGCCGATATCGATGGCGAAGGCCAGTTGGTGCAGCGCCACCAGAAAACTGCCAAGGCCGGTGAATACGTAAACCAGCATCAGCAACCAAAAATGCGGGGTGCGCATGGCCTGCTTCACCGTCCAGCCATCGGCCGCCGCAGCCCGCCGTGCGGCTTGGTTACCCGGCTCGGGGTCGGTGCCGCGGAACAGCAGGCCGAGCGGGATAATCAGCGCCGCCATGAACAGGCCTTGCCATGTGTAGGCAGTGCGCCATCCCAGGCCGGACACCATCATCGTGGAGATCGGGGCCGAGAAAGCGCGGGCGAACCCGTTGGCCGATTGCACAACCGATACCGCCATGCCCCGGTTTTTCACGAAATGCCGGGAGAGCAAGGGGACGAACACCACCAGACCCAGACAGTTGGCGCCCAATGTCATCACGACGCCGTAGAGGATCCACATGTGCCAGAGCGAGGTCGCGTAGGCGCTGGCGAGTAGGCCGATCGTCAACAGGCAGCCCCCGCCCAGGATCAGGCGCCTCGGGCCGAGCCGATCGACCAACATGCCGACGGCGGGGGAGGTGAGGCCGCTGACGATTTGCGACACCGAATAGGCGACCGACGCATCGGCGCGGGTCCAGCCGAACGCTTCGATAAAGGCGACGAGGAACACGGTGTAGGAGTGCATGAACCCCGCACCGACCGAGAACGTAACGAACGCGGCGCCGAGCAGAAGCCAGGTGCGCGAAGTGGTCGGGCGGGGTTTGGGGAGCGTTGGATTTGGCATGGCGGGACCGATTTTGCACGCGGTCCCGCCGATGGCCAGCGACTTCGCAGCCTACTTAATCAACCCAGCACTGCGTGGCAGCATCAGCGACAACTCGGGGATGCAGATAATCAGCATCAGACCGACCAACAGCGCCAACATGTAAGGCCAGTACGTTCGCGCGTGCTGCCACACGGTCACATCGGCGAACCGCAGCGCCATCAGCAGCCCGACACCGAGCGGCGGGGTGAACAACCCGATGCCCACCGCAGCAGTTTGCACGATGTCGAAATGCACCGGATGGATGCCGATCTTGGTCGCGATCGGGAACACGACGGGGATCAGCACGACAGCGGCCGGCAAGCCCTCCAGCAGCATGCCGAATACCAGGGTCATCATCGCGACACCGGTCAGGAACAGCCATTGATGCCCGGTCAACGGTTCCAGCGCCCAGCCGAGGAATTGCGGCATGCCGGACAGGCCCATCAAATATTGGAAGATTGTAGCGACGGCCAACAGGAAGACCACGACGCCGGTGAGCACGCCGGCCTCGTAGGCCATGACCAGGATCTCCATCCAGGTCACGTTCCGGTAGTAGAATTTTGCTGCCAGCAGGGAATACAGCGCGACGATCGCCCCGGCCTCTGTCGCGGTGAACGCCCCGAGATAGAAGCCGCCCAGGATTACGACCGGTATGACCATCGGCACGGCGGCGTTTTTGGACGCTTTCATCAGTCGGGCGAAGCTGGTCGCGGTGTCTTTGGGCCAACCCATGACGTGGGCTTGGATCATCACCAGCACGCACAGGCAGGCGCCGACCACCGCCGCCGGGATGAACCCGGCCAGGAACAGCGCCACGGCCGACTGGTTCGTTACCGCCGCGATCACAATCATAAAGATCGCCGGCGGCACCAGCATTCCCATCGCGGTGCCGGCGGCGATCAGCGACGCCGCGTCTTCCGCTCGGTAGCCCGCGCGCTTCAGCGGCGGTACCAATGCGGAGCCCAAGGCGGAGACCTCGGCCATTTTCGATCCGCAGATGTCCGAGAAGAAATACGACACCACGATCACCGACATGCCCAGTCCGCCGCGCAGCCAGCCCACCATCGCGCGGGCCAACTCGACCAGGGAATTGGACATGCCCGCGCGTTCCATCAACGAGCCGGCGAAGACGAAGGACGGGATTGCCAGCAGCACCCAGCTTTGCGAGGCCGCGATCATGGTCGATCCCAGCTGTTGCAGCGGGAAGCCGCCGATCAGCAGGCCGACGACGGCGGACGCACCCAGACAGAACACGATCGGCAACGAAAGGACCAACAGGCCCACGAACACAAGAACGGTGATAAGCAGCAGCACGATTATTCCCCCTCGGCCGGCGCGAGGGCCGATTTTACGGCGTATACCGCCATCAATAGACCGCCGACGGCGGCGGGGGCGTAGATCCATGCAAGGCTGAATTCCAAACCCGGCGACGTTAAAGACGCGTTCAGCACCGCCAATTTGTATCCGAGCCAGGATACGAGCAGGGCGAAGGACCCGATGACGAGGTGGTTGGAATAATGGATTGCCCGCTGCACGGCAGGCGGAAACCGGTGCACCAGCAGCGCGAGGGCGAAATGGCTCCGCTCCGCCACGCCGATCGCGGCACCGATCAGGGTGATCCAGGCCAGCGCGGTTTCGCCGACTTCTTCGACCCAGAAAAAGTTGACCGGGTCGATGTCGATCCAGTTGGTGATCGGCAGCAGAATGTAGCGCGCGAACACGCCGAACAGCATGGTCCCGATGGCGCCCAGAACCAGACCGCCGACGAGGATTTTCGGCACCATCTCGGCGGCGCGCAAAGCGGGGGATGCCATGGCGATCAGACCTCCGATGCGGCGCGTGTCGGATGGGCGCGACGGCCGAGGCCGTGCGGGTATTTCGGCGCGTCGAAGGGGCGCTGAATCATGATAGGTTTCCCTCGGGTATTTTGGCTTGCTTGCGACACACCGTAGACCAGTGGCAGGCTAAGGGAAACCAGAGGAGACGATCGTGACGAACGCCGTTCAGGAACACTTTACCCACGGCCACTCCAAATGGGGCCCCACCGATCAGGTTGGCGCCGGAAATTTGCTCACGGCCGAAAAGCGCTTGTCGGCGCTAGGGGCGGTGAAGCAGGGCCGAATCTACGATCTGAGCCACGAGATTCACATGGGCGCGCCCTATATGGCGCCGAACCAGACACCGTATTTGATGTCGATTTGGGCGTCGTGGAAAGACAGCATCAAGCGCCGGCGTGCCATGGGGATGCGCAATAACGCCGGCACCAACCTCGAACGTATCGAGATGACCACCCATGTCGGCACTCACATCGACGCGCTCGGCCATTTCTCCAGCGGCGATTTCCTGTTCAACGGGTTCTGCGCGCCGGACGTCGTGACCGATTGGGGTCTGACGAAGCTGGGCATCGAGAATGCCCCGCCGATCGTGACCCGCGGACTCGTGTTCGATGTCGCCGGCCTCGACGGTGGGGAGCATCTCAATCCCGGTCGCGTCGTCACGCCCGACGATCTGGCCCGCGCTGCCCATGCCGGTGGGTTCACGGTCGAGCCGGGGGATGTGGCGTTGATCCGCACCGGCTGGGGCCGCTATTTCGCGATCGATAATGCGAAATATCTAACCGGGGAGCCGGGCATCGATGTCCCCGGTGCCAAATGGCTGATCGACCAGGGTGTTGCCGCGATCGGCACCGACAATATGGCGGTGGAGGTGTTGCCGAACCCCGACCACGGCCTTGGGCTGCCGGTGCATCAGTATTCGCTGTCGAAATGCGGCGTGTATCTGATCGAGAATCTGGCGCTGGAAGAGTTGGCGCGGGATCGGGTATCGACGGTATGCTTCGTGCTGCTGGCAACGAAATTCAAGGGCGCAACGGGTTCGCCGGTGCGGCCGGTGGGGATGGTTTAGCGCCCCACCACCAGGCAAGCGCGCTCAACCCCACTGCGACGACGGTCGCGATGACGGTCGCCAGCGCGTAAATCTCCGGCGTGACTCCCAATCGAGTCATGGAGAATATCGCCATCGGCAGC
>JBAXFK010000260.1:0-6321 GCA_037139955.1 Rhodospirillales bacterium
CTACGATATGGAACAATTGCGGTATTTGTACCGCGTGATGCTCAAGGGCACCGTGCCGATGTAGTTGGGTGGCGCCGCACCGATCGCAAACAAAAACGGCGCCGATCCTTCCGGACCGGCGCCATTTCCGTTAGCGCAAAACCGAACTTACGCCGGCGCGAAGAACGGCATTGCCGGGCCATCGCCCTCGGTCTGGATGAATTTCAGCGTCACCGCCATGCCGATCTTCACGTCCTTGAAGTCGACATCGACGATGTTGGTCATCATCTTCGGCCCCTCGGCGAGTTGCACGTAAGCGATGCAGTACGGCGGGTTGGCGCGTTCCATGACGGAATAGCTGTAGACTGTGCCCTTACCGGACACTTCTTTCCATTCCACCGGCCCCAGGGTGAACGGCGAAATGCCGCGGGGGTACCAGATGTATTTCCCGGTCTGCACGCATTGCGGGATCACCAATTTGCCGGCCTTGGCGCCGTCGAAGAACGGCTTGGTTTCCGGATTGGTCTCAGGCGTCCCGACGAACGGGATTTTGCGTTGTACGTTAGCCATGAACGATTACTCCCGTTCCAGAATGACGGTGCTGCCGACGTGACGGGTGCCCAAGGACCCGCCGGTGCCGTGCGCGATGGCCAGATCGCAATTCGCGACCTGAACCGCCGGATGCGCTTCGCCGCGCAGCTGACGCACCGCTTCGATGATCTTGGTGATACCGCCGCGATTGGCCGGATGGTTGGAACACAACCCGCCGCCATCGGTGTTGAACGGCAGCTTGCCGACGCCGGAGATCAGGTTGCCGTCCATGACGAACTTACCGCCTTGGCCTTTCTCGCAGAAGCCCAGATCTTCGAGCTGCATGAGAACGGTAATGGTGAAGCTGTCGTAGATCGAGGCGTATTTGATGTCGGTCGGCTTAATGCCAGCCATTGCCCAGGCCGGCGGGCCGGACCAACGCGCGGCGGAATAGGTCAGATCGACTTCCCCGCCCGACTGGTTCTTTGCCGCTTCGCCAACGCCGATCACCTTCACCAGAGGCCGCTTCAGGCTGCGGGCAATTTCCGGCTTCGTCACGATCAAAGCGCCGCCGCCATCGGAGATGACGCAGCAGTCGAGGCGATGCAGCGGGCTGGCAACCATCGGGGAGTTCACGACGTCGTCCACCGTCACCACATCGCGCAGCATGGCATGCGGGTTGTGCTGGGCATGGTGCGAGGCAGCGACCTTGATCCAGGCGAGTTGTTCGCTGGTGGTGCCATATTCGTACATGTGGCGTTGCGCGCACAGGGCGTACATGTTCGCCGTAGCCGGGCCGTACGGATACTCGAACTGCATTTCCGCCTGGGCGGGGTTGCCGGCGCGCGGTGCGGTGCCAGTGGCCTGACCTTCGCTACGCGGACGGCCCGCCAGGGTGATCAAGCACACATTGGCGCGCCCGGTGGCGATCGCTTGCAGCGCATGACCCACCGCGACCTGATAGGACGATCCACCGACATCGGTGGAATCCATGTGCCGCACCTTGAGGCCCATGTAGTCGATCATGGACATCGGGCCGAGGCCCGGCGCATCGCCCGCGCAATAATACGCATCGACGTCGTCCTTGGACAGGCCGGCATCGGCCAGCGCCCCGGCGGCGCATTCGGCGTGAAGCAAAGTGACCGACTTATCGGTCGCCTTGCGCGTGGGATGCTCCCAGGCACCCACGATATATCCCGCACCCTTTAAACTCATGCTTCGCTCCCATTGGGTGGGCCATACCGCGGCCCGGTTCAAGCGGGGGGATTATACCGATGAGTAGGATGGGCGCTAGTGTTGGCAGCTCGGCGTATCGTACTTCGCCCCGATCGTCGGTGGCGGCATCGAATTGCGTTTGGCAACTCACCCCGAGCAGGTTAATAACGCGTCATGACCGTATCGCGACATTCGGCGACGAACCGGCCTAGCTTGCTCATTGCCCTCTTCATGGCGATGGGCGTTCTGGCGCGCGTTCTCCTGCCGATGCCAGCGACGGCATCGACGCCCGCGACGCTCTCGGCTTCCCTGGCCGCCATCGGTGCTGTCCTTTGCCACACCGACGACGGTACGTCCGATCCTGGCCCAGCGAATACATGGAACTGCGATCGTTGCGAGATTTGCACGGTCTCCAGCAACCTTCCGTTGTTGCCCCCGGCTGTCGCAGCCAGCATATTTTTTCCATCCTCGACCGACGCAGCCCCAGCGTTCCAGCGCAACAGCGTCGGCGGCGCACGTGCGCCCCCTGAGCGAGCCAATCCCCCAAGGGGCCCACCCACCGTCTGAGACAACCATCGCGGGATCGGTATTGCCATCGGCAATCCGACCCTATGGCATGCCTCGAACCTGGGTATCGAAAATTGACAATATTACGATCTCGCCCGTCGCGCACCGCGACGCGGCTGTTCTTATCCGCCGTCGTCGCCGTTGTATCGATCGCTTCGGGAAGCGCCGCGTTCGCGCACGCCTTTCCGCGCGGTGCATCGCCAGCCGCCGACAGCACAGTCGCCGTAGCCCCCAACGAAGTGACGATCCGCTTCTCCGAATCGCTCGAACCGCGCTTCAGCAGCATCGCGGTCATCGGTGCCGGGGGCGAGCGCCTGGATTCCGGACCTGCCTATTCGGTCGGAGGCGACGGCAAACGTCTTGGCGTCGCGGTGCGCTCTTTGCCGCCGGGCGCGTATAAGGTTGTTTGGCAGGCGTCCTCGGTCGATACCCACCAAACCGACGGAGAATACGCTTTCACCGTCGCCGCATCCCCGGCACCCGCCATAGGTTTCAGCCATGTCTGGGCCCGTGCATCGGCCGGCCCCGCAACGACAGCAGCAGTCTATTTCACCGCGATCGCCGCCGGCACGCAGGACCGCTTGATCGGTGCGCGCACACCGATCGCCGCGATAGCCAGCTTGCACGGAACGATCGACGACCGCGGTGTCATGAAAATGCGACCCGTCGAGAACGTGGCGGTCGCGCCGGACAAGCCGGTTCTGTTCGAGCCCGGCGGTTATCATGTGATGCTGGAAGGTCTGCGGGAGCCGCTGAAGGCCGGTGCGCATTTTCCGCTGACGCTAGTTTTCGAGCGAGCGGGGCCAACCACCGTCGATGTCGTTATCGAACCGATCGGCACCCCGGCCATGCACCATGGGACCATGGCAGGCCACTAATCGCGAAGAACGCGGTGGCGCGCCCACCCGTCATCCACTCATTCGTTTAGCGACCGCTTAAGGAAGCAACCATGTCCCGCTCTATCGCAAAGTGGACGGCTATAGCCTTGGCTTGCCTGTCCCCACCGACCGTCGAAGCCGCGCGCGCCCATGTGGTGGCCCGCCCGGACTCCGGTACCGCCGGCTCTTCGATCGAGACCGAATTCAATGTCTCGCATGGCTGCGACGGCTCGGAGACGGTTTCCATCGCCATGAAAATTCCCGATGGCGTTCTGTTCGTGAAACCGAAGTTCAAGCCCGGTTGGACGGTCGTTATCAAAAAACGCAAACTGCCGGACGCCGTTCCCGCCCTGCATGGAAAAACCGTCGTCGAGACCGTCGACGAGATTGTCTGGCGCGGCGGGCCGCTGCCCAACGATCTGTACGACACATTTGCAGTCAGGATGAGACTGCCCAATACGCCGGGGCAGACGGTTTATTTCCCGATCGTGCAACAATGTCGGAAAGGCGTGCATCGCTGGATCGAGATTCCACCGGAGGGCAAAGCATGGGGCGACATGCATGCGCCACCGCCTTTCGTGAAGATCGTTCCGAAAGCACCGTAACCCTTCGCCTACTTACCGAAGATAGAATTTCGTAGGCCACGGCTTGCGATCCGGAGAACTTCCATGTTTCGTACACACCTACTCGGCGGCACGTCGCTCGCCATGCTCGCATTCGCCGCAAACGTTCAGGCACAGACTGCGCCGTCCAACCCGCCGCCCGGCGGGATTGCAATGCCGACGGTCAGCGTCACCGCACCCGATAGCGGCACGCTCTTTCCGCAAACAGCCGCCTCCCCCGATATCCAGCGGTTCTCGTTGCCGCAAACGACCGAGAGTATCGGCCGGCAACGGATCGAAGACACGGTCAACGCAATCGATACCGAGGATGCAGTTAAGTACCTTCCCAGTATTTTCGTTCGGAAGCGAAATTACGGCGATACGCAGCCGGTTCTGGCGACCCGCACCTGGGGGGTCAACTCCAGTGCGCGGAGTTTGGTGTTTGTCGACGATGTCCCCATCTCCGCATTGATTTCCAACAATAATACCAACGGCGCACCGCGCTGGGGAATGGTCGCCCCCTCGCAGATCCAGGGCATCGACATGTTGTACGGTCCCTTCGCGGCGCAATATGCCGGCAATTCGATGGGCGGCGTCATGCTGATCTCCACCCGGATGCCCGAAACCTTCGAAGTCACGGCATCGCAGACCGCAGCGCTACAAACGTTCGACTACTACAAAACCAGCAAGACCTACCCAACCTCGCAAACCGCCGCGACAGTCGGCGGCAAGGAAGGCAAGCTTTCCTGGTTCCTCAGCGGCAATGTGCAGGACAGCTATAGTCAACCGCTCGGTTTTGTAACGAATGCCACGGCGCCGGCCGGCACGACCGGCACGATCGCAGCCCTGAGCAAAGTCGGAGCCGCCGCAAACGTGGTCGGCGCCAGCGGATTGTTGCACACGACCATGTACAACGTGACCGGCAAAGTCGCGCTCGACCTTACCGATTGGCTGCGCGCGATCTACACGCTGGGGCTTTGGGATGCAACCACTCAATCCCGGACCGAAACATATCTTCGCGATGCTGCCGGAAATCCGACCTATGGCGGTGTGGCCGGATTCGGCAGCAACACATATTCCCGCTACGAAACGCATATGATGAATGCGTTGTCGTTCAAAACCGACACGCACGGCACTTGGGATGGCGAGGTCATCCTGACACGATACGATTTCCTGCAAGACATCCAGCGCAGCTCCGCCGGGGTTGGAACGGGGATGACCATCAGGACCAACGGCCTGATCGCCCGTCAGGACGGTACGAACTGGATGACGGCCGATCTGAAAGCAATCTGGCGCCCGACGGGACCGAGCGGGGCGCATGAGATTAGTTTCGGTGTCCATCGGGATGCGTACACCCTGAATAATCCGACCTACAATACCCCGGATTGGCAGGGTTCGGGCCCGACCGGGAACGGAACCTATTCCACGTACGGCAAGGGCCAGACCGAAACAGCGGCGTTCTGGCTTCAAGAGGCGTGGAAATTCGCGCCCGGATTCAAGCTCACGCTCGGTGGACGGCTGGAGCAATGGACGGCCGATCATGGCTACAACCTGGGAACCGCCGCGAACGGCACCGTGTTCCAAGGTGCCCAGCCGACACAGAACGCGACAACGTTCTCCCCGAAGGTGTCGCTGTCGTGGCAGGCCACGCCGCAGGTGAGCGTGACCGGATCGTACGGTCAGGCGCATCGTTTCCCGACCGTGGCGGAACTCTACCAGATCGTTGCGACAGGCTCGACATTCACGATTCCCAATCCGAACCTGACGCCCGAGACGGCGAATACCTTCGAACTGGCGATTCAACACGAAACCGAGAATACCAGGGTGCGCCTGTCCCTGTTCCAGGAGAATACTACGAACGCTTTGGTCCAGCAGACCAATCTCATTAACAATGTGTTCGCCTCGACTTGGCAAAATGTCGGCGAAACCCGCAACCGCGGGGCAGAACTCGTGACGCAGTTCAAGGTACCATGGATTGAAGGCTTGGAGCTATCGAACAGCGTGACGTTCGTCGATTCTCGTATCTTGTCCGATCCGACATTCGGCAGTGCGACGGGCACCACCGCCACCGGCAAACACGTTCCCTATGTGCCGGATTGGCGCGATACCGTGCAATTGACCTATCGTCCGAACGACGAACTGGCGATGTCCGTCTCGGCGAAATACAGCGGCAAAATGTATTCGACGCTGGACAACACCGATTCCGTGTCGCATGTCTACGGTGCGTTCGACCGGTTCTTCGTCGTAGACACCCATGTTCGCTATCAGGTCTCGAATTACCTGACGCTGAACGCTGGCATCGATAATATCTTCAACCACCATTACTTCGAGTTTCATCCGTTCGCGGGACGAACCTATCTCGCCGGCCTTAAGCTGAAGTTCTAACCGTGGTGCCCAGACCGCGCCGCAGTCTGGGCACATTTTCACCGAGCAAGGACAATCGCATATGCGGGCCGTTATCGTTTCGTCCCATCGTACGCAGGCCACACGGCAACG
Source organism: Rhodospirillales bacterium (assembly GCA_037139955.1). GTDB lineage: Bacteria > Pseudomonadota > Alphaproteobacteria > Acetobacterales > Acetobacteraceae > Rhodopila. The sequence goes on from JBAXFK010000260.1 coordinate 6,269, forward strand.
CTTTGCGATCGCCCTTGTCACCGGGCTTATTGGGGTGTTCCGCACAGCGTCCC
>JBAXFK010000261.1:0-6316 GCA_037139955.1 Rhodospirillales bacterium
GCCCAGGAACCGCGCCGGCGCTTTGCGGCCCGACCTTCAGCGCGCCGCCCGGATCGACCCAGGCGATGGACCCACCGCCGGCGCTGACTTCCGCCAAATCGATGACCGGCACCCGGATGGGGTGGCCGGTGCCGTGCATCCATCGCTTGGCGTTGGCGGCGCCACCGACTTCGTATTCTGCGGTGACCGCGACCTCGCCGTTCACGATAACGCTGGCCTTGGCCGTCGTTCCGCCCATATCGAACGACAACAGATTCGGGCGGCCGAGTTGGCGCCCCGCCAGTGCTGCCGCAATTACCCCGGCGGCCGGTCCGGACTCGACCGCCATCGCCGGCATACGCAGCCCCTCGGCGATATCGAACACGCCTCCGGACGAACCCATGACATGCAAAGCGGGAAGTCCGAGCGCGGTGGTTGCTTGCGAGAGACGATCGAGGTAGCCGGCGAGCAGCGGCCCGACATAAGCGCATACCGCCGTCGTGCTAGCACGCTCGAATTCGCGGATTTCGGGAAGCACCTCGCAGGACAGGAATACCCCAACGCCGGGCAGTGCGGCGCGCAGGGCTTCGCCGACCCGACGCTCATGCGTATCGTTCAGAAAGGAAAACAAGAAGGAAACGGCCACCGTCTCTAGACCGGCCGCACGGATCGCTTCGACCAAGGCCGGCAGTTCGTCTTCGGCGAGTGGCGCAACCACCTCGCCCTGGGCATCGATCCGTTCGGTGATTTCGAACCGATGCCGACGGGGCACCAGCACGTTCGGCGCATCCTGGAACAGATCGTAGAGATCGGGGCGGGACGATCGCCGGAGTTCGAGGATATCGCGAAACCCCCGGGTCGCGATGAAGCCGGCTTTGGCGCCCTTATGTTCTAGAAGCGCGTTGGTCACGACCGTGGTCGCGTGCGACAGCAGCGCGACATCGGTCGGTTCGATCGCGTTTTCGGCCAAACCGCCACGAATGCCGTCGATCACCGCTTCGCCGAAATCGTGCGGGGTGGTCAGCACCTTGGCGATGCCGATCCGGCCGGTCCCTTCCTCCACCAAGGCCACGTCCGTGAAGGTGCCGCCGATATCGATACCGATGCGCCAGGACATGACGGAACTCCCGTATGGACGCGACCCCTGTCGCTTTCGATCGCTAAACGGTGGCGGCGGCGATCAATTGCCGCAAGCGCCCTGCTCCTGCGGGACCTTTTAGCGCATCGCGCCAATTTGCTTCGGCCACCCGTTGATGTGCGGCAACCGCCTCGTCCGCACCGGTGATCATCGCGATACCGGTATGGCCGGACGGATGCGTATCCGAACGGAATGGGTTGATCGCCAGCGACACCCGATCGCGGGCACGCAGGATTTTGAACGACGCACTGGGCTCGACCCCGGCGATCAGGCCGAATTGCAGGCCCATCGGTTCGGTTTCCATCAGATTGGCGATGTTCTCGATTTCCCTCGCCGCCAGATCTCGGCACGCCCGCCTTAGCCGGTCGGAGACGGGAATGCCGCTCGCGATGCCGGTTGCCAGCAGATTCTGCACCGAGGTCACGGAAACCATTGCGATAATGCCCGGGCGGCGCATCGCATACATGCGCTTTCGCGCCGTCAGAACACCCATCAACTGTTCCGACTGGCTGCGCATCGCCACCCGCTCGTCGCCCGCCTGCTCGGTCACCTCATCGAACACCGCCGCCATCGTGGCGTCATAGGATTCGGACGTCGTGAGATAGCAAAGCGGCCCGGTCAATTGCAGGATTTGGTCGGTCGTTTCTTCGATCTGCCGAATGCGTTCGGCATAGCCGATCGGACGACCGTAATATTCGACGCCGATGCCAAGCAAGGACAGTGGGGAGATTTTCAGCAACTCGGCCAAGCGTTTGATGGTGTCGAGTTTGATCACCTCACCTTTTTCGTAGCGATACAACGCGGCGCGCGACACACCGAGGCGCGCGGCGATTTCTTCGGCGCGCAAGCCGGATTCCAGGCGATAGGCACGCAATTGCTGACCGATTTCGGTGAAGCGCATCGACATAAATCAAATCCCCCGGCTAACCCCGGCCCGTCGACGTACGAGCTATCCAAGATCCGGCCTGGGACGCGGGTTACGACCGAGTCTCAGAACCGAAATCTGAACGGTTTCTATGTCGCAAGGGCCTGTTTTTCAAGCCCGTTTAACGTTTATGCGACTCGTTCTCTTGTAGCGATCGCGCGTCAGGCGTCATCGCGCATGCTGTAGCCCGCCATGTTCTCGATCGCCAAAACCAATGCGGAATGATCGAGGTCCCCTTTCCCCAGCGCCATGCAGGAGGCCATCATTTGCTGCGCGATCGCCGTGTTGGGCAGCGACAGGTTCAGGTCCTTGGCCGACGATAGCGCGAGGTTCAGGTCCTTTTGGTGCAACTTGATCCGGAACCCCGGATTGAACGTGCCGTTCAGCATCCGCTCGGCATGCACTTCCAGGATGCGGGACGACGCGAAACCGCCCATCAGCGCGGACCGCACCTTCGCCGGATCGGCCCCGGCTTTGGATGCAAACACCAGCGCTTCCGCCACAGCCTGGATGTTCAAGGCGACGATGATCTGGTTGGCGACTTTACAGGTTTGGCCGGTGCCGTTCTCGCTGCCGATATGGGTGATGTTCTTGCCCATAAGATCGAACAGCGGTTTGGCGCGGGCAAACGCGGCGTCGGGTCCGCCGACCATGATGGTCAAGCTAGCGGCTTTGGCGCCGACCTCGCCGCCGGACACCGGGGCATCGAGGTAGTCGCAGCCCAAAGCGTTGATCCGACCGGCATAGTCCTTGGTGGCGACGGGGGAGATCGAGGACATGTCGATCACCAATGTGCCCGCTTTCAGGCCGGCGGCGACCCCATTGGCACCGAACAGCGCCGCTTCGACATCGGGCGTATCGGGCACCATCAGGATCGTGACGTCGGACTGCGCCGCCACTGTCGCAGCGTCGGCCACCACCCTCGCGGCAGCGCGAATTTCTGCGGTCAGGCTGGCGCGCTCCGGCACGATCAGGTCGTGGCCGCCGTTTTTGAGATTGAGCGCCATCGGGCGCCCCATGATGCCGAGGCCGACGAATCCGATTTTCATGGTGGTTGTCTCCTGAGGTATAAATGTCAGCCGGCGAACCGTTCGCGCCAGCCAAGGCCGGCGACGGTTTCCCCGGCCGGGCGATATTCGCAGCCGACCCAGCCGGTGTAGCCGAGTTCGTCCATACGCTCGAACAGATAGGACCAGCCGATTTCGCCGGTGCCCGGCTCGTTGCGGGCCGGCACGTCGGCGATCTGCATGTGGGCTATCACCGGCATGTGCTTTTCCATGCGCTTGGAGATGTCGCCCTCGGTGATTTGCACGTGATACAGGTCGAATTGCAGGCCCAACCGGTCGCGGCCGATAGCATCGATCACCGCCGCGCCCTGTGCTTGGGTGTTCAGGAAGTAGCCGGGCATATCGCGATGGTTGATTGGCTCGATCACCAGCTTCACCCCGGCGGGGTATGCCTGTTCGGTGGCCCAGGCCAAATTGGCAGCAAACAGCGCGGCGGCGGTGCCCGGTGCCACGTCGGCCGAGGGAATGCCCGCCATACAATGGACATGCCGGCATTCCAGCACATTGGCGTAATCCAGCGCGCGCTTCACAGCTTCGCGGAATTCGCTTTGGCGGCCCGGCAGGCTGGTCAGCCCGCGCTCCCCATTCGCCCAATCGCCGGGGGGCATGTTGAACAACGCCTGGGTCAGGCCCTCGCCTTTCAGCCGGGTGCGAATCTCGGCGGCTGGGAAATCGTAGGGGAAAAGGAACTCCACTCCCTCGAATCCCGCCTTGCGCGCGGCGGCGAAGCGGTCGAGGAACGGGACCTCATTGAACATCATCGACAAATTGGCCGCGAAGCGTGGCATTGTGGACCCTCCCGTTATACGCGGGCGGAGGCTACAAGCCGCCGGATCGCTTTACCAGATACCGCGTCGCTAGATTGGGTCGCAAGGTTGGGGTGTAAAACCGCATGATCGCCGAACGCATCCTGATGGGCTTGCTGCTGGGGGGCGTGGCCATTGGCTGCGTGCTGGTGCTGTACCCCTTCATTTCCGCCCTGTTATGGGCCGCGATCCTGGTTTTCACGACCTGGCCCGCCTTCGAGTGGCTGCGCGACAAGCTCCATCTTCGGCGCGGAATGGCCGCCGGTATCATGGTAGCGCTGACCGCCATTGTCGTCGTGCTGCCCATCGCCCTGACCGCGCCGGGCCAGGCCGACGATATCGGACTGCTGCGCCGAACGGCAGAGGACGCGCTGCGCGGCGGGCTCCCCGCGTCCCCGGAATGGCTGTTCGACTTGCCGTTGGTCGGTCAAAGCCTAGGCGAATTGTGGAACCATTGGGCCGAAGATATCGGCGTGATGCTATCCGCCATTCAGCCCTATTTCGGGATCGTGTTGGAAAACGGGTTCCATCTGCTGCTGGGCATCGCCGGCGGGGTGCTGATGTTCTTGCTCGCGCTGTTCGCCGCCTTCTTCATCTATTTGAATGGGGAGGCGATGGCGGCGCGTCTGACGTTGCTGTTGCAGCGCATCGCGGGAGACAGAGCGGAGCGGCTGATCCTGGTCACCGGCAACACGGTGCGCGGGGTGGTCTACGGCATCCTCGGGACTGCCATCGTGCAAGGAATTCTAACAGCGATCGGTTTGGCCATCTGCGGCGTACCCCGCGCGGCGCTGCTGGGCGGGGCGGCGGGTTTGCTGGCGGTGCTGCCGGTCGGGCCACCGGTGATCTGGATCCCGGCCGCGCTGTGGCTGATGGGCTCCGGGCACCTCGGCTGGGGCATTTTCCTGGCGGTCTATGGGGTCGTTGCGATCTCCGGCGCCGATAGCCTGATCCGTCCGTGGTTCATCGCGCGCGGCGCCGATTTGCCATTCTTGCTGACAGTATTGGGCGTCATGGGCGGCGCGGTGGCATTCGGATTGCTTGGGATTTTCCTGGGACCGGTACTTCTGGGCGTGGGCTACACACTCATGAACGAATGGGCTCGGGGGACGGAGGAAGGGGTGTGAACGACGAACCGCCGCCCAACCGCCTTCGCATGCTGGCCGGACTGGCGATTTTCGTCGCGCTTTTCGGCGGGGTTTGGTTCGTCATGAACGAACTGCGCGAGTCCGCCCGGCTACAGAACTGCTACGCCTCCGGCCGCCGGGATTGCGTGACGATCGACAGCACCGGGGCGCACGCCAACCGGTAGGCCCGGGACGTGAACAGGCGCTGGGCTTGATGTGCGTCAATGCGAAACCCACTTGTTTGCGTATCGTCCCGTCAACGAAACACAGTCGGAGTGCCACCATGCCCACCTTCCAAGATCGGGAACAAGCGTTCGAAGCCAAGTTCGCGCACGACGAGGAATTTCGCTTCCTGGTCGCTGCTAGGCGCGACAAGCTTTTCGCGCATTGGGCAGCAGCGTCGGCGAAACTGGCACCCACGGACGAAGACGCCCTGGTGGCGGCGGTCCTGCATATCTCCAACGCGCGGGGCCACGATGCGGCGGTGCTGAAGCATATCGAGAGCGTGCTGGCCGCGCATGGCGGTTCCACCGCGAACCTGTCCGACGCTCTGGCCAGTTGCGACCGCGAGGCTCGCAAGCAACTGATCGATCATCCGCCCGCCACCGCATAGACGCGCGAACGCGGCGGCGCGCGCGTTGGCGCGGCCTCTATTGCGGTGCAGCGAGCATTCGTAAGTCCGGCGGATCGCGTGGCGGGGATTCGCCGAGCAGGTAACCGAGGATTTGGCGAATTGCGTCCTTGGGGCGATCTTGCCAATCGATCGCCCAGGTGTCCGGGCGCTTTTCCCGCTCGCGCAGGAAGGCTTTCTTCCGGCGTTCTTGCGTGCCGAAGAAATCCGCGAATTTACCGTCGAAATACGCCAGCAGCCGGTAAATCTCGTTCCAAAAACCGCCCTCGCACGTGCTCGGCGTCACGCCGAGGTCCAAGCAGATATCGGCGATGGTACGGCCGACGGAGCGGCGACGGATCTGGGCCTCCAGCTCTTTCAGCGTCGGCATGGAGAAATGTGCGGGATCGTCGGGATCGATGCGCGGGGCGCGACGTTGCGGCGCGCGCGATTGGACGGGGGCGCGGAGTTTAATCTCCAACGCTTCGATATCCTCGGGTTCGGCGGGGCCGGCGGGGGGCGTGGCCTCGATATCGCGGCCTTGCGCGGCGCGGGCGAGCAAATACCGCTGGAGCATCATGGCGCGAAGAATCCCGCGCTGCACATGCCCGAGTATGCGGCGGATGTCGTGCGTGCCGAACCCAGCCGCCAGCGTCGGAAATCG
>JBAXFK010000262.1:0-6223 GCA_037139955.1 Rhodospirillales bacterium
GGCAAGCAGCGCCCGCAACCCAAGCGGCGGAACCCGTTCGTCCGCGTCCTGCGGGCGATCGTCGGTGCGATCGTCGGGTCGTTCATCCTGGTTGCGGTGCTGGGCACGGCGGTCGCTTGGGTCGCATACGAGCGCTTCAGCGAGAATCTGCCAAGCCTGGAGCGGGTGCAGCAATACCAACCCCCGGTCATGAGCCGCGTCTATGCCGGCGATGCACGTCTACTGGCGGAACTTGCGACGGAACGACGCATATTCGTGCCGGTGTCGGCGATCCCGCCGATCGTGCGGCAGGCTTTTATCTCGGCCGAGGACCAGAATTTCGTCCATCACCGAGGCCTCGATCCGCTCGCGATCGGCCGAGCGGCGTTCTTCGATCTGACGCATATGGGGCAGGGGCGGCGCCCGATCGGTGCGTCGACCATCACGCAGCAGGTCGCCAAGACGATGTTGCTGGACAACGAGGTCTCGATCGCCCGCAAAGTCCGCGAGGCGATTTTGGCTGTTCGGATCGAAGAAACGCTGACGAAGGACCGTATTCTCGAACTGTATTTGAACGAGATCTATCTGGGCCTCGGGTCCTACGGAGTCGCGGCGGCGGGGCAGACCTATTTCAATAAGTCGCTGGATGCGTTGACCGTGCCTGAAGCGGCGTTCCTCGCCGCGCTGCCGAAGGCGCCCAACAACTACAACCCGTTCAAATACGCCGACGCCGCCAAAGCGCGGCGCGATTGGGTGATCGATCGTATGGCGGAAGACCGCGCGATTACGGCGAACGAGGCGGCGGCGGCGAAGGCCACGGCGATCGCGCCCAGCGAGTTCCGGCGCCCGCCGCCGATCCCCGCGTCCGATTGGTTCGCCGAGGAAGTGCGTCGCCAGCTTGTGACCAAGTACGGGGCGGAGAAGGCGACCCAGGGCGGCTACGTGGTGCGCACCAGCCTAGACCCGGTGCTGCAACTGGCGGCGGAGAATGCTTTGCGGGAAGGCCTGATGTCCTACGATCGCAAGCAGGGCGGCTATCGCGGCCCGGTGACGCGGCTTGAAAGCCCAGCCCTCGACCGCGAGTGGCCGGCACTGCTGGATCAAGTTAAGCGTCTGCCCGGTATGTTGTCGACCTGGAAGCTCGCGGTGGTGCTGTCGGCCGGCGATGGGGACGCCAAGCTGGGTTGGCTCGAACCCGCAGCGGGCGCCGGCACCATGCCGCTGCCGCGCACCGCGCCGATGGTGCTGGCCGATGCGGTCTGGGCGCGTCCGGTCAAGGGCGGCAAAATGGGCGCCGCCCCGCGCAAAATGTCCGAAGCGTTCAAACCCGGCGATGTCGTCATGGCCGAGATCGGGACAGAAACGCTGCCGGCCCCCGTGCTGAAAGGCCACCCGCCGCAGCCGCCCATCAACCGGTTGGTGCTGCGGCAAATCCCGCTGGTGCAGGGTGCGCTGGTGTCCCTCGAACCCGGGACCGGCCGCGTGTTGGCGATGGTCGGCGGTTGGAGTTCGGAACAAAGCCAGTTCAACCGTGTTACCCAGGCGCAGCGTCAGCCCGGTTCCAGCTTTAAGCCGATCGTCTATCTGACGGCGCTGGAGCGAGGGATTTCGCCCAGCCAACGCTTCCTCGATGCCCCGTTCGTGGTCGATACCGCCGCCGGCCGTTGGCGCCCCGGCAATTTCGAGCAAACCTTCGGCGGTCCGACCCCCATGCGCTTGGCGCTGGAGAAATCGCTCAATCTGGTCACGATCCGCATCGCCAAACAGGTCGGGATGGAAGCCGTGGCCGCCACCGCCGCCGCTTTCCACATGAACGAAACGATGCCCCACGTGCTTCCCGCCTCGCTCGGCGCCGTCGACACGACCGTGATGCACGAGGCGCAAGCCTATGCCTCGATTGCCGCCGGCGGCCGCGAAGTCATTCCCACGCTGATCGACAGCATCCAGGACCGGACCGGCAAGATCGAGTTCCAGGCGATGCCCGCGACGTGCGCCGCCTGCGGCGATCCCGGGCAGATGCCGGTGCTGACCGACACGCGCAAGCAAATCTCCGACCCTGCCAGCGTGTTCCAGTTGGTGACCATGATGCAGGGTGTGGTGCGGCGCGGCACCGGCTTCGCGGCGGGCAAGGGGCTGAAAGGCGCGATCGCCGGCAAGACCGGCACCAGTCAGGAGTTTGTCGACGCGTGGTTCTCGGGCTTCACCCCAGACCTCGCGACTACGGTTTGGATCGGTTTCGACAACCCGGCTTCGCTGGGCAACAACCAAACCGGCGGCGGATTGGCCGCGCCGATCTGGCACGATTTCATGGCGATCGCGCTCAAGGATCGCCCGACGTTGAACTTCCCGGTCCCCCCCGGCGTGACGTTGGTCAGTTGGGACAACGGCGTCATCGACGCGTTCAAGCCCGGTCAAGTGCCCGGCGCGTCGAACGCCACCATGACCGGGTCCGCCGACCCGATCCCGACCGGCGGCGATGCACGAACCGTTGGCGATGCCGGCAGTACGGCCGAGGAGCCGGTGCACGGCGGAGTCGACAAGGCGTTGGGCGGACTGTATTGAGCCGCTCCCCTTTTACCTGGGTGTTTTAACGATGGCCGCCGAATCCGAAGCGCTCAACGAACAGATCAAGCAGTCGATTGCGCTGCTGAGGAGGCATCTTTGACTGGGATGTCGCCGAAGCCCGCCTCGCGGAACTGAACAATCGCGCCGAAGACCCGGCGCTGTGGAACGACGCCGCCGCTGCCCAGAAGCTTATGCGCGAGCGCAACCAGCTTGCCGCCGGCATGGAAGCGGTGACCACCCTGGAGACCGATGTCTCCGACGCGCTGGAACTGATCGAAATGGCGGAGGCCGAGGGCGACGACGCCATGGTGGCCGATGGCCTCTCATCGCTGCGCGCGTGCGCCGAGGAAGCCAAGCGTCGCGAGATCGAAAGCCTGCTATCCGGGGAAGCCGATGCCAATGATTGCTTCTTGGAACTGAATGCCGGCGCGGGCGGGACCGAAGCGCAGGATTGGGCCCAAATGCTTCTTCGGATGTATTCGCGCTGGGCGGAAAAGCACGGCTACAAAGCCGCCCTGATGGAGGAATCCGAGGGCGAGCAGGCCGGCATCAAATCCGCCACCCTGCAAATCACCGGCCCCAACGCGTACGGCTGGCTGAAGACCGAGGCGGGCGTGCATCGCCTTGTCCGTATCAGCCCCTTCGATGCCAATGCCCGACGGCAGACGTCGTTCGCCAGCGTCTGGGTCTACCCGGTGATCGACGACACCATCGAGATCGACATCAACCCGTCCGACCTGAAAGTCGATACCTACCGCGCCTCGGGTGCAGGCGGGCAGCACGTCAATAAGACCGACAGCGCGATCCGCATCACCCACATCCCCACCGGGATTATCGTCGCCTGCCAGACCGACCGATCCCAGCACCGCAACCGCGCCAACGCCATGGAGATGCTCCGCGCTCGGATGTACGAAGCCGAACTCCGCAAGCGGGAGGCCGTGTCGGCCGCGCAGGAAGATGCCAAGACCGATATCGGCTGGGGCCATCAAATTCGGAACTACGTGCTGGCACCGTATCAGTTGGTGAAAGACCTGCGAACCGGCGTGGAAAAGGGCAACCCCGACGCTGTGCTCGACGGCGATCTGGACGCGTTCATGGCGGCGGCCCTGGCCGCGCGGTCCGGCGCGACGCGGAGCGAGGCGAGCGCGCAGGCGCGGTAGCCTGCGGTCATAGGCTTTGCGGTTATCCGGGGTTTCTGGATAAGGTTCCCGCCGTGACAAAGGCGCCGAACCGGTTGGCGGGACCGATGGTGAGGCCGGACGTCTATGTGGACGATAGTCTGCTGTGGAGCGAGCATCGGGCGCATCTTCTGCACCGGCTCGCCTCTGGCGAAGCACCGAACGAAATCCCCGATTGGACGAACATCGTCGAGCCGTGGCCGCAATCGGACGAGGTACCGCACGGGTTGGGGGAGGCCCGTCGTTTCCATGGCGATGCCGCCGATCGCCTCGGCATCGATGCTGAACGGGAAGGCGTCCGTCTTTGGCTAGCGACCTGCTGCAATGTCGAGTCGCGATCCAATGACGTACCATCCATTCGAAATCGTCAGGGCGGCGTTCCCTGGCTCGACGGGGTGAACTGGCGCAAAAGTCGTTGCATGACCTGGCTGGCGCGGTTGCGTCGTATGAGCGGTTGTTCTTCCCCCCCGGGATGCACCGCGCCCGCAGGCGATACCGCAAGGTTTCGCGCGAAGGGCGCGAAGGCCGATAACGCCGCGAAGGACCGCGAAGCGCGGTCGCATTGATGGAATTTACGCCCGTTAGGCCATCGCCAGAGCCACGGGGATGTCGATGTCCCGCAGCCTCGGCCGGAGCCTTTCGCGGTGCTTCGCGGCTTTGAATCTTCGCGATCTTCGCGCGGAAACTAACGGTCCCGCCACCACCGCCGGCCCCGCCAATATGGGGGCTAGTAGCAACGGAACCAAAAGTTCGATTGAGCGGAAGGCCAAAGGCGAATGAGTTTGCTGGCCATAGATAGATGCATGAGTAAATGCGCGTCAGAATCGCGTTCCATCCGCCACGCGCGCCGGGGTCAGTCTAGCTCATCAAACGGTGGTTATCTGCACCTCGTGCGTAAGATCACTGCGTTCCATTGATGGACGGCAAGAACGTCATCCGCTATCAGATTCTACTGCAATGCTATGGGCCTTGTCATCGTGTCGTCTTCCACTCAGCCGTCATACTCCGCCCATGATATTGCGAATGCCTACCATGAAGCGGGGCACGTCGTCGTCATCATTCATGAGGGCTTCACGTTCCTGTCGAAGCCAATCACCATTCGTGACTCTGACGGCGGTGCGACCACCCCATGGAAGCCCGGTGACATTGTGGAACGTGCGAGTGCGGCGCAAACCGCCCGTGCCCGTTATGACATCCTGAAGCCAAAGCTACTCGTGGATTTTGCGGGCGGATACGCCGAGGTGAAGAAGACCGGCCGGGGCGGCGCAGCCAATGACGGCATTCATGACGATATGCAGAGATCAGTCAAAGCGTTCGTTGGTGCCGTTACACCTTGCTTCACCGAGGAGCGAAAGGCATGGATGGCGGAGGCCGAACAGTCTGCTGGCAACCTCATAGATAGCCTCTGGCCGGCGGTCGTCGCGATCGCGGAGGCGCTATTGATACTCTCCAAAATATCCGGGGCGGAGGCGAAGAAATTCTACGACACTGCTATCAACCCCCCTGCCTCTGCGAGGCCCCCCACCTCAACGCCGCAAGTCTCGCCACCTCTAGCCTCGGCAGCTCCCCCCCGACGCGGCTTGGGATCGTGCTTGTTGCGCTTCTTCGGCCGTCGGTAGGGAGCAGGAGGGGAACGCCACGGTCTCTGATTTGCGCTCAATCGAACTTTTGGTTCCGTTGCTACCGGAACCCCCATTATGGGGGCATCGTCGCCAACGCCGCTTTCCTTTCCACGATGCGTTATTCGGCGATCGACAACCGGTAGGAGACGCCACCCTGGCGGGAGACCGTAGCGGCATTATGCATGCCGGAGATGGCCTCCGTCATGCGAGCGGGGTCGCGGGAGCGTTCCTCCTGCGCATCGCCCTCCGCGATCGGAACGTCTCGCCCCGCAATTGCTCGCGGTAGAGAAGGAACTCATCGATGGCGGTGGATAGGAACACGCCGATCGGCATGGACGGGCAAACCCTGAACGCACATAAAGCCGCTTCTCCGTGCGGTGGGGAAAGGGGCGGACGGCACAGATATTTCTGTTATTTTTCTTGACTTAACTAACTTAAAATGTTAGTTCGTCGATCATGGACCCAACGGCGCCGTATTCCGCACGCACCGAACCCCCAGCCTCCCCCCAGGAGAGCCGGTCCAGCACCCCCATGCCCACTTGTATCGCAGCTATCCTCGGTATGGTCCGGGTCCTCCTGGGCTATGGAAAACACCTCGACGCGACGCTCCCAGACCGAACCGACCACCCAGGCTTTTCCGCAATTGCCATCGGCTTCGGCACGCACGACTTGCGTCGCATCCTCGCGCATGTGCAGCGCGGCATCATGCGCGCCATGATGTTACAAAAATATTTGCTCGCGCGCGCCGCGCAGGGGCGGGATATCGAGCCGACCGAGCGCCCCGAACCGGCCGAGCAGGCGGATATCGAGGCGTTGCAGATGAAACTGTCAATCAGCGTTGAATAGTTTCCAGGGAACAGCGTCCAAAAATTTCCAGTT
>JBAXFK010000263.1:0-6209 GCA_037139955.1 Rhodospirillales bacterium
GCCCGATCTACTGGGGCTGCTGCGGAAGAATAAGGACGTCGTGGTCGGCCGGCTCGATCCGTACGGGCTGTATCCGGTTGCGCGCTTCAATTCTCTGCAAGGACCGACGGCTAATCGGGGGGTGCGACAGGCGATTCTGGCTGCGGTGAACCCAATAGAAGTCATGCAAGCGGTGATGGGCGACGATGCGTCCGCTTACAACGCGCCGATCGGCACCTTCCTGCCGGGAACCAAGTCCGAGAATACCGCCGGCATGGACCGACTGGGCGGCAAGAAATCCGTCGCCGATATTAAAAACATGTTGCAAGCGGCTGGATATGCAGGAGAAAAATTGGTTCTTCTGCATCCAACGGACCAACCGTTCTACGATGCGATGTCCCAGGTCATGGTCGCCACGTTGAAGAAGATCGGCATTAACGTCGACGACCAATCCATGGATTTCGGTACAGTAGTGCAACGACGAGCGAGCAAGGAGCCGATCGAAAAGGGTGGCTGGTCGATCTTTTGTGCTGCATTTCCGGCGGTCGATTATCTGGACCCCCTGGCCGCCCCCGCCGCCCGCGGCAACGGCACCAAAGCTTGGTTCGGTTGGCCGGACGATCCGAAGCTCGAACAACTGCACGACGCCTGGATGGATTCTCCCGATCCTGCCGAACGCAAGCAATTGGCGACGGCATTGCAGGACGAAGTATTCACCGAGGCACCCTATGTCCCCTTGGGGCAATATTTTTTGTCCTCGGCGTGGCGCAAGAACGTGTCCGGCTTTCTCAAGGGGCCGGTGCCGATCTTCTGGAATGTGGCGAAAGCCTGATGGGCGCCTATGTCGCCGTTGCGGTCGGGGGGGCTATCGGCAGCATTGCCCGCTTCTGGATGACCGGGGTCATGACCGCGCTAACCGGTGCTCGGTTTCCCTGGGGTACGCTGACGATCAACATCGTCGGCTCGCTGGTCATCGGGTTGGTCGCGGGCATCGCCTTGACGCCGCACCGGATGGGAATGCACCCGGACGTCCGCGTCTTCCTCATGACCGGCATCTGCGGGGGATTCACCACATTCTCGTCGTTCAGCCTGCAAACGCTGGAATTGATCCAGACCGGCGATATCGCCCCGGCACTGGGCTACATATTGGGATCGGTGGCGTTGTGCCTGCTGGCGGTCTGGGGCGGATGGTTGTTGGGCCGCCTCTGAACACTCGGTTTCACGTTTCGCGGATCGGCGCCAACGATCGATTGAGCCGGCCCCGAGGCAGGTGTTACACCCGCGCCGCAGTGCACCCAGAACGAAAGTCTGTTCCACGATGAAGGTTTTGTTGACCGGCGGCTGCGGATTCATCGGATCCGCTGTGGTGCGCCATTTTCTGCGTACGACCGGACACACGGTCGTCAACGTCGACAAGATGACCTACGCGGCATCCGAAGACGCATTGGAGGAGGGCAGGGACCATGCGCGCCACATCCTGCTCCGCGCCGATATCTGCGATGCCGCCGCCCTGCGGGAGATTTTCGCAACCCACGATCCCGACGCCGTCATGCATCTCGCTGCCGAGAGCCATGTGGATCGGTCGATCGACGGTCCCTCCGACTTCGTGGCCACAAACGTCGTTGGGACCTTCGCCATGCTGGAGGCCGCGCGCCGTCACCATGCCGGCCTGTCCGCCGAACGCAAAGCAGCATTCCGCTTTCACCATATTTCGACCGATGAGGTTTTCGGCGCACTCGACCATGGCGATCCGCCGTTCACGGAGACAACGGCATACGACCCGCGCAGCCCCTATTCGGCGACCAAGGCGGCATCGGACCATCTCGTCCGGGCCTGGCATCACACGTACGGCCTGCCGACGATCGTCAGCAACACCTGCAACAACTACGGGCTTTGGCAGTTTCCCGAAAAATTGATCCCGCTGGTCACGCTCAACGCACTTCAAGGCAAGGAACTGCCGGTCTATGGCGACGGGTCCAATATCCGCGACTGGCTGTTCGTCGAAGATCATGCCGAAGCGCTGGTATTGGTCCTGGAAAATGGACACCCGGGCGCGACCTATGCCATCGGCGGGCGCCAGCCGCGCACGAATCTCGAGGTTGTGCGCGCGATTTGCGCTCATCTCGACAAGCGTGTGCCCGATCCCGCCGGCCCGCGCGAGCGCCTGATCCGCTATGTGACCGATCGCCCTGGGCACGATTTCCGCTACGAGATCGACCCCGCCCGGACCGAGGCCGCGCTGCACTGGAAAGCACCGCACGACTTCGAGACAGGACTAGCCAAGACCATCGATTGGTATCTGGCGCACGAAGATTGGTGGACAGCCCTACGCGCGGCGCGTTACGCCGGGCAACGCCTCGGAAAGGCTGGATGAATATTTTGTCAATTATCACAAACAGGATTTCAATTCGATGAAGGGTATTCTTCTCGCTGGCGGATCCGGCACGCGACTGCATCCAATGACCTTGGCGGCGTCGAAGCAATTGCTGCCGGTCTACGACAAGCCGATGGTATATTATCCGTTGTCCACGCTGATGCTCGCGGGCATCCGGGACATCATGTTGATCTCCACGCCGGAAGACCTCCCGCAATTCAAGCGCTTGCTAGGCGACGGCAGCCGTTTCGGGGTACGGTTCGCCTACGCCGAACAGCCCAGCCCGGACGGGATCGCGCAGGCATTTCTGATCGGTCGCGACTGGATCGGCGGCGAGGCCTGCGCCCTCGCGCTCGGCGATAACCTGATCCATGGCGACCATCTGTCTGCGTTGTTGCGCGAAGCCGCCTCTCGGCCCGTTGGGGCGACGGTGTTCGCCTATCAAGTCCGCGATCCCGAACGCTACGGCGTGGTCTCGTTCGGGGCGGGCGGCCAGGCGACCGAGATCGTCGAAAAGCCGCCGCAACCCAAGTCCAATTGGGCGGTCACCGGCCTCTATTTCTACGACAAGCAAATCGGCGACATCGCCCCTACCATCAAACCCTCTGCGCGGGGCGAGTTGGAGATCACCGACCTCAACCGCGTCTATTTGGAGGCGGGCACGCTCATGGTCGATAAGCTGTCGCGCGGCTACGCGTGGCTCGACGCAGGCACGCCCGACAGCTTGTTGCAGGCTGCGACCTACGTGCAGACCATCCAGTCCCGCACCGGCATGTTGGTCGGCTGCCCCGAGGAGGTTGCGTTTCGCATGGGCTTTATCGATGCCGACCAATTGAAAGAACAAGCCAGCCGGCTGGGCAAAACCGAGTTGGGTCGGGTGTTGATGGATTTGGCCGTGGGGGCGCACGCGTGAACGTCGAGAGTCTGTCCATCCCCGACATCAAAGTATTGACGCCGGTTCGTCACCGCGATCCCCGTGGCTTCTTCTCCGAAACTTGGAACCAGGATCGTTTCGCCGCCGCTGGTGTGCCGGGCCCGTTTATCCAGGACAACCACGCGGTCTCGACCGATCGCGGCGTGGTGCGCGGGTTGCACTTGCAAATTGGACCGAATGCCCAGGGCAAGCTGGTCCGCGTCGTGCGCGGCGCGATTTGGGACGTAGCGGTGGATGTCCGCCATGGCTCCCCCACCTTCGGGCAATGGGCGGCCGCCGAGATCACCGCCGACAATTGGTCGCAAATCTGGGTCCCGCCCGGCTTCCTGCACGGCTACTGCACCCTGACTGCGGAAACCGAAGTTATTTACAAAGTCACCGCCCCCTACGACCGATCCGCCGAACGCGGCGTGGTCTGGGACGATCCGACCTTGGCGGTGCCCTGGCCGGTCGTGCCCGGCGAGGCGATTTTATCCGATAAAGACCAGGCACTGCCACGGTTTGCAGATTGCGATGCGTGGTTTCATGTCTGAGCGTCCCATCCTCGTCACTGGGGGGGCGGGTCAGTTGGCGTCCGCTTTGGCGGCGGCGTCGTCATCGGTGCGGGTCGTCGGGCGGCCGGATTTCGATTTCGACAGGCCCGACTCCATCGAAGCCGCTTTTCGCGCCGCCAACCCGGTGCTCGTGGTCAATGCAGCGGCCTATACGGCGGTAGATTCGGCCGAGACCGACTCCGATGCTGCTTTTCGCGCTAACCGCGACGGCCCGACAGCATTGGCGCAGCTTTGCGCGGCGGCAGGTGTGCCGCTGATCCATATCTCCACCGACTACGTGTTCGACGGCACCAAGGGAGCCCCCTATACCGAGGCCGATGCGGTCTCCCCCACCGGAGTCTATGGCGCTAGCAAATTGGCCGGCGAATTAGCCGTGCTGGCTTCCGGTGCTCGGGCAGCGATTCTGCGTACCTCGTGGGTGCACTACCATGTCGGCAAGAATTTCGTTCGCACCATGCTGACTGTCGGCAAGACGCGCGAGCGGCTGACGGTGGTCGCGGATCAGCGGGGCTGCCCGACTTCGGCCGCCGACCTCGCCGACGCCGTTCTGGCCGTGGCGAATCGCATGTTGACCGGCTGGCGCGACCACTATGCTGGCGTGTTCCACGCGGCGGGAACTGGCGACACAACATGGTTCGGCCTTGCCCAGGCGGTGTTCGAGGATGCCGCCATGCAAGGGTGGAAAATCCCCGTCGTCGCCCCCATCGCCACTGCGGATTGGCCGACCCCGGCACGCCGCCCGGCCGACTCCCGCTTGGATTGCACGCGATTGGCCGACATATTCGGCGCTCGCCTACCGCATTGGCGCGACGGGCTCCGCCGCACCACGGCCGCGATTTTCGCCGCCGGCGGAATCTGAGATCGGTACGGCATGCTGGCGCCCCCGCCTGCGGTCGCGATCCTGCTATCGACCTATGAGGGCGAGCGTTATCTGATCCCGCAACTGCATAGCCTGCTCAGCCAAACGCACCGTGACTGGGTGTTGTATTGGCGGGACGATGGGTCGCGCGACGGCACACGCAAGGTGATGCGCGAGTTCCTCACCCGCCTCGGCCCCGAAAGAGCGGTGGTGCTGGAAGAAAATATGCGAGTCGGCGCAACCGAGAGTTACATGCGCTTGCTCCGTCGCGCCTATGCCGACGGCAATCCGGTGCTAGCCTTCGCCGATCAGGACGATGTTTGGCTGCCGGAGAAACTTTCCCGCGGCGTCGCCGAACTCGCCGCCGTCCCCGATGAGGTGCCGGCGCTATATTTCGCACGCCAGGTACTGGTCGATGCCAGCCTGCGTCGCATTGCTTTGTCGTTCCCTGTCCGCCGCCCGCCGGGCTTTCCAGCGTGCTTGACCCAGAATCTCGCCACCGGCTGCACTGTCCTGATGAACCGTGCCGCCATGGCGTTGATGGCCATGAGCCCGGCGCCCGACGGCAGCCTGCACGATTGGTGGAGCTATATCGTCGTGTCCGCCCATGGTGGTCGATTGCTGGTGGATAACGAACCGACGGTGCTGTACCGTCAGCACGAATCGAATGCGATTGGCGCCCCCCGCAGCGCTTGGCGTCGCGCCGTAGCGGCCCTGCGCCGTGGTCCCGAACCGTTCATGCGGCTGATGCGCGGTTATGTCGGCGCACTTTCGGCGAATCCTCTGGCTCTGGGCGCGCAGCAGCGGGAGCAACTTGCCCATATTGCTTGGGGCCTGGATGGCGGCGTCGGTCGGCGGATGCAAGTCCTGGGCATGCCCGGGTTCCGACGGCAAACATGGCTGGAAACACTGTTGTTTCGAGTTTGGTTTTTGCTGAAATAACATCTTGCTTTCGTCGGCGCGACGACGCGATTGCGCGACCGGTGCCCTCGGCCCACAATGCTTGCAATAAGGCGAGGGAACGCGATGCGGGTATTTTTGCTGGGATCGATGCTGCTGCTCACGGCGTCCGGCGCCCGAGCGGCGGATTTCGATCCGATTTTGGTGGGGGCGGCGAAGAAAGAAGGTTCGGCGGTCTGGTATACCGGTCTGATCGTCAATCAAATCTCCCGCCCCATGGCCGAAGCTTTCGAGGCGCGGTTCCCCGGAATCAAGGTGCAATATTCCCGTGCTAGCAACACCGATACCACGGTGAAACTGCTGAACGAATCGCGGGCGCGACGGGTCCAGGCCGATGTTGTCGACGTAACCAGCGGTATCCACGCGCTGACGGACGCGAAATTGCTCGTGCCCTACAAAGCCCAGGCAGTGGCGCACTATCCGGACGTGCTGAAAGACAAAGACGGTTTCTGGACCGCCAGCAATTTGTATTTCGTAACGGTGGCCTATAACACGAACCTCGTGAAAGACCCGCCTCGAACGTTCGCCGATTTGCTCGATCCCCAATGG
>JBAXFK010000264.1:0-6178 GCA_037139955.1 Rhodospirillales bacterium
CTAGCAGCCAGCCGGACACCAACGCCGGCACCAGCAACGGCAGTGTCACCAGCCGGAATACCGTCCAAGGCGGGGCGTAAAGATCGGCCGCCGCCTCCTCCAGCATTGTGCCGGTCTCGGCCAAGCGCGCTCGGATCGCGACAGCAACATAGGCGACCGCGACCGTGGCGTGCGCGACGGTCACCGTACCCGCGCCGCGTCCGGCTGGCCAGCCGATCCATTGTTCCAGCATCACGAACAGTAGCAACAGCGACAGGCCGGTGATGACCTCCGGCAGGACCAGCGGCGCGGCGAGCATAGCCTCGAACACGCCGCGCCCGCGAAAGCGGCCAAATCGCGTCGAAGCGTAGCCGGCGGCGGTGCCGACAATCGTTGCCAGCGTGGCGGACACGGCGGCGATGCGCAGGGACAGCAAAGCGGCCTCGATCAATGCCGGATCGTTCCACAACGCGATGTACCATCGGGTGGAGAACCCAGCCCAGAATGTCACCATGCGCGAGTCATTGAAGCTCAGTGCGATCAGGAAAGCGATCGGCGCATACAGGAATGCGTAGACCGCGATGAGCCAGGTCGTCATCTCAGCAGGGTTCCAGCAATTCGGCGGAGTCGTTGCGCACGTTGTTGACCGCCGTTGCCACCCGCCAGCGGCGGAAGGCGATGGCGGACGAACGCAGCACTGCGGCTGGGTTGCCGGGGACTTCGCCCAGCCACAGCGGCCAGTCGTCCGGTTCCAGGATCAGCGGCATGCGTTCGTGCAGCGGGCGTAAGGCGGGACAGGCGGCGGTGGTGACGATGGCGAAGCTGCGGATTATTTCACCCTCGGGGGATCGCCACCCCTCCCACACGCCGCCGAACACCATGGGCGCCCCGTCGGCGCGCGCGATCGCCCATGGAAATTTGGCGCCGTCCGCCGTCTGCCATTCGTAGAACGCATCGGCCGGCACCAAGCAGCGGCGGCGGGCGAAGGCGTCGCGGAACATCGGCGTTGCTGCCAAGGTCTCGGCCCGCGCATTGATGGGCTGGCGGGTTTCCTTCGGCGTGGCGATCCAGTGCGGCACGAGTCCCCAGCGCAATAGATCGAGGCGACGGTCCCGCGCCTCGGGGTGCAGGCGCACCACCGGGGCGGCTTGGGTCGGCGCCATGTTCCAGGTCGGCGCCCAATTCGGCAGCGGGCCGGCGAGCTGGAACAGCGCGGCCAGGGCATCCCCCGGCAGGAAGGCGGCGTAGCGTCCACACATGGTCCGAGGTTAGCATGGCCCGACGACGGAGGGACCCATGCGCTGGATCGCACACGTATTTTTCTACTTGGCCGTGGCGCTTTCGGTCGCCATGCCGGCCCGAGCCGAACGAATCGGGGCCGAGCGGGTGGTGAATGTCTATAATTGGACGGACTACATCGACCCGGCTGCGCTGAAGCGCTTCACTGCGGAAACCGGCATCGCGGTGCGTTACGACGTGTTCGACAGTCTGGAAACGCTGGAGGCGAAGCTGCTGGCCGGGCATTCCGGCTACGATGTGGTAACGCCGAGCAACGAACCGAGTTTCTCGCGGTTGATTAAGGCGGGGGCGCTAGCGCCGATCGACAAAGCGAAGGTGCCGAACTGGGCGAATCTCGATTCTGCGCTGATGCGGCGGGTGGAAGCTTCCGATCCCGGTAACAAATATGGCGGGATTTATCTGTTCGGGACCATCGGCCTCGGTACTAATCCCGCCCGCATTCTGGCGCTGGCACCCGATGCACCGCTGGATAGCTGGGATCTGATTTTCAAACCGGAACATGCCAAGCGCCTCGGGGCATGCGGGATCGCGATGATGGATTCGGCGATCGACGTGATTCCCTCCGTGCTGCGATATCTCGGCAAAAGCCCCGATAGCACCGATGCCGCCGATCTCGCGGCGGTGGAAAAGACCCTGATGGCGATCCGGCCATACATTCGTACTTTCGCCAGCGGCGGCAATCTGGAGGCATTGGCGAGCGGCCAAATCTGCCTCGCGGTCGACTACTCCGGCGATGTCGTGCAGGCCGCCGCCCGCGCGGTGGAAAACAAGAAAGGCGTGACAGTCAAATATGTCGCCCCGAAGGAGGGCGTCGAAATCGGCTTCGATATGCTCGCCATTCCCGCCGATGCCCCGCACAAGGAGGAGGCTGCGGCCTTCATCGATTTCGTGCTGCGGCCCGACGTCATGGCCGGGATTACCAACATCGTGCGCTACCCCAACGCGGTTCCGGCCAGTCGGCCGATGGTCCGCCCGGAATTGCTTGCCGACACCGACGTATTTCCCACCGAACCGCAACTCGCCGGCTTCTTCGCCATCGGCCCGGTGCCGCAGGCGGTGGAGCGCGCCCGCACCCGGCTTTGGGCGCGATTCAAGGCGGGCAAGTGACCGATCTGCTGCGGATTGCCGACGTCACGGTGCGGCACGGCGCGACGGTCGTGCTCGACGATCTATCGTTGGCGGTGCGGCGGGACGAACTGTTCGTGCTGCTGGGTGCCTCCGGCTCCGGCAAGACCACGCTGCTTCGGGCGATCGCCGGTTTCGTCCCGCTCGCGGCCGGGGGAATCGTGTTGGACGGGCAGGATATAGGCCGTTTGCCGCCGCACCGCCGGCCGGTGAACACCGTGTTCCAGTCCTATGCTCTGTTCCCGCATATGACTGTCGCCGCCAACATCGCCTTCGGATTGCGGCATATGGATCGCTCCACCGCCGCCGCTCGGGTGCAGGAAATGCTGGCGCTGGTGCGGCTGGAGGCGCTGGCAGACCGCCGTCCCAACCAGCTGTCCGGCGGCCAGCAGCAACGGGTTGCCCTCGCGCGCGGTCTGGCACCCATGCCCGCCGTATTGCTGCTGGACGAACCGTTGTCGGCCCTCGACCGCGCCTTACGGGCCGAAACGCGCGACGAATTGGTGCGCCTGCGGCGAGAACTCGGCACCAGCTTCATCCTGGTTACCCACGACCAGCAGGAGGCTTTGACCATGGCCGACCGCATCGGCGTGATGCGCGATGGCCGCATGGTGCAAGTCGGTACGCCGGCCGCAGTTTACGAGCACCCGAATTGCCGATTCGTTGCCGAATTTCTGGGGGCAGCCAATATCCTGCCGGGCGTGGCCAATGACGGTCGCGTCGATCTGCCGGGGCTGGGCGTGGTCGCCGCGCCGGGAGCCTCATCCGGCCCGATGCTCCTGGCCCTGCGCCCCGAGCGGTTAAGGCTGGGCGAGGGGGGGGCGAACCGGCTGACCGGCATGCTGACGGGTTCGGTATATGCCGGGGAAACCATGACCCATACGGTGCGGCTGTCGGACGGAACCGACATACGCATCGCGCAATCGCTGCACAACGGCCTTATTGCCAGCCCGATGCCCGGCGCAGCGGTGGTCGTGTCGTGGTCGCCGGAGGCATGCATCGTGTTGCCGCCATGACGCCGGGTGCTGACGCCCGAGCATGCTTGTCATGAGCCGTTTCGCGGTTCTCGCGCCGGTATGGGCATGGCTGTGCGTGCTTCTGGCCGCGCCGCTAGGCATCGTGTTGGCGATTTCGGTGGCCGAATCCGTGGACGGCGTGCCGCCTTTCGCATTGGGTTTCTCGGCGGCGGCCTTCGTCGCGATCCTGACCGACGACCTCTATCGCGATGCCCTGCTGCTAAGCCTGCGCGTCGCAGCCATTTCGACCGCGAGTTGTCTGTTGCTGGGTTATCCCGTGGCGCTGGCGATCGCTCGCGCGCCGGAGCGTTGGCGGGACCCGTTGTTGCTGGGGTTGATGGTGCCTTTTTGGACGGGCTTCCTGATGCGGATCAACGCCTGGATCGGACTGCTGGCGGACGATGGGTGGTTGGCCGCTGCTTTATCGTGGTTCGCGGGCGGGCCGGTACGGCTGCTTTACACCGACACTGCGCTCTATCTCGGCATGGTCTATACTTATCTGCCGTTCATGGTGCTGCCGCTTTACGCTAGCTTGTCGCGGCTCGATCCGGCCTTGCGCGATGCCGCTTCCGATCTTGGCGCCCCGCCTTGGTTGGGGTTCCTCCGCGTGACTTTGCCGCTTTCGGTGCCGGGCATTGTGGCGGGCTGCGTCTTGGTGTTCGTGCCCGCCGTCGGGGAATATGTTGTGCCCGAATTGCTTGGCGGCCCAGGCGCGCAGTTGGTCGGGCGGGTTTTGTGGGCGGAATTCTTCACGAATCGCGATTGGCCGGTCGCCTCGGCCTTGGCTTGGATGCTTTTGTTGCTATTGTTGGTGATTCCAGCAGCCATCCGCGCTGCTTTTGCGGGCCGAAATACGGCCGAAAGCGAATAAGGCGAGAATCATTGCATTGGGGCGCGGGTTGCCCAAATTCCGCCATGAGTCGGTTCCATATCTCCCACCGTTCCAACCAATAGGTCGAACGATGGCACGCATGAGTAGCCTGATGCACCCTGGCAAGGTCCTTCGCGAAGAGTACATGGAGCCGTTACGGCTCGATGCCGCTGCGTTGGCGCACGCGCTGGGCGTTTCCGCCGACCGGATCGTCCCGTTGATCGACGACGAAGCGCCTTTGAACTCCGATCTGGCGCTGCGTCTCGCGCGCTGCTTCCGGACGAGCCCGCAATTCTGGCTGGGCTTGCAAAGCGCTTACGATCTGGCGACGGCGCGGATGCGCTTCGGTGCCGAGATCGAGTCGAGCGTGATGCAACTCGCGGCCTAAGCGTCCGCCTTTTTTCTTGCCGCGCGCCGTAGCCTGGGTTTAGGCTGCGGCGTTGTCGTATCCAGCACCGCGTGCAACGCCGCCACGGTCTCCGGCGGTAACCGGTGAATCGCTTGGGCGAGCCGGTTTGCCAGCGCCGTCTGCTCCGGCGTAAGCCCAGCAGTATCGATGGTAACACGCGGCTTGGACAATTTTGCCAAGGCCGAGAGGTCGTCGGCCTCATCCCAGATCAGTCCGAAATACTCGTTCACCTGATGCACCAGCCCTGCGCTCGGGGCACCGCGCTTGCCGTGTTCGAGCGAGGACAAATACGGTGCCGACACCTGCAATGCTTCGGCCAACTGCTTCAACGTCACCCCGCGCTCGGCGCGCAAACTGCGGAGGCGTGCGCCGAAAGGGGTCATGCCGACACAACCGGGTGGCAGCAATTGCTCATCGACGTATGCGCCGCAGCAACAGTCTGACCGAACCGGAATTTGCCGCGTGGGGATGGCTGGCGGCTAAAATAAGCGGGCGGATTTCAGGCAGATTCAGCCAAATCGGGAATTCGCGCTTGATCGCACCGCCTTGCTCGCCGCTGCCGCGGCCGGTGATCACCTCGATGCAGCGCACGTGGTCGGCGTGGGCAGTACGGACAAATGCCATCAGGGAGTGGAACGCCCGCTGCGTCGTCTGCCCGTGTAGGTCCAGCCGGCGCACGGTCGGCAGTTTGCCCGCCGCGAATCGCTTCCACGTCCCGGTGTCGATTCCCCCGGGTTGCCCGCCGACAGCGACATGCGGGGCGCTGCGAAGCGCTCGGGGCGGGCGGATGGGTTCGTCCAAACGCGATACGACGGGTTCCATGGCGTTTGCTGCGGCTGCCGGCGCGACCGGCACAGTTCCGCGCAGTGGCGCGATTCGCCGCGCATAATTCGCCCATTCCGCTTGGTCGTGCTCGGACAGGCCGCGACGACGGGGCGCCATCACGGGTCTCGGCTGAGGCCTTGCGCCGCCAGCGCGGCCAAATACGCCGCCCATCGCCGTTCCCGCGTAGCCCCCAACTCGGCCAGATATTCCCATGTGAACAGGCCGGAGTCGTGTAGGTCGTCGAACACCACACGCACGGCGTAGTTGCCGACGGGCTCGATCTCCATGATGCCGACATGGCGGCGGCCGGCGATGGTTTTGCGTTGGTCGGGACCGTGGCCTTGGACCTCGGCGCTGGGGCTTTCGACCCGCATGTATTCGGCCGGCAGGCTGACCGATGCTCCGTCGTCGAACACGACGTGCAGCACTTTCTCAGTCTTGCTGTAGCGGATGTCGGTGGCGATGGGCATCAGTCGTCCAATTGCCGAGCTTCTTCGGGCAGCATGATCGGTATGCCGTCGCGAATTGGGTAGGCGAGGCCGGCTTTGCGGCTGATCAATTCCCCGGCGTCGCGGTCGTATTCCAACGGCGCCTTCGTTAGCGGGCAGACCAGTATTTCGAGCAGGCGCGGGTCGATGGGGGCGGGGCGTGTGT
>JBAXFK010000265.1:0-6092 GCA_037139955.1 Rhodospirillales bacterium
GGGTTTTTAGCTTAACTGGGTCGCCAGACTGTCCGAAGAACCCCGACCACCTCATTTAGCAAAGTCGCTCATGTCGATATAGATGCGCGATTTGTAGAAGACCGGAACATACCCATTCCCGCCTTCATCCAGCTCGGAGATAACCGCGACAAACTTGTTCTGGCTCTGGTTGCCGTAGAGTTCAGGCGTAATAATTTGGGTCTCCGTTCCGACGCCGCCGCTTCTGCGGTTCGCTTTTTCAGCATAAATTTTGTCGCAGACCATAACGACCTTGGTGATTTCAGGGTTGGTTACCATTTGCTCCATATAGGCGTGGGCGTCGTCACCCTCCTTCAAGTCCCATTTGTCGAGCATGACGTCGACACCGGATTCCCTCAGTTCTCCTGCCAAACTGATCACCCACTGCTCATGCGAAGGATTGCTCCAGCTATAGGAGATAAAGGCTTTCGGTGTCATGCGAAGGGTTCCCCTGGTAAGCTGGAAAGCCGAGTTGGTTGAATGGGTGGATTCAAAAAACGTCGGTGTAATCGAGTGATTCCTTTGAACGGTTTCCGTTCGCGCTTCGTCGCTTGGATTTTGGCCCGAAACATGCCGAGCAAGTCGCTCTCCCGGTTCAGCCCATCTACGATTTCGCGCAGAGTGCGACGACGGCGTCATGTATGAGGCTGAATAGCTCGGGTGGATATTGAAAAACATCGACACTCATTTTCGTAAGCTCTCAGTGGGTCGCAAAAAGGCTAGCGGCCTTCGCGGGATTACACCCGCGTCGGCCGGGACCGTATCGGCCGCCAGCCTATCCTCGACCGCCACCGCAACCTTGTCGCGTTGCTTGCCGTGTCCCTCGGTCTTCAGTCCCGGTCGTCCGGCCAAAACTCCGGGTCCGTGAACTGTTCGAACGGCCAAGGACATGTCGCGGGAAACAAAGCCTCCGGCAAATTCGTTTCCCCGGCCGCCTCGATCGCTGCATCGCCATACCCTTCCTCGATCGCCGTCGGCAAAGTGGCCTTAAGGCTCGGGTTGTCGCGCAGGTGACGTATTAAAGCACGGCGTTGCACCCGAATGGTCGATTGCCACGATGCGCCGCGACGATCCGGCTGGTACCGCCATTTTAGCAAGTGCTGCAGCAAAACCCCGAGGCGATTTACCAACTCGCGCTTTTCGGTTCTGCCCATGCTTTCGATTTCCTCGGCGATGTGATCGATATCCGCTTCGGTCAGGTGGCCGGAACGCAGCAACGCGGCCTGTTCATTCGCCCAGGCGACAAAATCCAGATCGTAAAGGGTGTTGCTCATACTGCTCTATCGCACAAACAGGGTCGCATTGTCACAAGGAATGCTGCCCCAAATCGATCCCTGACACATGCCACAATTCGCCCTACACTCCCCCCAAACAACAAGGGGCACACACGATGGATCGCGACCTCATCGGCTACGGCGCCAACCCACCCGACCCGCGCTGGCCCGGCGGCGCACGCCTTGCCGTCAACTTCGTCGTGAACTTCGAAGAAGGCTCCGAAGCCTCCATCCCCGATGGCGACGCGGAATCCGAATGGGGCCTGACCGAGTACGGCGCGGTGAACCCCGGTGTCCCCGGCCGCGACCTCGCCGCCGAGGGTATGTTCGCTTTCGGCACCCGCGTCGGCTTCTGGCGCATCCGGCGCCTGTTTGCCGAGCACGGCTGGCCGTTGACGGTGTTTGGCTGTGCGCTGGCGCTGGAACGCAATGCCCCCGCCGTCGCCGCGATTTTGGAAGACAATTGGGATGTTTGCTGCCACGGCTGGCGCTGGGAAAAGCACTACCTGATGGACGAGGACACCGAACGCGCCCGCATCGCCCGTGCCGTCGCCTCGCTGAAAGCCACCATGGGGGAACGCCCGCTCGGCTGGTACTGCCGCAGCGGCCCCGGCGTGAACACCCGCCGGCTGTTGGTGGAGGAAGCCGGGTTTCTTTACGACTCCGACGCCTACGACGACGAATTGCCGTATTGGACGACGGTGTCCGGCAAGCAGCATCTGGTGGTGCCCTATAGCCTGACCAACAACGACACCAAATTCGGGCGTGGGACCTTCTCGACGGGCGACGATTTCTTCCATTTTTGCCGCGATGCCTTCGACATGATGTACGCGGAAGGCGCGACGCAGCCGAAAATGATGTCGATCGGGTTGCACCAGCGGTTGATCGGGCATCCCGGCCGAGCGGCTGGCTTGCAGCGGTTGATGGCGCATATCGCCAAGTTCCCCGATGTGTGGGTGACGCGGCGCATCGATATCGCGCGGCACTGGGCTGCCACCCATCCGGCACCGCTTGCCGGGGCTGCGGTGGCTGATATTTCCTCGGTTATGCCGCAGTGCAGCAAAACATCGTGACGACCGGCGGGCTCGGCACCTGGACTCGCCTGCGCCGCCTTGCGGGGGCGTGGCTGAACGACCGGCGGCAATTTCGCGCCGGCCGGTTGGCGCGGACGTGCCCGATTTGCGGGTACCATGGCGTGTTCATCTCGGTCGGCCACCCCGGCCGCTGGGACGCACGCTGTCTCAGTTGCGGGTCCCGCGAACGCCACCGTTTGCTGCATCTGTGGGTGACCCAGGGCGGTGGCAACCGGCTCGACGGCAAACGCATCCTGCATTTCGCGCCGGAGAAGGTGATCGTGCGGCGGATGCAGGGCAACCCGCTCTACGAGACTGCCGACCTGATGCAAGAAGGTGTGACTCATCGGTTGGACATCACCGATATCCATCTACCGGACGCGTCGTACGACGTGGTCATGGCGAACCATGTGCTGGAGCATATTCCCGACGATCGAAAGGCAATGCGGGAGCTGTTCCGGCTGCTGAAACCGGGCGGGATCGGGCTGTTCACCGTGCCCATCAACCCAACGCGGCAAAGCACCTACGAGAATCCGGCCATCGTGAGCAAAGCCGAGCGGTGGGCCCATTTCAGCGCGCACGACCACTTGCGGTACTACGGATTGGACTTCGCCGATCGCCTGACCGAGGCCGGTTTCGCAGTGGAAACCTTCCGCACGACGCCCGAGGAAGAAGTTCGCTACGGCCTGCTGCGCGACGAATGGCTGTATGTCGCGCGGAAAGCGGAATGAACGATTATTCCCCATCCGACGTGCTGGCGGATGTCGGCGCCCCCAGATGAGCGGTCCTGCACCCGATGGGGTTCCACTCCCGCAACGGTACTGGGCGATCCTTACTATCGCGCTCGGGTTAATCTTGGCCGTACTCAACGGTGCCATCGCCAATGTCGCGCTGCCGACGATCGGGCACGATGTGAACACCACACCCGCCGGGTCGATTTGGGTGGTGAACGCATTCCAACTCGCGGTGACCGTGTCGCTGCTGCCGCTCGCATCTTTGGGGGAAATCTACGGCTACAAGCGCGTTTACAAAGGGGGGCTGATCGTTTTCACCATCGCTTCCTTGTTCTGCGCGCTGTCGTCGACCCTGCCGGTGTTGATTGCCGCCCGCATCGTCCAGGGCATCGGCGCTGCCGGGATCATGAGCGTCAACGGCGCCCTCGTCCGCTTCATCTATCCTCGCGCTTGGCTGGGCCGGGGCGTCGGGCTGAACGCCACAATCGGCTCGACCGCATCGGCGATCGGGCCGTCGGTGGCTTCGGCGATTCTATCGGTGGCGCATTGGCCCTGGCTGTTCGCGGTCAACGTGCCCTTGGGCATCCTGGCAATTGCGATCGCGTGGAACCATTTGCCGGATACGCCACGTACGCGCGGCAAATTCGACACGATCGGCGCATTGCTGCAAGCCGCCGCGTTCGGATTGCTGCTGATCGGCATCTCCGAAATGGGGCATGGCGAGGCGCCCATCCTGGTGGGGTTAGTCATCCTCTCGGGCCTTGGGGTCGGGGCGTTCCTGGTGGTCCGGCAACTCAGTCGCAGCGCGCCGCTGTTGCCGGTGGACCTGCTGCGCATTCCCTTGTTTGCACTATCGGTCGCGAGTTCGATCTGCTCGTTCATTTCCCAAGGCATGGCGGTGGTAGCGTTGCCGTTTTTGTTCCAGCACACGCTGGGGATGGATCAGGTGACAACGGGGCTGTTGATGACCCCCTGGCCGCTGAGCGTTGCGGTCATTGCGCCCTTTGCCGGCCGGATGGCAGATCGGTATCCGGCGGGGTTGCTAGGCGGGTGCGGCATGACGCTGATGGCGCTTGGGACGGGGCTGATGTGTTTCTTGCCCGACCATCCATCGACCTTCGATATCGTCTGGCGGATGATGCTGTCGGGCATCGGCTTCGGCTTTTTCAACACCCCGAATAACCGCGCAATTATCGGGTCGGCGCCACCCCATCGGGCGGGCGGAGCGAGCGGGATGCAGGCAACGTCGCGTCTGTTCGGGCAAACGACCGGGGCGGCGTTGGTGGCGCTGGTGTTCTCGGCGCTGCCGGAAACCGGACCCGTGGTGTCCCTTGGGATTGCAGGCGTGGCAGCCTCGGTCGCGGCAGCGGTGAGTTTCAGCCGGCTGGCGGCGCGTTAACGCTCGGGCTAGCGTTCCTCCATGAAGTTCATCCACGCGGCCGATATTCACCTGGATAGTCCGCTGACTGGCTTGCAGGCCCGCGACGATCTGCCGAGCGATATCGTCCGCGACAGCACCCGCCGCGCCTTTTCGGGCATGATCGACCTCGCATTGGCCGAAGACGTCGCCTTTGTCGTCATAGCCGGCGACCTTTACGATGGGGACTGGAAGCATTTCTTAACCGGCTTGTTCTTCGCCGAGGAAATGCGCCGACTCGCGCGCCCCTGTTTTCTGTTGCGCGGCAACCACGATGCGCAGTCGCTCATCACGCGGGGGTTAAAGCTGCCGGCGAATGTGCGGGAGTTTTCTTCCCGCGCATGCGAGACGTTCCGCTTGCCCGACCTTGGCGTGGCGTTGCATGGGCATTCCTTTGCGAATCGCGCAGCGCACGAGGATTTGTCCGCCGGTTACCCGGCGCCGGTGGAAGGGATGTTCAATATCGGGGTGCTGCACACGTCCGGCGACGCCCCTGGCGAGCATGCGGTATATGCGCCCTGCACCGTCGCCGATTTGACGCTGAAGGGCTACGACTACTGGGCATTGGGCCATATTCACCAACGGCGAGTCCTGTCCGAAAACCCCAGGATCGTCTTTCCCGGCAATTTGCAGGGCCGCCATGCGAAGGAAATCGGTGCCAAGGGCTGCGAGTTGGTCACGATCGAGGATCGCCGGATCGTCGCTGCCGAATTTCGGTTCGTCGATGTGCTGCGATGGGCAGCGCTCGATCTCGATGCGACAGGATTGGACGATGCCGGCCTGACCGCTGCGATCGACGCCCAGGTGCAAAAGGCCGTCGCCGAGGCCGACGAGCGGCCGATCCTGGCGCGCCTGACGGTCGCCGGCACCACCGATCTGCATGGCAGTTTGGTCGCCGACACCGAACGTCTCATCGCCGAATGTCGCAACGCTGCCATCGGGGCTGGCGCGCAGCTTTGGATCGAGGCGGTGAAAATCCGCACCCAGCCGATGCCAACGACAGACACAGATAGCTTGTCCGAACTGCGGAAGGCCTTTTTCGCCGGTCTGTCCGATCCCGCGATCGCCGACAAGCTGCGGCAGGAATTTGACTCGCTCCGTAAGAAGGTGCCCGCCCGCGCGAATGCGGAGTTGCTGTCGGACGACGATGGATTGTTGCGCATCGCCGAGGACGCCTGGCAACTCGTCGCGTCCGCCATCGCCACGACGGCGACGCGATGAGGATCCGTCGCCTCGATCTGCTGCGCTATGGGCATCTGGCCGATCGCGTGCTGGAATTCCCGGCCGATACGGCCCTGCATGTCGTGCATGGCGTCAACGAGGCCGGTAAATCCACGGCGTTGGCCGCCATCGCCGACGCGCTTTTCGGCTTCGGCCATCGTACCGATTACGATTTTCGGCATGGCGGGCCTCAGCTTCGGATTGGGTTTTCAATCGCGGCGCAAGACGGCAGCGCGGCCGAATTCGTGCGCCGCAAAGGGCGCGGCAACACGCTAACCGACGCGGCCAACCAGTCGATCCCCGAGGACACGTTGCGCCGCTTCCTCGGCAATGCCAGCCGGGACAGCTTCGAAAG
>JBAXFK010000266.1:0-6066 GCA_037139955.1 Rhodospirillales bacterium
ACCCCGCTCGGTCCCGTCGATACTGCCGCCAAATGGGCGATCGCAGTCGATTTCACGACAGGTGCTACGCTGCTGGAGAAACTCGCCGACGAGGAAATGCCGCCGTCGTCGATGACCAAGCTCATGACCATGTATCTGGTCTACGAGCGCTTGAAACAGGGCCGCTTGAAGCTGGAAGACGAACTGACGGTGTCGGAACGCGCCTGGAAGATGGGCGGGTCGAAGATGTTTGTACAGGTCGGCGCTCAGGTGAAGGTCGAGGACCTGATCCGCGGCGTCATCGTCCAATCCGGCAACGACGCCGCCATCGTGCTGGCCGAGGCGTTGGCCGGGTCGGAGGAGCAGTTTGCCGAAGCGATGACCGCCAAAGCGAAGGCCCTGGGCATGACTCGCAGTCAATTCCGTAATTGTACCGGCTGGCCTGACCCCGAGCAGCATATGAGCGTGAGGGATATTGCGACGATCGCGCGGCGGATCATCCAAGATTTTCCGGAATATTATCGCTACGATGCCGAGAAATCGTTCAAATACGGCGGTATCGATCAACCCAACCGTAACCCGATGGTGCAGAAGGGGACCGGCGACGGGCTGAAGACCGGGCATACCGACGCCGGCGGCTACGGCCTCGCGGCCAGTGCTATCCGCAACGGACGCCGCATCGTGTTGGTGCTGAACGGCATGGCGTCGATGCGCGAGCGCGCCGAGGAAGGCGAACGCCTGATGGACTGGTGCTTCGCCAATTTCGAAGACGTGACCCTATTCACCGCTGGCGACACCATCGAGCGCGCGTCCGTCTGGATGGGCACCAGCAAAGACGTGCCGCTGGTCGCGGGCAAGGAAATCACCGTGACCCTACCGCGTAACTGGCGCGACAATGCACAGGTGAAACTGGCCTACGACACGCCGGTCAAGGCGCCGATCGCGAAAGGCGACGTCCTGGGCAGGCTGACTTTGGGCGGCAAAGGTGTGCCGGGTATGGAAATCCAGTTGCTGGCCGGAGCCGATGTGCCGCGCCTCGGGTTGCCGGGCCGCGCGTTGGCGATGCTGTCCCGCCTCACCGGCGGCGGTTAGGCGCTTGTTCGTCACGTTGGAAGGTGGGGAGGGTGCGGGTAAATCCACGCAGGCCACCTTGCTGGCCGATGCATTATGCGCCCGTGGCCACGCTGTGTTGCGCACGCGGGAGCCCGGCGGCGCTCCCGGTTCGGAACTCTTGCGCGGCATATTGCTGGGCGGCGAGATCGAGTGGTCTTCGCGTGCCGAGACCCTTTTGCACTTCGCCGCGCGCGTCGAACACGTGGAAAAAACCATTCGACCGGCGTTGGCGGCCGGCATGTGGGTGGTGTGCGATCGCTATTTCGATTCGACCCTCGCCTATCAGGGGTACGGCCAGGGGGCCGACCGCGTATTCATTCGGGCATTGGCGGCACTGGTCGGTTTGACGCCCGATTTGACCGTGATGCTGGACGTGCCCGACGCGGTGGGTGCTTCGCGACTGCTCGGGCGTGGCGGCGCGGCGGATCGATACGAGAAACTGGACGCGGCGTTCCACACCCGGGTCAATGCCGGTTTCCGCGAAATTGCCGCCGCCGCGCCGACGCGCTGTACTGTCGTGCCGGCGGGCGGCGATATCGCCACCGTCCACGCCGCAGTGATGGCGGCCGTGGACGCTCGGGCGCCTTAACGCGGCGTCGATTGCAGTCGCGACAGTAAGCTCTGCGACGGCATGCCGTCGGCGGGCAGGCCTTGATATTGCTCGTATTGAACGATCGCACCGCGTGTCGCGGAGCCCATTAGACCGTCGGCTGGACCTTGCATGTAGCCGAGGCGGATCAACTCCGACTGCGTCGCACGCACCATCGGGTCGGGCCCGGCAGCATGGGCAACAGGGGCGGGGGCATAGCCGGCCTGCTGCGCGCCGTAGCCCGGAACCTGATGTCCTCGTGTGTACATGCACTGGGCGAAGGCGTTATCGTAGCGATGCTGGATCGCGCCTTGCTCGTTCGCATTGCCGCCGGCCCCCATCAGCGCTCCGGCCCCAAGACCCGCACCGGCCCCGATTGCGGCACCAGCACCCATATTGCCGCCGAGACTGCCGAGCAGTGCGCCGACTGCGGCGCCGCCGACGGTTGTCAGTGCGGCATTGCCCACGGCGCTCTGATTGGAAGCCTCGGCCTGACCGCGTACCTGATCGGATGCGTAGCTCTTGCAACCGGCCTGATCGTACTGGAAGGCCTCGAACGATTTGCCGGGACCCGGCATAATCCGAACGTTGGGCGCCTGAGGCGGTGCCGCACAGCCGGCGAGCGCGGCCAACAAACCGGCCGCGAAAATTGCCTTGGGGGCAGTGGAACGGTATGCGCGCATCGACGGTATCTCCCTTAAATCCAAGTCGCTCAGGGAATGTAGGGCCGGGGCGACATGGAACAAGTGTAACGATCGCGTTAGGTGCAAATATCGCGGAAGTGTGTTGGTTGGAGCGGGTTACCGCCGAATGATCGTCCCCGTCCCGCCTTCTGTGAACAGTTCGAGCAAACACGCATGCGGCACGCGCCCGTCCAGGATGACCGCGCCTTTGACGCCCAGCTTCACCGCTTCGACACAGTTTTCCACCTTGGGGATCATTCCCCCGGTTATGGTGCCGTCTGCCACCCGAGCCTGCACGTCGGCCAAGGTCAGCTCGGGGATCAGCTTTTTATCCATGTCCAGCACGCCCGGCACGTCGGTCAGCATCAGCAGCCGGGTGGCATGCAGCGCGCCGGCAACGGCGGCGGCTACGGTGTCGGCGTTGATGTTGTAGGTCTGGCCGTTGGCATCCACGCCCACAGGTGCGATCACAGGCACCAGCCCGCCGCCGGTCAGTGCGTGGATCACGCGCACGTCGATCTCCGCCGGTTCGCCGACGAAACCCAGGTCGATCGACTCCATCGCTCCGGTCTCGGGGTTTTTGCGCGTCCGTTCTACCTTGCGGGCCCGGATCATCCCGCCATCCTTGCCGCAAATGCCGACGGCCAGCGCACCCGCGCGCGTGATCAAATTGGACACGTATTTGTTGACAGTGCCGGCCAATACCATTTCCACCACTTCCATCGCCGGCCGGTCGGTCACCCGCAGCCCGTCGATGAAGGTCGATTTCACATCCAACCGTTTCAACATGGCGTTGATCTGCGGCCCACCGCCGTGTACGACGACGATATTTACCCCGACCTGCTTCATCAGGGCGATGTCGCGGCCGAAATCCTCGGCCAGATGCTCCTCACCCATGGCATGGCCGCCGTATTTCACAACGATGGTCGCGCCGGCATAGCGGCGAAGAAACGGAAGGGCCTGCGCGAGCACATGCGCGCGTTCGGCTGCGGCGGCAACATCGGTGGCGGGGGTAAATTCGGTCATGGCGCGCGTGTAGGGCGCCCCCGCCGGGGGGTCAAGGCGCGCGCCTTGTTTGACCGTTTCCTCAACCGAAGGCAGGGTTCACCCACACCGATTCAGAGGAAACACCAATGGGTAAACTCGACGGCAAAGTCGCCATCGTCACCGGCGCCGGACGCGGCCTCGGACGGGCCTATGCCCGCCGCCTTGCGGCACTTGGCGCGAAAATCGCGGTTACCGACCTCAATCTCCGGTCCTACGAGGAATTCGAGGCCGAGGCCAAAGCCATGACCGGCGACAGCACCGTCGACGAAATCAACGCCGGCGGCGGCGACGCCATCGGGATCGAGATGAACGTGACCGACGAAAAAGCGGTGCAGGTCATGGTCCAGAAGGTCATGGATACCTGGGGCCGTATCGACATCTTGGTTTGCAATGCCGGCGGCGGGCGCGGCCGGCCGATCGACACCAAGGCCAGTACGCTGGAAACCCAGCTGCTGCATTTGGTGACCGAGATGAACTATTACGGCACGGTCTACTGCGTTAACGCTGTCGCACCGATCATGAAGACGCAACGTTCGGGCAAGATTGTGACTGTTAGTTCGATTGCCGGCCTCAGCCCATCCGTCGATGGCGGTTACGCGCACTACGGTGCGGCGAAGGCCGCCATCCTGCACTACACGCGCTACTTGGCGCAGGACCTCGGTCCGCACGGCATCAATGCCAACTGCATTGCGCCGGGCACCATTACCACGGGGAGGATCATGGCAACCGTCGTTCCAGGTAGCGTCAACGCTAACCGCGATCGCACCGAGCAGATCGCGCTGCGCCGGTTGGGGAATGTGGACGATTGCGCGAAGGTGGTGGAATTCTTCTGTACCGACCTGTCCGACTACGTCAGCGGCCAGTGCATTGCGATCGACGGGGGGATGGTGCGCTCGGCCTAACCGGTTAAGTTCGCGGTATGAGCATTTCAATCCAAGTCCGCCGCCTGCCGCACAGCGAGGGCCTGCCGCTGCCGTCGTACGCGACCGATGGCGCGGCGGGCATGGATTTGCTCGCAGCCGTGACCGATCCCGTCGTCATCGCGCCGGGCCAGCGGGCGTTGATCCCCACCGGCCTGTCGATCGCCCTGGTGCCCGGCTACGAGTTGCAAATCCGTCCCCGCTCGGGATTGGCCCTGCGGCACGGTATCGTGCTGCCCAACAGCCCCGGCACCATCGACGAGGATTACCGGGGGGAGATCGGGATTATCGTTCTGAACACCGGCGACGCCCCTTTCATGGTCGAACGCGGGATGCGCATCGCCCAGGCCGTGCTCGCCCCGGTGTTGCGCGCGTCCTGGCAGGAGGTCGATGCGCTGGACAATACCCAACGGGGTTGCGGCGGTTTCGGCAGCACCGGCCGCTAAGGCGTCGCGTTTGACCCTGCATGTCGCACTCCGCCACCGGTTTCCCAATACAGGCCTGGATTTGGCGTTCCAGGTCCCGACACCCGGCCTGACCGCGCTGTTCGGCCCGTCCGGCGCCGGTAAGTCCACCGTTATCGCCGCCGTCGCCGGTCTACTGCGCCCGGATT
The DNA here is from genome assembly GCA_037139955.1 of Rhodospirillales bacterium. Taxonomy (GTDB): domain Bacteria; phylum Pseudomonadota; class Alphaproteobacteria; order Acetobacterales; family Acetobacteraceae; genus Rhodopila. Next base: position 4,945 of record JBAXFK010000266.1, read on the forward strand.
ATTGCCGAATCGTGCTGGACGATGTCGTGCTTGCCGATACCGATGCCGGTATTTGGGTGCCGCCCGAAGCGCGCCGTGCCGGGCTGGTGTTCCAGGACGCGCGCCTGTTCCCGCACATGTCGGTCGACACCAATCTGCGCTACGGCCTGCGCCGCGCGCCCAAAGGCGGTCCCATCCGCTTCGACGATGTCGTCGCCCTTTTGGGCATCGCCCCCCTGCTCGGCCGCCGCCCGCACACGCTTTCGGGCGGGGAGCGGCAGCGGGTCGCGATCGGCCGTGCGCTGCTGGCGCAGCCGCAGTTGCTGCTGATGGACGAGCCGCTGGCGAGTCTCGATACCGCCCGCAAGGCCGAAATCCTGCCCTATCTCGCCAGTATCCAGACCGCGCTGCATATGCCGATCCTGTATGTGACGCATGCGATGGAGGAAGTCGCGCGCCTCGCTGACTCGGTGGTGCTGATCCAGGCCGGTGCGGTTGTCGCAATCGGCGATCTGCCGACCATCACCGCGCGCGCCGATTTGCAACTGGCACGGCGGGACGATGCAGCGACTGTCCTTCCGGCCCATGTGCTGTCGCACGATCCTGTTCGGCAACTCAGTCGGATCCAGGCCGGCGGGGCGGTGCTGTTGGTCCCTCTGCTCGACGCGCCGCCGGGCGCCGCGATCCGGGTCCGCATACCCGCCCGCGAGGTCATTTTGGCGCGCGAGACCCCCTCGGCGATCAGCGTCCACAACATCGTTGCGGGCACCGTGCGCGCGGTGACCGAGGACCCCGTCCGCCACGCCGCGCTGGTGGAAATCGCGTTGACCGAGGGCACGTTTCTAGCGCGGGTAACACCGGATGCTGTGATCCGTCTGGAACTATCCGTGGGCGCACCGGTACTCGCGCTGATCAAGTCCGTGGCGATCGAGGTTTTGGCAGGGCATGCGAAGGGAGATTAAGGCGCGATCCAGCCATGTCGGTTCGGTATTAGGCCAGCATCGGCCGAGGGATCGGCATCGCGTTTTCGAACGCCCGCGCCGCGCGCAGTACCAGCGCATCGCCGAACATCGGGCCAACGATCTGCAATCCGATCGGCAGCCCGTCCGACGTCAGCCCGCAGGGTATGGTGCAGGCCGGTTG
>JBAXFK010000267.1:0-6037 GCA_037139955.1 Rhodospirillales bacterium
GTCCGGGTATTTCGCATAAACCTCCAGCGCGTAGCTGGGATCGTAGAGATAGGCGGCATAGGACGACACCATCACCGCGCCATCGACGCCGACACTGTCCATGGCGGCGACCATTTCGTCCCCACTGGCGGAATCCAGCCCGTGCGAGGGGCCCGCCCAAGGGCGGCCCGGATGGTTGCGATCGAACGGATGCACCTGAACGTCGATGACCGGCATGATTTCCCCCAATATTCGCCGCCCCGATTGCACCGCACGACGGGGTCGTTTAATACGATGCCACCGAGCGGTGCGCGGGTGTAGTTCAATGGTAGAACGGCAGCTTCCCAAGCTGCACACGAGGGTTCGATTCCCTTCACCCGCTCCAACCCTATTTCCCCGCTACTGTTTCCGCTGGCCACGGTTGTGTATAGCTGCCGTCCGTGAACCTAACCGGAGGACAGTGTATGCGACCGAACAAGATCAAACAGATATGGCGCGAGGGCAAATGCGCGACGATGGGCTGGTTGTCCATCGCCCATGGCATCACCGCCGAGGTGATGGCGCGCCAGGGTTTCGACTCGCTGTGCATCGACATGCAACACGGCACCGCCGAGCTGAGCGACGTGCTGCCGATGCTGCAAGCGGTTTCGCAGACCGACACCGTGCCCTTCGTCCGCGTTGCTTGGAATGAGCCGCAGACGATCATGAAGGCCCTCGATCTAGGCGCCTACGGCATCATCGTTCCGCTGGTGAACAATGCCGAAGAAGCCGCCCGCGCCGTCGCCGCCTGCCGCTATCCCCCCGTCGGCTTCCGGTCCAACGGTCCGGTGCGCGCGGTGCATTACGGCGGTGCGGACTACGTGGCCAACGCGAACGACGAAGTTATCATCATGGCGATGATCGAAACGAAGGAAGGCATTGCCAACCTCGACGCGATCTGCGCCACCCCCGGTCTGGACGCCGTGTATATCGGTCCGGCCGATCTGTCGTTCGCCCTGGGCCTTGCGCCGCGCGGCGACAATCCCGACCCGTTGCACATGGCGACGTGCGAAAAGATCCGCGAGACCGCGCACAAGCATGGCATCAAATGTGTCATGCATTGCAGCGGGGCGACCTTCGCAGCCGGCGCGGTGAAGCGCGGCTTCGACATGGTCATGGTCACGTCCGATCTGTCCTGCATGGTCGCCGGCGTGAAGGCGGAATTGGCCGAGTTGAAAGCGAAGTCGGCCTAATTGCCGGACTACTCCGCAGCCAGCTCGTATTGGGTTGGCTGCGGTACCGTGGGCGCCGTATCGACCACTGTCGTGCGCTGCATCAAGCGTTTGTGGCGCGTCGTGTCGTAAGCGGTGGCGCGATGCAACGTTGCCCGATTATCCCAAATAACCAGATCGCCCGCCTTCCATGCGTGCGAGTAACAGAATGCCGGTTGGGTCGCGAAATCGTTCAAGAACTGGATAAAGGCCCGGCCTTCTTCCCTAGGCCAGCCGATGACGTGGCTAGCGTGTGCGCCCGCGTAGATCGATTTCCGTCCATTGACCGGATTGGTGCGCACCATGGTTTGCCAAGCCCCTGGCAGTTCGGCCTTCATTTCCGGCGTCAGCGCGTTATCCGTGACCGTGCTCCGCGAATAAACCAAGCTGTGTTCCGCAATCGCCCCCTCCAGCTTCTGCTTCATTTCGTCCGGCAACGCATCGTAGGCGGCCCGCATCGAGGCAAATTCGGTATTTCCGCCCTCGGGAGGAACAATCCGAGCAGACAACAGCGAGCAAATCGAGCCCATGGGGTTGAAAGTGCTATCGGCGTGCCAGAGATAATTGCCTTTCTGATAGATCATCCGTCGGTCTTCCGGCGGGATGACCCCGCCGGTCTGGACGTCTAAATTCGATTGCCGAGCGAAAGGGGTCCCGGTGGCGGGGTTGGCTTTGCCGGTAGTTTGGAGGACGCCGAAACGGCGGCTGAACGCGATCTGCCGGGCATCGTCCAGCGTCTGACCGTGAAAGATCAGCACCGAATATTCGTCCAAAGCTGCCCGGATTTCCCCGAACGTTGCATCGTCCATCGGCAAGCCGGTGTCGACGCCGGACAACTCGGCGCAGAAATGCGGATGCAGCGGGCGGATCGCGATTGCCATATCAGTAGTACACCGCGCGCCCGGCCCCGCCGGTGGCCGCAACCAGTTCGCCGGACACCGCCCAGGATTTATCGGACGCCAGAAACGCTGTGACGAACGCGATCTCCGACGCATCGACCATACGGCAAATGCTATTGCCGCGCGGCGAGTCCGGCAGGAAATCCTGACGCTCGGCGTCTTCCGGCGTGGTGTTCAACTGAGCGGCGCGGGCCGCTAGCAGGCTAGGAGTGCGTTCGGTGCGGGTGGTGCCGGGGTGGACGCAGTTGACGGTGATACCGAAACGACCGAGCTGAACGGCCAACGTTTTCGTCATATGCACGAGGGAGCCGTTGCGCGCCCCGCCGCTGAGGTTACCGGCATTACGGGCGTTGGCACCGCTGATATTGATAATGCGGCCCCATCCGGCTTGTTTCATGAACGGAATCGCCGCGCGGGAGCAGCGGAGCGCACCGACATATTTGATGTTGAAATCGTCGATCAGTTCCTCGTCGATCAAATTCTCGATGGGTCCGATCGCGGAGGTGGACCCGCCGGGCGCGGAACCGCTGTTGACCAGGATGTGCAGCCCGCCGAGTTGCTGGGCGGCTTCGGCGACCATCGCGTCGACCTGGGCTTTGCTGGTGACATCGCATTGCAGCGCGATGACTCGACGGTTGGTCTCGGCGGACAATTCCTTCGCCGTGGCGTCGAGGTCGGCTTTGTTACGCGCAACGATGGCGACATCCACACCCTCGCGCGCCAGCTCGCGGGCGATGGCTTTGCCGATCCCCCGGCTGCCGCCGGTTACAATGGCTTTCTTGCCGAGCAGGCCGAGGTCCATGGTGCTTCTCCCGTTGGTTTGTTCGGGGAGGATTGTTGGGGCTGGGAGTGCGGGATGCAAGGGGTGGGGCGGGCCTTCGCCCGCCATGACGGTGCCCGCTACCGTCCCCGAACAGCCTCCGCCATCCGTCCGACAATCGCTTCCAACACCGGTCGCGGTGTCGCGAAGTTCAGCCGAGCAAATCCAGCATAATCCGGCCCGAACGTTTCGCCGAAGTTCAGCCCAACCCGCGCCCTATCCAACCAAAACTGCCCAGCCGAACCTGGCAGGCCTAGGCCGCGGCAGTCGAGCCATGCCAGATACGTCGCCTCGGGCGCACGCATCGTCACCCCTGGCAGCTCGGAGGCCACGAACGCGATGAGCCAATCGCGATTGCCATGCAATACGGCCAGGGTGTCTTCGAACCACGCCTGCCCCTCATCCCAGGCCGCGACGGTCGCATCTACACCCGTGACACTCGGCGATCCCAGCAGACGGGGCGATATCCGCGCGACAAACCGTTCTTTCAGCGTTCCTCCGAAATGCATGACAGCACAGCGGAGGGCCGGAATGTTGAAGCTTTTGGTAGCAGAGGTGATGGTGATCGTACGCGCCGCAATCTCGGCGCTCAGCGATGCCAGGGGGATGTGGGTCCCGCCGGGATAAACGATGTCGGCATGGATTTCGTCCGACACGACGATCAAGTCGTGCTGGATAGCAAACGACGCCACGGCCTCCAGCTCTACCCGCGTGAAACAGCGCCCGGTGGGATTCTGCGGGTGGCAGAAGATCATCATCCTTGTCCGGGGATCGACGGATGTCGGCAGGTCGAGCCGCCAACCCGCACCGTCGTCGCGCATAGGGTTCGCGACCAAGTGCCGGCCGGTATCCTCGATGGCGCCCATGAATGGCGGATATGACGGAAGCTGCAATAGAATCCCGTCCCCCGGGTCGGAGAACGCCATGACCGACGAAAAACTGGCCTGCACCAGATCGCCCAGTGTCAGCGTATCGGCGGGGTCGGTCTGCCAACCGAACCGAGACGCCATCCGCCGGGAGAACGCCGCTTCCAGCACCCCCGCCCGGTTTGCATAGCCATACTCCTCATTCTTGGCCAAACGACCCAGTGCGGCGGCGATCGGCGGTGCGATCCCGAAATCCATATCGGCGACCCAGGCCGGCAGCACGTCGTCGGAGAATTTGTGCCATTTGGTGGTGCGCCGCGCCCGCAGGGCGGCAATATCGCGCTCGATCATCGCAGTTCGAACCCCAGATTCAGCAGCGCTTCCCGCATCCGATCGCGCCCGTGCATGGCCGGTACGTCCTTCAGGCGAGCGGTGGCCTGCCAGGTCCAATCCTGTTCCTTCATGCCTTGCTCGCGCATGAAATCGCGAGCGACGCCATTGTAACGCTCGATGGCATCGCGCTTTAGGCCGGCGTCGTATTGCTCCCGATGCAGCACAATATCTTGCGGCAAGCGCGGCTTGATGCCGGTTTCCTTAGCGGGATCGGGGTAACCCACCGCCATCCCGAACACCGCGAACACATGCGACGGCAGGTTCAGCTCGGCGGCAATCTTCTCGGGGTGGTTGCGGACGGCCCCGACATAGACGGCGCCCAGACCGACCGACTCGGCAGCGACGAAGGCAGTTTGCGCTGCCAGGGTGGCGTCGACTACGCCGAGGATGAAGGCCTCGGTGTAATGCGTCGCCTCAACCTGGGTTTGCCGGTCGGCGGCGATCTGTTCGATGCGATTGAGGTCGGCCAGCCACATCAGCATCAGCGGCGCGTCGCGAATGAATTGTTGGTTCCCCGCCAGCTCGGCGATCCGGGATTTCCGGCTAGGTTCCTGCACGGCGACCACGCTCCAGACCTGAAGGTTGGACGACGTCGATGCCGATTGTGCTGCGGCGGTCAGCAGTTCCAGCGTGCCGGCCGGTAGCCCCTGGGGCAGAAAGCCACGCACAGAGCGATGCCCAAGAATGACGTCGAGGGTTTCGTTCCATTGCGGGGCGGCGGGAAGAGCGCCATCGCGGTTGCGCTGTTGCAGCAGCGCAGCCGCGCGATCTTGGTCGAGGGGGGCCGACATCGGAGTCTCCGGTTCGAAAAGGATGCCCTATCATCGCCGCCCCAGCGTTCTGTGGCAAACCGTGGCACAAATTCGTCAAAATGTGATCTACCTCACATTTTTTTACTGCGGCGTTGGCCCATAAAGGGTTATCGGCTGCGCATCCCCAACAGATTCGCTTCCGTGGGGTCTTCGGACCCCGGTCAACCCGGACCACCCTTCGCGGCCCAGCCATCACCCCGGCTGGGCCGTTTTTTTATGTCGCGTCCTCGTTCCACGTGCGCCCATCGCGCTCGATCAACGCAATCGAGGCTGTCGGCCCCCAACTGCCGGCCGCATAAGGGCGCGGGGGTTCCACTGCCGAGTTCCAAGCTTCCAAGATCGGTTCTACCCAGGTCCAGGCGGCCTCAACCTCGTCGCGGCGCATGAAAAGGGTGGCATCGCCGCGCACGGTGTCCATGAGCAGACGCTCGTAAGCGTCTGGAAAGCGCATACCGAACGCAGTGTCGAAGCGGATATCCAGGCCGGTGGGCGACAGACGCAAGCCGCCGGGACCAGGATCTTTGGTCATGACCTCCAAGCGCATACCTTCCTCCGGCTGCAAGCGGATGACCAGCCGGTTCGGTTGGCGGGCGCCGGCCGAGGCCGGAAACAACGAGAATGGCTGATCCTTGAACTGCACCACGATCTCGGAGACTTTGCGCGGCATGCGTTTTCCGGTACGCAAATAAAACGGCACGTTCGCCCAACGCCATGTCCGCACCTCCGCCTTCAGCGCAACGAATGTTTCGGTCGCGCTGGGGTCGCTGGCGCCGAGGTCCGTAAGGTACGCGCCCACCGGCCTGCCATTCACCGCCCCCGCGCCGTACTGACCGCGCACGGTGCAAGCGGCAATCTGATGCGCCGGAATGGGACGCAGGGCGCGCAAAACCTTCAGCTTTTCGTCCCGCACCCGGTCGGCGTTCAGACTGACCGGCGGTTCCATCGCGATGAGGCAGAGCAGTTGCAGCAGGTGATTTTGCAGCATATCGCGCAGCGCACCCGACGTATCGTAGTAGCC
>JBAXFK010000268.1:0-5989 GCA_037139955.1 Rhodospirillales bacterium
TCGGTGTGTAGCGGACCGGGGGTGAAGCGCAGGCGTTCCTCGCCCCGTGGGACCGTGGGGTAGTTGATCGGCGTCGCATACATGCCGAACTCGGTCAGCAGACGATTGCTGACCTCCATCACCAGATCGGCGTCGCCGATATGCAGCGGCACGATGTGACTTTCGGAGTGGATGCGCGGCAGGCCGGCGGCATCGAAGCGGCGTTTCAAAGTGTCGGCTCGCTCGAACAACTTGTCGCGCCGCGCTTGGTCCGCACGCACATGGCGCACCGCAGCCAGGGCGGCGGCAGCCGTCGGCGGCGGCAGGGAGGTTGTGAAGATGAACCCTGGCGCGGTCGAACGAATGAAATCCACGACATCGGTGTCGCCGGTAATATATCCGCCATGGCAGCCGAAAGCCTTCGCCAACGTGCCCTCGATGATATCGACCCGGTGCGCCACGCGATCGCGCTCCGACACGCCGCCGCCATTGGGGCCGTACATGCCGACCGCGTGGACCTCGTCGAGGTAGGTCATCGCCCCATAACGGGTCGCGAGATCGCAAATCGCCCCGATCGGGGAAATATCGGCATCCATGGAATACACGGACTCGAACACGATCAGCTTCGGCGCGGCGGGCGGTGCGGCCTTCAGCAACGATTCCAGATGATTCATATCGTTATGACGGAAAATGTTGACGATCGCCCGCGATCCCTTGATCCCCGCGATCATCGAGGCATGGTTCTTGGCGTCGGAGAACACCTGCCAGCGTTCGTCCGGGCCGTTGGGTAGGCTATTGAGGACGGTCGACAGCGCCGCCTGATTGGAAACGAACCCCGAGGTAAACAGCAACCCCGCCTGCTTGCCGTGCAGATCGGCCAGTTCCCGCTCCAACGCGTCGATCGATGGGCTGGTGCCGCCGATATTGCGTGTGCCGCCGGCACCGACGCCCATGGTGCGGGCGGCCTCGCACGCGGCTTCCACCAAAGCCGGGTGGCCACCCATCGCGAGGTAGTCGTTCGACGACCACACCAGAACCCTTTTGCCGTCGGGATCGCGGTAGTAGGGAAAACCCTCGGCCTGCTTGGCCAGCGGGGTGAAGGTGCGATAGCGGCCCTGGGCGCGGATGGAATCCAGCGACTGGCGGCAAAAGGCGTGAAAAGCGTTCATACGCGGGCACTTTCTCCAGGGCGGGGACTGCTGTCGTTGATCCGGGTCAACTTTAGCCGGGGCATGGTGGCGCCGAAAGGGGACGTGGCCGGCATGCGGGCCGCACACAGCTTTTAGTTGTAGTTCCTTGCTGGATAGCAGCCATGTTCCGGCGATCTTTGCCATCGGGCTAGGCCGTGGCCTAGACTGGTGTGCAGTGCAACATAACAGGAGTCCACCATGCCGTTGAGCGCGCCGGTCGCACGCGAAAAGCAACATACGCGCACGATCGAAATCGACGGGTATCGTCGGGAAGATGGGATGTTCGACATCGAAGCGCACCTGACGGACGTGAAAACTTTCGGTCAGACGAACTACGACCGCGGTTTCATCCCGGCCGGAGAACCGATTCACGATATGCGCTTGCGATTAACGGTGAACGAGACGATGGAAATCGTCGCCAGCGAGGCTGTAAGCGACCTCACACCCTATCGAATGTGCCCGACAGCGGCGCCGAACTTCTCCCGCCTTGTGGGGATGCGGATCAAAGCCGGCTTCCTGCGCGAGGCCAATCAGGCCGTCGGCGGCCCCGTCGGATGCACCCATCTGCGCGAGTTATTGCAGCAAATGGCCACAACCGCGTTCCAGACCATCAATCCGTCGCGTGTTCGCAAGGAAATGAAGGCCGAAGGCACCACGCCCCCGCCCGGCAGCGACGCCGTCGACGCTCGCATTACCGAGAAGATGGGCGGACCGCCGAAAATCCTGAATACCTGCATGGCCTATAGCGATGCCGGTCCGTTGGTGAAGCGCCGCTGGCCGCATCTATACACCGGCCCCGATACCGACGTCGCGCAAGCGGCGGACTGAGCGGCAGCGGCCGATCCGGCCAGCCCCTAAGCGGGCTGGCCAGTCTGCCGGTTAGGCCGCGTTCCGCGCCTCTTCGATCGGCGAGGTCGGCGGCGGCATCGTCGCCGGGTCGAGCCGCATCGGTTCGATATAGCGCTGCGGCGGCGACGATCCGTGCCCGGCACTCGCATGGCCTGCCTCGGTCGCGGCTTCGCGGAAGTAGGCTAGTACGAACACCCGCACCGCGCTGGTGCGCCCGCCCGGATGTTCGATTGCCTCGACTTTTCGGACAAGGCCACTGAGGTCCTTACCCTCCCGCTCGCCGATTTCGGTCAATGCTTCCCAAAGCTCGGGCTCCAGCCGCATGCTGGTGCGCCCACGCTGGGCAACGACGTTTCGATTGATAAGCCGACTGGCCGTCACGGCAGCCCCCATGTGGTTGAACGAGGAGTATTCGAACAGAAAACTATTAACAAAGGGTTTACGAGAACTGAAATATTTGCATCTGCGAGTATGTTTTTTCACGCGTTAACAAAGGGTTAAAACATCCCCCTTTGCATACGCATCCCTTGACACTGTCGCCGGGCTGGGAACATTCTGGGTTTCAAAAGGTAACATGGAGGTTATCGTTATGGAGTCACCCGCCACCAGGGCCTGCCTGGGATTTTCGGCCGGCGCAATCGCCGCGCTGGTGTTCCATCAAGGTCTGGCCGAGGTTTTCGACCTCGCCGGGATCGGCAAGATGGTGGCTTTCCGTGTGACACCGACATGGCCGTTCGGCATCCCCGCGATCGTAAGCCTGAGCTTTTGGGGCGCGCTCTACGGCGTGGTGCTAGCGCTGATAGCGCCGCGCTTGGGCCGTCCCTTATGGCAGGCCGGCCTCGGGCTGGGCCTGATCGCCGCGCTGATAACCTTGTTCGTCGTGTTCCCGCTCAAAGGCCAAGCCATCGCCCATGGCGGCGCTTGGTGGCCGATCGCACGGACATTCATTCTGACGGCATCTTGGGGCCTGGGCACGAGCATACTGCTGCCGATGCTGCGCCCGCGCCCGGTCTTCCGCGCCGCGCCGCGCGCGGTTCGGGCGTGACCGCGCTGTTCGGGCGCGATCGCTTAATCGCCGATTGCGAGGCCGCAGTCGCATCCGGCGGCGGCCAACGTGCAATCCGATCGCTACTGGAACAAGCAGTGAGCGATCCCGCACGGGCGATGTCCGAATTGGGGGAACCGAAACGCGCAGGCATCGAATTGCTTCACCGATCCAAAAACGTGACAATCCTCAATTTGGTTTGGGGTCCGCACATGACGGTCATGCCGCACAATCACCATATGTGGGCGGTCATCGGCATGTACGCCGGCCGAGAGGACAATATTTTCTGGCGGCATCTACCCGCCGACGCAAAACGCCCCATCGAAGCCGCCGGTGCGTCGTCTTATTTCGCCGGCGATGTGGGCACGCTCGGCGCCGATATCGTTCATTCCGTTACCAATCCGCTGGGCCGGCCGACCGGTGCGCTTCATGTATACGGCGGCGACTTCCTTAAGCAACATCGCGAACAGTGGGACGAAGAAACGCTCGCCGAACAGCCCTACGATCAGTTGGGTGCGCGGCAATTGTTCGAAGAATCGAACCGTTTCCTGGACCGCCGTTAGCCCGATCGCAGAATCGCTTCGCCAGCAGCCAATTGCTGGGCCCAATCGACCATCTCGGTGTTAATCGGGTCGGTCGCGCGCACCGCACGCTCGACATTCTTGAACCTGACACCCTCGGCCAGCGCGATTGCAATGACGCAAAGCTGCCCGGCCGAAGCCGCCCCCGCTGCGGCGGAATAGAGCGCGATGTCGAGCAACGCCACCGACACCATCGGGCCGCCCGCATTGACCGCGAGCCCCTGCCGGTTCCAACCGAGCGAAGCATAGTCGCCATCGAACCCCAAATCGGTGGCGCCAGCGACGTTGCCGACCTGATCGTGGGTTACATATGCGACTCCGCCGGTCGTCACGTATCCAAGTATATACAAATCGCGTGTTCGATAGACGATTTGCATGCCTTGGCGTAAGTCGTTCGCCGGAAATTGTAGGACGAAATTGAATGCCGCGTTATTGCCGACTGGCAATTGTTTGATACGCCCATTCCATGCGCCGGGCACATTTTCGACCGCGTGATCGACCATCGCGCGATAATCGGCATTATTCATGGACTGCACTCCACTCCGATGTTAACGCCTCGCTACGATTACGCGCGGAAGCCTTGGCGCAACGATATCCAGGGCATCCGTCCGAGCGCAATATCGTCGTTACGATCTGTCGGAAATGTGAAGTATCGAACCGCGACCGCCTACCCCTTCCACTTGGTCGGACGCAGCGGCGGATGGGCGCGAATAACGTCCTCGTTCACGTCCGCGCCCCAACCGATACCGGTGGGAACCAGCAATTCGCCGTTTTCGATGACGGGCACCTTGTCGACCAAATCGTCCTTCCAAGGAACGTCTTCGATGTCGATTTCCATCACCCGGAAATTCGGAATCGCGGCGCAGAGATGCGCGCTCATCAACGAACCGATATGACCGTTGAAATTGTGCGGCGCAATATTGATTTCGTACGCATCGGCCATGGCGGCAATTTTGTAGGACTCCAAAATACCGTTCCAGGCGACGTCGATAATCGCCACGTCCACGGCCTGCTGCTCGAAATAGGGGCGAAACTGGCGACGGCCGTACAATGATTCGCACGATGCGATGCGGGTACGGGTGCTGCGGCGAATATGCGCCAAGGCGGCGGGGTCGTAGCTGTCGATTTCGGCCCAGACCAGATCGAACGGTTCCAACGCTTGGGCCATGCGGATATAGCCCTCGGTCTTGAAGTTGAAGTTCAGATCGACGTGCAATCCGACCCCGTTGCCGGCGCCTTGCCGGAACGCGGTCATTTCCGCCACCACCGCATCCACCAACGCCCGATCGCAGTTCAGCTCCGGCCAACCCGATCCGTTGAATCCGGGCATGTGAATATACGGCTTTTCCGCATCGAACCGCATCATGTTGGTTTTCAGTCCCTTGAAGCCGCGTGCCGCGACCTCGGCCCCGGCCTTCTCGACATCGGCCAGCGATTGGATCGGGTCCCACCCAGTCCATGCCTTGATCCGATCGGCGAAGCTGACGCGCCACGTGCCGCAATCCGACCAGTACAGCGGCAAGCGATCGCGAATGGGACCGCCGAGCATCTCGCAGACGGGGATGCCGAGCGCCTTGGCTTTGATATCGACGAGCGCATTTTCGATCGCGGCGATCGCCTGTTGGTTCATACCGCCGGGGGCCTGACGGGTCACGCCGTGCAGGAAGGCGATATGCTTCTCGATCGGGCGTGGATCCAGGCCGATCAGCCGTTCTCCCAGCCGACCGATAACGGTGCCCAGGCCTTCGGAACCGAAATTCTCCATGAATTCCGACCAACCGACGATGCCTTCGTCGGTGGTGATTTTCAGAAACGAAAAATCCCGCCAGCCGGCGTTACAGTGCAAATCCTCGATCTTCGCAATCCGCATGGCGCGTCTCCCGTTCGTGTCGGGGGAATGGTAGAGCGGCAGCCCAATCACCGATAGGGCGCCTCATGCACTCGATTCCCCGCCGCTCGGCGTTTGCCTTGCCCCTGCTCGCTGCCCTGCCCGCGCGGGCCGAGACGCCGATGGCGGCCCGACCATTATCGCGGGACCCGGCGTGGTGGCAGAAGCGGCACAAGGACAAATTGGTAGAATTGCGGGAGAAAAAGCCCACGCTGATTTTTCTAGGCGATTCGATTACCCAACAATGGGAGTACGATGGCGAACCGTCCTGGCGAAAATTCGCACCGGGTTGGCAGCGATTCTACGGCGACCGCAATGCCGTCAATCTGGGTTTCAGCGGCGATGCCACTTGCCACCTGTTGTGGCGTATCGAAAATGGGGAGGTCGCCGGCATTGCCCCCAAGGTCGCGGTCATCCTGATCGGCGCCAACAACCTCGGGCGCTTGCATTGGAGCAC
>JBAXFK010000269.1:0-5976 GCA_037139955.1 Rhodospirillales bacterium
CGATCTCGCCTACGCCGAACATTATCGGTCGAGGTTGGCGGCGTTCGACGCGGTCTTCCCAGTACAGCCGGACAACCGCTTGTGGCCCGCCCTCACGGCTCCCGGATACTCTCGCTCAGCGCTCGGGTAATCGGATACAGAAAATACGAAATCACGCTGCGGCTGCCAACTTTGATTTCGGCAGTCACGGTCATGCCGGGGATCAGACGCAGCTTGCTGGCACCGAGCGCGATTTGTCCCCGGTGATAATGCGCATCGGGGCCGGCAAAAGAATCCTCCCCGATAGAACGAAGGTGCCCGGCAACCATGCCGAAGCGCTGGTACGGGAAAGCATCGACCTTGACCACCACCGGATCGCCCGCTGTGGCATAGCCAACATCGGACGATCCGATCGCCACCTCGGCGATCAGCGGCGCGTTGGCCGGCACTAAGGTTACCAGCGGTTCGGCCTCGTGCAGTACAGAACCCACGGACCGTTTGGCGACATCCAGCACGACGCCGTCCTCGGGCGCAATGAAGGATACAAGGTGGGTCAGGCGGGTAGCCTTGGTCAGCGCTTCGTCGATCGCGGAGGCATCGGCCCGCAGTTTCACGAGCGATTCCAGCAACTCGCGGCGCCACGTGTCGGCGAAATCCTGCCGATCGGCGCGGAGTGTGCGGACCGCTTGCTGGGCATCGTTGCGAAGGGTTTCGGCGGCACGAAGATCGCGTTCGGTGCGCATCCGCGCCGCTTGGGATTCGAGGTAGTTGAGTCTGGAACCGGTCTGACCGCGATACAACGTCTCGCGCATCGCTTCGACTTCCCGAGCGACAGCAAGCTGCTGGGTCAGGGAGGCGATGTTGTGTTCGGTGGCAACGATATCGGTTGTCCGGCTGGTCAGCTTATCGTCGAATTCGGCGATACGGGCGGCGTATTGCAATTGCCGCTGGCGATACAATGTCCGCTCCAGCGATTGGTCGGCAGCAGCGTACGGGGTGCCATCCAGTTCGGCGCGGGTTCGGCCTTGTTTCGCCGCGAGCGCATCCCGTTGCGCGATCAGCGCCGCGCGGTCTGCTTGGGCGAAGGTCGAGTCGAGAGTAGCCAAGACGTCGCCCTTGCGCACCGTATCGCCCGGCTTCACCCGAATCTGCTCGATCCGCGACAATTGCATCGGCTGTAACACGATCGTCGGCGCATCGGCCGAAAGCCGCCCGGTGCCGGACACCACGATGTCGATTTTCAGCACCGATGCCATACCGATCGCCAACGTTGCCAACGCGACCGCACCGTAGTGCGTGTTTCGCAACGTCCGCGGCGGCAGTTCGGCGAGAAAATCGTCGAGCTCGATTGGCGTACTCATACGAAATGCCTCGTTTGTCGGTGCCACAAGCGGCGATATACCTCGCAACGATCCAGCAACGTCGCGTGGGGCGCGAAATCCAACACGCAGCCCTGTTCGAGAACCAGAATGGCGTCGGCCGTCACCAACGACGTCAGGCGGTGCGAAACGATAAGTAGCGTGCGCCCTGCTGCGATTGCGGCGAGGTTTTCTTGCACCACGGCCTCCGATTCAGGATCTAACGCGCTGGTAGCTTCATCGAAAATCAGCAATCTGGGATTAGGCAATAGCGCACGGGCGATGGCGATACGCTGACGCTGACCGCCGGAGAAATTGGCACCGTTTTCCTCGATTGTCGTTTCGTAAGCGTGCGGCAGCCGATCGATGAACTCATCGGCACCGGCCAAACGCGCGGCGGCGACAATTTCTGCAAGGCCAGCCTCCGGCCGAGCGGCGGCGATATTGTCGCGAACAGTGCCGCGGAATAAGAAATTTTCCTGCAACACCACGCCGGTACTACGGCGGAGATGACCGAGATCGATATGCCGCAAATCGACACCGTCCATGCGGATCATGCCTTCCTGAGGGACCAATATCCCCTGGATCAGGCGGGTCAGCGTGGTTTTACCCGACCCAGACCGGCCGACGATGCCGATGATTTGCCCCGGATCGACAATGAAAGACACCCGGTCGAGCACGGCTTGCGTATGATATCGAAAGGACACCGATTCGAACGACAATGCCCCTCTGATCGGCGGCGTCATGCCCATGCGGCCGGGTTCGCGCTCGGGCAATTCGCGCATCACCGATCCCAACATGCGCAGTGCGAGCGAGGTTTCCTGGTATTCGTTGATCAGTCCGACGATCTGAACCAACGGCCCGGTCACGCGGCTGGATACCATGTTGAACGCCACCAGCGCGCCGATACTGAGTTGTCCATCGAAGACCAGTACTGAACCGAAACCGAGTACCGAGATTTGCATCGCTTTATCCAGACCGTGCGTAAGCGCACCGGCCAGCGCGCCGATCCGCCCCACGGTGGCGCGACGCCTCGCCCCGGCGGTGACTTTCCGGTTCCAGTCGCGTTGCCGCAACGGCTCCAGCGCCAAGGATTTCACCGTTCGCATGCCGTGAATCGTTTCGATTAAATGGCCTTGCCGCGCGCCTTCGGCCTGGTACAGCGCTTCCAGATGGCGGCGGAAACCGGGCACCATAACGCCGACGATCGCGGCCATCAGCAGCGAATACCCCAACACGATCAGCGTGAGCTTGCCGCTGTATAACAACAACATCGCCAGCATCAGCGGCAAGGTTACCGCGTCCAACAACGTTTGAAACAAACGCCCAGTCAGAAATTGCCGTATCGTATCGGTTTGCTGCAAATTGCGCGCTAACACCCCGGCCGTGGTCGATTCGAAAAATACCAGCGGCAGAGACAACAAGTGCTGAAATACACGAGATGCCAACCGAGCATCGACTTTACTGGTGATGGCGGTCATAAGGATTTGCCGAACGTAACCGAAAAACCCATCGAACACAGTCAGCACGGCAAAAATCGCCATCAACGCCACCAGCGTCTGGGTGCCGCGATGAACGATGACCTTGTCGATCAGAATCTGAAACATCAGCGGGGTGGCGAAAGCGATCAGCGACGACATCGTCGCCGCCACCGCGACATCCCGAAACAATCCGCCATGACGCAGAATATCGGGCAGGAACCAACGCAAGCCGAATGGTTCGATCGTTTCTGTTGCCGGCTTCTGGCACAGGATCGCGACCCCGGACCAATCGCGCAGGAAAACGTCCTTGGGCAGGCCAATCACACCTGCATCCTCGGCCCGTGGGTCCAGCAGGCGGATTTCCTCCCCGGCATGCAGCAGCATGACCCAGTGCCCGTCTTGCCATTGCACCATTGCGGGCATCGTTGCGCCGCGCAGCGCATCCCACCCGGCCCGTCGACGCACCACACCATGCAGGCCGGCATCCCGGAGAACGCGCAGCACCGACCCGATCGTATCGGACTCGCTTACGCCAGCGAACTGCTCGGGTTGCAGCGTCACACCGCGATGTAGCGCCATCATGAACAAGCAACGCAGCGCAGTATGGTGCGGCGAAGGCGGGGGCGCGGCAGTGGAGAGTAGCACGGCGGTGTCCATGCCCCCCCTAAGGGCAAACACCGTACCAACCGCTCGACCGCAGCCGCGCCCCGATTTGTTGTATCGTGCCCCCGGCAATTGCTGCCGAGCGGCGGATTTTACAGGGCGTCGAGGATCAGTTGGCCGAACATGGTCATTTCGGGACTGGTCTCGGCATAGCGATCGATCGTCGCCAAAACGCGACGCGCGGTGGCCTCATCCGGCGCGGGGCCGGGCGGCAGGCCGGGCAAGCGCGCCACGATCGCGGGCGCGGCCGCGCGGGCGGCGGCGCGAAAATCGGTGCGGGCGGCATTGGTTTCCGGCGCGGCGAAACGCGGCGACAATTCATCCGCCAGCCAGGACAGAAATTCGGGGTAATGCGCGAGTTGCCGATACAGCGCTGGAATGAACGGGGTGCCATCGACCTCGGTCGTGAAGCGCGCCAACGTCGCGCGTGTCGCGGGGTCGAGTTGGGCGGGATCGGCATTGCCCGGCATCGGCGGCAGCATAGCCGGGAGCGTCCAAGGGTCGGGGAAACCGGCGCCAGCGGGGATCGTGCCAGTCAGCAGTCGGTTGAGGCATGCCCCCGTCATCAGGTTCACCGGAGACACTCGCACGAAATTCTCGGCAATGTTGCGCACGGCGGCACGATCCACGGTTCCAACAAACGGCCGTGCCGGGGCGATGCGAACATCGCGCGCCAACCGCCATGCTGTTTCTTGCAGCACGCCCGAGGCCAAAGCGGGGCGCACCGCGTCCCATGCCCATTCCAACACACCCGGCATGGTAGCGACGAAGCGCTGCAACGACGACACATACGGCACACCGGAAAAACGACGGATTTCGTCGTAAATCTCGGCGATGCGACCGGTCGCCCGGTCCTCGTGCAATTCCGCCAGCAAGTTGGTCATGAGGTTCGCGTCCTGTTGTGCCAACGCAGGGTCCCCCATACAGTCGCATCCGATCAAGAGGGAACGAGAAATCATGACTCCGGACGCCATCCGGACTAACGCGCCGAAACTCCTGACCGTGGCGCAGCGCGAAGCCTATTTCGAGACCGGTTTTCTGTGCGCGGAAGGCCTGATCCCCGATGCATGGCTGCAACGGCTGAACGCCCTGTCGGATGCGTTCATCGACGAAAGCCGTTCCGTAACTGCGTCGAACGAGGCGTTCGATATCGGCCCGCGCCACACCCCGGCGACGCCGCATGTGCGCCGGCTGCGCGCATTGGTCGATCGGCACCCCGATTTCTGGCGGTTCGCGGCGGAGTCGCCTTTGGCCGATATCGCCGCCGATTTGGTGGGCCCGGATGTCAAATTTCACTCATCGAAACTGAACTACAAATGGCCGGGAACCGGCGAAATCGTGCAGTGGCACCAAGACATTCCGGCTTGGCCGCACACCAATTACTCGCCGTTGACACTAGGGGTTTACCTGACCGACTGCCCTGCCGAACAGGGACCTTTAACGTGCTTGCCGGGAACGCAGAACGGGCCGATTTACGTGCATCGCGACGATGCCGGGACCTGGACCGGCACGGTTCGGGCGCGGGATATGGCGACGGTGGATCAGTCGCGGGCGACCGATTTGGTCGGTAAAGCCGGGGCGGTGGTGGCGATCGGCTGCCGCACCCTGCATGCGTCCCGCGCCAATCTGACGGATCGGGTGCGACCGGTGGCGCTGTTCGTATACTCGTCCGCCGATGCGTTCGCGTGGATGCCGGCGCCGACGCCGACATCCCATACCGGCGACATCGTCCGCGGCGCGCCCGCCACCGTTGCCCATCTGGACCCTTTCCCCTGCCCGGTGCCGCCGGATTGGTCGAAGCTGGGATATGGGTCTATTTTCGTGGCGCAAAAAGCGGAGATGTGATCGTGCCCGCATACCGTTTGACCCCGCCATCCTGCCGCGCCGACTGGGACGAATACCATCGCATCCGGCAGGAAGTGCTTTTGGAATCGCAGAAATACGCGATGGAACACCCGGACGAGGAAAACGAGCCCGGCCACCACCCGCTGCTGTTCTGGAAAGACGACCGCCCGATCGGCACGATCCGCATCGATCAATTGGATGGCGGTGCGGCGGCGTTGCGGTTGGTGGCGATCGACCCGACATTGCAAGGCCAAGGCCACGGTGGCGCACTCCTCGCCGAAGCAGAGCGGTTTGCTCGGCGGTTGGGTTGCGGCAAAGCGGTGGTTTATTCCACGACCGAGGCGATCGGATATTACGAGGCCGGCGGCTTTAGCGAAGACGAATGGGCGGAATGCGAGATTGCTGGCGTCGCGCAAATGGTAAAGGCGTTGGGGTAGGGCGACCCTACCCCAACGAAATACTCAGCCGTTGTAGTTCAGCTTCAATCCCGGCTCCGACCACGTCATTTTGCCCAAACGACCGGAATCCGACAGCGTAATGTACGCGGTCTTCATGTCCGCCCCGCCGAAGCAGATATTGGTAGGGTAGGTGTCCGGCATCTTCACCGCTTCCACGATGTCGCCGGATGGCGCGATCACCGTGATATAGCC
>JBAXFK010000270.1:0-5946 GCA_037139955.1 Rhodospirillales bacterium
CGGCATGAATGTGCTGGAAGTCCAGGGCCTTTCGAAACATTATCCTATCCACGCGGGTTTTTTACGCAAGGAAGTCGGCCGCGTCCGCGCTGCCGACGACGTGAATTTCACCATCGCACGCGGCGAAACCTTGGCCCTGGTCGGCGAATCCGGTTGCGGCAAAACCACCGTCGCGCGCTGCATCTTACGCGCACTGAAGCCCACCGCCGGCGCCATCCGATTTTCGATAGAGGACGGCCGAAGTGTCGACCTCGCGCCGCTGAACCGCCGAGCGTTGCGACCGTTGCGCCAACACATCCAACTTATTTTCCAGGACCCCTACGCGTCGTTGAATCCGCGCATGATGGTCGGCGACATCGTCGCCGAACCGTTACTGGTCGCCGGCGTTGCCCCTGCCGAACGTCAAGCCCGCGTCATCGAACTGCTCGACCTCGTCGGCCTCCCCCTCGCCGCTCGGACTCGCTTCCCGCACGCCTTCTCGGGCGGGCAACGGCAGCGTATTGGAATCGCCCGAGCACTTGCGTTGCAACCGAAACTAATTGTGGCGGATGAACCGGTTTCGGCTTTAGATGTATCGGTGCAGGCACAGATCGTTAATCTGTTGCTCGATTTGCAAGATCGTTTGGGTCTGTCGATGCTGTTTGTCGCCCACGATTTAGGTGTCGTGCGGCACGTCAGCGATCGTGTGGCGGTGATGTACGTTGGCCGCATTGTCGAAGTCGCACCGACCGTTTCACTGTACACAACACCGAAACATCCCTACACCACGGCTTTGCTAGCCGCAGTTCCAAAAGCCGATCCGGCGTTACGCGATGCGACATTTGCGCCCGCCGGAGAAGTCGCCGACCCCGCGAAACCGCCGCCCGGCTGCGCATTTCACCCCCGCTGTCCCTTCGCGGTGGATCGTTGCCGTGTCGAGCGGCCAGAATTGATCGAAACAGCCCCCGGCCATTTGAGTGCGTGCCACCGCGCACGCGAACTAACACTCATTGGCGTGACCTGACCGACACGGAGAATACGATGCGCATGAAACGCACCTGGATCGCGATGGCGTTGGCATTGGGCCTATCCAACGCCCATGCGCAAACCAATTTCGACCAATCTGGCTTGGTCGGACCTTTAGAAGGTCCGACCATCGTTGCCGATCCCACGCAATGGCCGAAATCGTTTCACGAAGCACCGTCGATGACCGCTTTGGTCAAGACCGGAAAGCTCCCGGCGGTCGAACAGCGCATACCGTCGGAACCGATGGTGTTGAAACCTCTGCATAGCATTGGCACCTATGGCGGCATTTGGCGCCGGGGTTTCCTAGGGCCGGGCGATCGCGAAAACGGCAACCGCATTCGCGCGGGCGATAAATTGTTGTTCTGGGACAAGACAGGCACCGAAGTTGCGCCTAGCGTTGCCAAAGGGTTCGAACTCAGCGCCGATGGTAAAAAAACCACGTTGTTTCTGCGCAAGGGCATGAAATGGTCCGATGGCTCACCCTTCACTGCCGACGATTTCATGTTCTGGTACAACGACTTGGCGACCAATAAGGATTTGGTGCCGACTCCGACGCCGGAAATGATCATCAATGGCAAAACCGGCCGAATCGTTAAGGTCGATGAAGCAACAGTCGCATTCGAATTCGATGAGCCCTATTTTCTGTTCCCGCGCTTGCTGGCCGGCGATACCCAAATCGGTGGTGGCCAATCGCGATTGCAGTCGGACGGCCGAGCATTCGGTCCTTACGCGCCGGCCCATTATTTGAAGCGCTTGTTGCCGAAATATACCCCACTGGAAACGCTCACGGCCGAGGCCAAGGCGGCGGGTTTCGACAATTGGGTACAACATTTCCAATTCAAATCGGATTGGAGCTTGAATAAAGAAGTGCCTAGCCTCGCTGCGTGGATAGTGACCTCGCCGGTGAATACGCAAACATGGGCGATGGAGCGAAATCCCTACTACTACGCAGTCGATACAGCGGGCAACCAATTGCCTTATATCGACAAAGTGCAATTAACCCTCGCCGAGAACCCCGAGGTCATCAACCTGCGCGCCATCGCTGGCGAGTACGACTTCATGGAGCGGTTTATCGATCTCGCGAAACTGCCGGTGTTTTTGGAAAATGCGGAGCGCGGCGGCTATAAAATGCACCTCGATCCCGCCTTCAATGGCAGCGATTCGATGCTGTTTTTCAATCTCGCCTATAAGGGCGACGCTGAAATCCGCAAATGGTTCCAGAATCCAGATTTCCGGCGCGCCTTGGCACTTGGCATCGATCGGGGGCAATTGAACGAAGCGTTTTGGTTGGGTCTCGGTGTCGTTGGGACCCCGATCCCCGCCGATATTATTCCGGAAAGTCCCGGCCCGGAATATCGTCTGAAATGGGCCACACTCGACGTGAAGAAGGCCAACGCAATGTTGGACGCCGTCGGATTGTCGAAAAAAGACGCCGAGGGCTTCCGATTGCGTACCGATAATGGGCAACGCCTACGCATCCAGATCGATGTTGCACAGACGCTGATCCCGACTTGGCCGCAGCAGGCCGAGATGATTATCCAGCAGTGGAAGGCTATCGGCATCGCAGCCGATGCCAAGCTGTTCGAACGCAGCTTGTTTTACACCCGCGTCCGCACCGACGAAAATCAAATGACTATTTTCTCTAACGGTGGAACCGAGGCACTTTTTCTGTATACGTCGGCTGTATTGCCCGTCGATTCATCCTCGTCGCAGGGTGGCGCTGGCCACGCGAAGTGGTGGGCATCGAACGGCACGCAGGGCATCAAGCCGGAGGATCCCTCGCTTCTGGAAGGCTACGATTTGCTGCGTAAAGGCGGCTCTGCGACCGAAGCCGAGCGTAACAAGCTCGCGCAGGATATTTGGAAGCTGGCAGTCGACAATGTCTGGGCAATCGGGTTAGTTGGCCTTTCACCCACCTATATGGGCACGCGTGCGGTTAGCGTTAAACTCCAGAACGTTCCAGCACGCGTTTGCACATCGCAACATTGCCGTACGCCCTGGAGCGCGCATCCCGAACAATGGTATTTTAAGCAATGACACGGGCCGCGCTCGCGGCGCTGCTGTTTTGGGCTGGCAGCGCCGCTGCCCAGCCGGCCAATCTGGCGCAATCCGGCCTAATCGGCGTACTGGAAGCGCCCATCATCGTAATAGATTCATCCCAATGGCCGAAACAATTTCATGAGGCACCGGCACTGGCCGAATTGGTAAAGCAAGGAAAGCTACCGCCCGTGGCGGAGCGCATTTCCGCCGAACCGCTGGTGCTAAAGCCATTGCGCGCGACGGGCGTCTACGGCGGTACATGGCGTCGCGCATTTCTGGGGCCGGGCGACAGCGAAAATGGCAACAGGCTACGAGCGGGCGATAAGCCCCTGTTCTGGGACGTAACCGGCACCAAACTCGCGCCACAGGTGGCAAAGAGTTTCGAAATTTCCAACGATGGTCGCCGAACTACGCTTTTTCTGCGTAGAGGCATGCGCTGGTCGGACGGGTCCCCGTTTACCGCCGACGACTTTATGTTCTGGTATCAAGACATATATGCCAACAAGGATCTCGCTCCCTCCCCGACTCCAGAATTATCGTCGGGTGGCAAACCTGGACGGCTCGTAAAAATAGATGACACAACAGTCGCATTCGAATTCGATGTCCCCAATTTCCTATTTCCGAAGCTTCTTGCAGGCGACGGCGCCATGGGCGGGGGGCAATCCCGACAACAATCCGATGGCCTCGCGTTCGGTGCCTACGCACCCGCCCACTACCTCAAACGCTACCTCCCCAAATACAGCTCGGTTGAGAAACTAACGGAGGAGGCCAAGGTTGCGGGGTACGCCAATTGGGTGCAGTATTTTCGATATAAATCCGATTGGCGCATGAACGTCGATCTACCGACGGTTGCGGCGTGGCGCATGACTCAGCCGATCAATACGACCACATGGATGCTGGAACGGAATCCTTATTTTTATGAGGTCGATACCGACGGCAACCAATTACCTTACCTCGATAAGGTACAAATGTCGTTAGCCGAAAACCCGGAGGTTGTGAATCTCCGAGCCATCGCCGGTGAATACGACGTGCAGGAACGATTTATCGATATCGCGAAACTGCCGGTATTTCTCGAAAACGCGGACCGGGGGCACTATAAATTCCATCTCGATCCTGGCTTTAACGGCAGCGATTCCCAGTTGGTTTTCAATCTGGCTTACAAGGCCGATCCAGAACTTGCGAAGTGGATCGCGCATGCGGACTTCAGACGTGCGCTGTCGATTGCCATCGATCGAGAGCAATTGAATCAAGCATTTTGGTTAGGTCTTGGCACCCCCGGTTCTGGCGTGCCGTCGGAGATCATGCCCGAGAGTCCCGGGAAGGAATGGATTTCGAAATGGTCCGATTTCGATCCGGTGAAAGCTAATGCAATGCTGGATGCAATCGGTCTGACCAAAAAGGATCGCGACGGTTACCGGCTGCGTCCCGACAACGGGGAACGCTTGCGATTGCAGATAGATGTCGCGCAAACGCTGACTCCGACTTGGCCGGCCCAAGTGGAAATGGTCATCCAACAATGGCGCGCCGTGGGCATTGCCGCCGATCCACGCTTGCTGGAACGGAGCCTCTTCTTCGCCCGTGTCCGCAACGACCAACACCAGGTCGTCATCTTTTCGAATAGCGGATCGGAAAGCCTGTTCCTGTATCCCATTCTGGCGCTTCCGGTCGATCCGGCCGGCAGTCTTATGGGCACCGCCTATTCCCAATGGTTCGCATCCGGCGGCACCAGCGGAACGAAGCCCGACGACCTCGATTTATTGCACATCTACGAATTAATGCGTTCCGCCCCTAGCCAGCCAGAGGCGGAACGGAATGCAACCGCACAGGAAATCTGGCGGTTGGTTGCCGACAAAAAATGGCAGATCGGACTGGTCGGACAAGCCCCGGGAAGCCAGGGCAGCCGAATCGTCAGCGATCGGTTGGAGAATATTCCAGCCCGTGTCTGCATTTCTCAGCACTGCCGTCCCCCTTGGTCGGCACGACCGGAACAGTGGTTTTATAAATAAAGTGCATTGAGCATGGGGCCGACGTCCGGCAAGTCGTCGAGCCCCAGAACCAGCTCGATTACCCGATCGATACGTGCTGCATCGAAGCGGTGCGATGCGAGATTGCGGAACTTGGCAACGATATCGTTGTCCGACGCGAATGCTCGGGGTGCATCCCGTTGATCGTCCAGGCGTGTCCCGTCCTTCAAATAGACCTCCACACGCACTGCATGGCGGAATCGCGAGCCACGCGCAGTAATCGTAGGATCGTGCAGGACATCTACCATTTCCGCCAAGGCGATCCGGCGCGGATCGTCCAACACCGCCTCGGCAAATTGATCGACGAAAACTTCGTTCTCCAACAATAGAGTCGCCACGCAGTAGCGCAGATTCAATTGCGCCGACGTCACCCCATTCGGAACGTATTTCCAGCCGCAGTGATCCACAGTTACCTGCGATCCATGCACAACGATACGATCGATATCGTCGGCACCGAAAGGATGGCGCGCCTGCATATCGCGGATGGAATCCAGCGTCGTGTGGTTCGATCCGACACATGAGTACATCTTCAGTGAAATTCGTAATGTTTCGAAACGCTCCCCTAGTTCAGCTGTCAATTCATCAAGATTGAAACGGTCGCTGGACCGAGAGAATGTAGTACAGAATCCACCGTATGGGCTTTCGAACACATCTTCAATGCCAGTGAAGCCGTTCGATGCCAAGAGCGCACCGTAAAGGCCGCTTTGCGACGAACGTCCGGCATGCATCCGTTTAACCATCGCACCATATTGCGCGGCCATCAAACCCGCCGATTGGGTGCCGGCCACGCCCAAGGCATGCACTGTCTCCGCTGGCGACAAGTGAGGTGGTCTGATTTGCTCGGGCACCGTTTCGGTTCCTATAAGTGGATCGTCCC
>JBAXFK010000271.1:0-5914 GCA_037139955.1 Rhodospirillales bacterium
TCCCCGGTGCGACGCACATGGGTGCCGCCGCAGAGTTCCACCGACCACTTCGCCTTTTCGTCGTCGCTCGCGCCCATGCCGACGACGCGCACTTCTTCGCCGTATTTTTCACCGAACAGCGCCATCGCGCCGAGTTCGACCGCCGCGTCGGGCGTCATCAGGCGGGTGGTCACCTCGGTATTCTCGCGAATGCGGGCGTTCACCTGGGTTTCGACCCAAGATAATTCATCGGCTGTAATCGGCCGAGGCTGCGACACGTCGAAGCGCAGCCGATCCGGCGCGTTCAGGCTGCCCTTCTGCTGCACATGAGTGCCGAGTTTCCGCCGCAGCGCCTCGTGCAACAAATGCGTGGCCGAGTGGTGGGCTCGGATCGCCGAGCGACGGGCATGGTCGACGGCTGCGACCACGGGGGTTCCAGTGCGCGCGACACCCGCTTCGACCCGACCGAGATGCACAAACAGATCGCCCAGCTTCTTCTGGGTGTCGGCGATGACAATCCGCAGCCCATCGGCGCCGGTTATAACGCCGGTATCGCCGACCTGACCGCCGCTTTCGCCATAGAAGGGCGTTTGGTTCAACACCACCGCGACCTCGGTTCCCGCCTCGGCCGATTGCACGGGGGCACCGGCCGCGACAATCGCGACGATGGACGCTTCGGCACTTTCGGTGGAGTAACCTAGGAAGTCGGAGGCGCCGATTTCTTCCTTGATTTCGAACCAAACACGCTCTGTTGCGGCCTCCCCCGATCCTGCCCACGCCGCCCGCGCCCGCTTCCGCTGCTCGGCCATCGCGGCTTCGAAGCCGACGAGATCGACCGTCCGGCCTTGCTCCCGCAATGCATCCTGCGTGAGGTCCAACGGAAAGCCGAACGTGTCGTATAGCCGGAACGCCACCGCGCCGGCCAAAGCTTGGCCATCGCCGAGCTTGCCTGTTTCGTCGGCGAGCAGATGCAAGCCGCGGTCGAGGAGTTGCTTGAAGCGGGTTTCCTCCAGCTTCAACGTGTCGGCAATCAGCGTTTCGGCGCGCCCGAGTTCGGGATAAGCCGCGCCCATTTGACGCACCAAGGCCGAAACCAGCTTGTGCATGACCGGTTCCCGCGCACCCATCATCGCGGCGTGCCGCATCGCGCGGCGCATGATCCGGCGCAGAACGTAGCCGCGGCCCTCGTTCGATGGCAGCACCCCGTCGGCCATAAGGAAAGCGCTGCTGCGCAGATGATCGGCGACCACGCGATGGCTGGTCTTGAACGGGCCGTCGGGGTCCTGCCCGGTGGCTTCCGAGCTCGCGAGGATCAAAGCGCGCAATGTGTCGGTGTCGTAGTTGTCGTGCTTGCCTTGCAAGATGGCAGCGAACCGCTCCAGCCCCATGCCGGTATCGATCGAGGGGCGGGGCAACGGTGTGCGAGTGCCGGGCGGACCTTCCTCGAACTGCATGAACACGAGGTTCCATATCTCGATGAACCGGTCCCCGTCCTCGTCCGGGCTTCCCGGCGGGCCGCCTGGGATGCGGTCGCCATGATCGTAGAAGATTTCCGAGCACGGGCCGCAAGGACCGGTGTCGCCCATGCGCCAGAAATTGTCGGATGTGGGAATACGAATGATACGGTCGTCCGACAGGCCGGCGACCTTCTTCCAAATGGCGGGGGCTTCCTCGTCCTCGGAATACACCGTGACCAGCAGGCGGGATTTATCCAGGCCGAAATCGCGAGTGAGCAATTCCCACGCAAAGGGGATCGCCTGCTCCTTAAAATAATCTCCGAAACTGAAATTTCCCAGCATTTCGAAAAAAGTGTGATGCCGCGCGGTGTAGCCGACATTGTCGAGATCGTTGTGCTTGCCCCCCGCGCGCACGCATTTCTGCGCCGTGGTCGCGCGGGTGTAGGCCCGCTTTTCCTGGCCGGTGAACACGTTCTTGAACTGGACCATGCCCGAATTCGCGAACATCAACGTGGGGTCGTTTCGAGGCACCAGGGGGGACGATTCCACTGGTTGGTGCCCATTCCGGGCGAAATATTCGAGGAAGGTGGCGCGGATATCGTTGCTGCTGGCCATGGGCGGAGTTCTGGTCCCTGGTTTCGTGCGTGGACCGAGGAGTTAGCGCAGGTGTGGGACGGAGTCACGCGAGGATCGCTGGGTCCGAATAAACCGCAGCAAGCCTTGCTGCTTCGTTGGCAGGTAGCTCCCCGGCAGGCGGGGAAACCGTCACGCTGCGGTGTCGCCGCCGCTGCCCATGTCGGGCCATCTGCCGGGCGCCCGAGTATTTCCGTGGCAATCGTAACAATGGTATCGCGTTGTTGTCGCCACGATCGATACTTCAACCTCCTTCCAGCACACCGACCGGTAGAAACCGAATAACGGCATCTGTCATAGTGCTCATGTTCGGCATGTCCACGTGAATTTGGATTACGGTGCTCCGGCTTGAATCGATCTGGAAATTTTTCGGCCCTATCTCAACAGACGCGGCCCCGGAAAATCGGACGGAGCGATAAGCTATTCCCGCCTGCATGAGAGAGGGGACGCAATGGGAAAACGACGACAGATTGCATCGGCCATCGGAGCCGCCAAACTGTCCAGACAATTGAGGCCAATTCTGTCCGGGTCGATAGCGTTTCGCCCGGCGTTTGCTTCATCGGTGCGCAGTGCAACAGCTACACCCAGTCGCTTCGGTCCGCCACCGCGACGGATGCGCCGGAACCCGCATCGCTGGCATTGCTAGCTGCCGGCATCGCGGGGTTGCAACCGGTGCGCCGCCACCGCCGCACCTGAACCGTTTCGGCGTCAGTGCCTGTGCACCGTCTCGCCTTTGGCAATCGCGAGATGGTGTATCGGGTGATGCCCTCCCTGCACCATGATGCCTATGAACCCCAAAGCGCGGATCTGTTGCGTCGCATCCGCGTTGCCGGCGGTCACGGTCAGCACCGATCCGTCGGGCAACGGCGTTGTCCGAACGGTCCAGCCATTCGTGCCGTCGATCTCACGCGCATGGTCGGGCACCATGCGCTGGATCGACGCTACGATCGGGCCGGTTCCGGTCACCGCGATCCGCACGCCGCCTTCGATCGGCGTCTTGCGAATTTCGGCTCGCAGCGTCACTGCCTCCATATCGATCAGATGCTGGCGTAGCGCGTCGATATCGACCTTGGACCAATCGGTGGCGGGGTCGGCACGCAGCAAGGCCACGATTTCAGCGATCGCGCGAAAGGCCGCCTGACCGGATTCGGTGGGGATAGTGTCCGAACGATTATGCACCATCGGACCCATCGGCCCACCCATGGAATGGTGCATCGGCATCGATCCCGCCCCGGATGGATTGTGCTGGGCCTGGGCAACCGGCGCCGCAAGCAACAACAGGACCAACGCAGCGCGGCAAGACGGCATCATGGCGGTTTCCTTCGGTTCGGATCGACCCTGCTTCTACCCAGCGAACGCCCACATGCCTACGGTCGGGGATCGGCGGGACACCTGATATGCGAGCATCTGGCACCCTATATCCTTATGGACACCGCAAACGTAGGAGCGTGCAGTGAAGATCGGGGTGCCGAAAGAGATCAAAACCCACGAATACCGGGTCGGACTAACCCCGGCCGGGGCGCGAGAACTCGCGCAGCACGGCCATACGGTGCTGATCGAGCAGAATGCCGGCGCGGGCATCGGCTACGGCGACGACGCCTATCGCTCGGCCGGCGCGACCGTTGTGTCGAACGCCGATGCGATCTTCGCGCAGGCCGATACGGTCGTGAAGGTGAAGGAACCGCAGCCGGCGGAAATTGCGCGCTTGCGCCGAGGGCAGGTTCTGTTCACCTACCTCCATCTCGCCGCCGATAAAGAACAGACGCTGGGATTGCTGCGGTCGGGCGCGACCTGCATCGCCTACGAAACCGTCACCGATGCCCACGGCACCCTGCCGCTTCTAGCCCCCATGAGCGAGGTCGCCGGCCGCATGGCCGTGCAGGTCGGCGCCCATTGCCTGGAACGCGAGCAAGGTGGGGCCGGTATCCTGCTCGGTGGCGTGCCCGGCGTGCCTCCGGCCAAGGTGCTGGTGCTGGGCGGCGGGGTCGCCGGCACCAACGCCGCACGCATGGCCGTGGGGCTGGAGGCTTCGGTGACGATCGTCGACCGCTCCCTGCGCCGTCTCAACGAGCTCGATCTGCAATTCGGCCCGCGCGCCACCACCCTGTTCGCTACATCCGAGGCCATCGAGCACGCCGCGCTGGCCGCCGATCTGGTTATCGGGGCCGTGCTGGTGCCCGGCGCCGCAGCGCCGAAGCTGCTGACGCGGGACATGGTACGACGGATGCGGCCGGGATCGGTGTTAGTGGACATCGCCATCGACCAGGGCGGGTGCTTCGAAACCTCCCGCCCAACAACGCACGCGGCCCCGACGTACGTCGAGGAGGGCGTCGTCCATTATTGCGTCACCAATATGCCGGGTGCGGTGGCACGGACATCCACCTTCGCGCTGACCAATGCGACGCTGCCGTTTGTATTGGCATTGGCGGACAAAGGGGCGAAAGAGGCGCTGCTGGACGACCCGCATTTGTGCAATGGCTTAAATATTCACGCAGGCCAAACCACGCACATCGCGGTCGCCCAGGCACTGAGCCTCCGATACCTGCAAGCCCGGGACTCGCTGATGTCAGGTCCGCAAGCGGCAGGTGGCGGGGGCGGGTAATCGGTCGCCCTAGGCTAATGCGCTACGTTGCTCCGCGGCATAATCAGTCCGACCTGCCG
This sequence comes from Rhodospirillales bacterium, assembly GCA_037139955.1. Taxonomy (GTDB): domain Bacteria; phylum Pseudomonadota; class Alphaproteobacteria; order Acetobacterales; family Acetobacteraceae; genus Rhodopila. The sequence continues at coordinate 4,731 of JBAXFK010000271.1, forward strand.
GCGAGCCTTCGGCGCCTGCGCCACTTCCTCGAACTGGCGAACCGGCCGCGCTGTTTGCCGCAGATCGCGCGGTGCGGGGTTGAGCTGAGCCACTTGTTGTGTGGGCGTATGGCGGTTCGCTTCCATCGCACCCGTGTCCGGCCGATCGTAGATGAAACCGTATGTCGGATAGACGGAACCGAAATTGCCGTCGTTGCCGAGGCCGACGCGCACCGCCGTCCAGTCGTTGTTCTCGGAGACATCCACCACCGGGATCGACTGCGACACGCCACCGCGTCCCCCGCCGCTCGGCCAATTGGCATGATCGATCAGAACTTCCCGTGCATTCAGCACACGGGCGATGACGGCGACATGGCCCATCCGCATCCGGCCGTTGGCACGGAATGCCAGCACGCTGCCGGCTTCGGGGCTCTGGCCACGGGCGTAGGTCCCGGCCGCGTTGCCCCACCACTGCCATGCGTTGCCGGCAACCACGATGCCTGATTCGGCCCGAGCGAATGGCACGCAGGAAATCCCGTAGGAGCGCGCCGGCTGATGACGCGCGGCATAATGTGATGTTTTGGCCACACTGTGCGATTTTGTCACAACAGGGGCTTGCGCCACCGCCACACGATGCGGCACTTTATGTGCATTGGAAGTCTCGGCGTAGGCCGAGGTCGTCAAAAAATGACCGGCGACAAGCATAACTGCCCCCGCGAGAGTGAATTTCGTCCCGGATTTCTGCTGCCGCATAAGTCATACCCCCGATGGTCGCCCCAGACCTGACCGCCGGTAGCAGCAGCTTTGCAAAGCTGACAACCCTTGCCGTGCGCAAAGTCGGCGAATGCGGCGTGATTTACTCGGACGCCCCTGTGGATAACCCCCCGAATGGGGAACTTCGTCCTAATTCACCAAAATGCGATCGGAATGGGGCAACACGAATCCGCGCGCTGTGAACCGGTTCATAGAATCGCGTCCGAGCGAGCGTTCCGTGCTAGGGAACGCGCCGCACCATCGAGATGTAGGAACGGATAATGACGGCCGAACCGGGACATATTCTGCACATTGGCACCATCGCGGTGGCCAACCACCTGCCCTTCATGCTGATCGCCGGCCCCTGCCAGATCGAATCCCGCAGCCACGCGCTGGAAATGGCGGATGCACTTAAAGGCATCTCCGAACGCACCGGCGTTCCCGTGGTATAT
>JBAXFK010000272.1:0-5871 GCA_037139955.1 Rhodospirillales bacterium
CCCGCAGCCGAGCGGGATGGCGTGGCAACAGCGGAAGGATGCGTTGCTGGACGTCTAAATCCAGCCGCCATTGGCGATCCGACAGCAGATGCGCCAGAAGGCCGCGCAGCAAATCGTCCTCTGGCGGGTCGATCCCCACGGCGGTAAACGCGCGCAGCCGAGACGCCAGATCGGGCAGCTCGACCGGAAGACGCGCGGGTGCAACGGCGGCAGCGATCATGACCGGCACAGCCGCGTCGCGCGCGGCGTTCAGCCAATGGAACAGCACGGTCTCATCGCGCACCGTATCGACATCGTCGATCCCGATCCCGCCCGCCGGCAATCGTTCGGGCAAACCGCGCAGCGACGCACCTGCATGCACAATAGCCCCGACGCGACCGGCCCAGATATGCATGAGATGGGTCTTGCCGCAACCTTCCCCGCCCCAGACAGCCAGCCTTCGATCCGGCCATTCATGCGGCCGAGCGATCCATGCTCGGGCGGCGGCGTTCGATTCGGCGTGGATGAAGTCGGATTCGGCGTAGACCGGTTCGTCGGAAAACGGCAGCAGCAGTTGCGAGGCCTTGGACATACGTTCAATCGGGTGCTGGGTCGAGGTAAAGCGGGCTGGCCAGATACCGCCGCAACCAAAACCGGCACAACACGCCGATCGTCGCGGCGACCGGCACCGCCAGCATCACCCCGACAAACCCGAATGCCGCGCCACCGGCCAACAGGGAAAAGATCACCCAGATCGCCGGAAGCTCCACCCGATCGCCGAGGACCCGGGGGTAGATGACATAGCCCTCTAGAATTTGGCCGACGACCAGCACCGCGCCGACCCATGCCACACCGTGCCAACTGGGGAACTGCGCCAGCGCAAGCCCCAGCGCCGTCGCACCGCCCAAAATCGAGCCGACATAGGGAATGAACGACAGCAATCCGGCCGACAATCCGACGATCAAGCCAAGGTCGAGCCCCACGAGGCTAAGACCCATCGCGTAATAGGCAGCCAGCGCCAGACAACACAGCGCCTGCCCCCGAACCCACGCCGACAAAATACGATCGATCTCCCGCGCCTGGGCTCGGAGTACCGTGCGGTAGCGATGCGGCAGCCACGAATCGACCATCCGGATCGTCGTTTGCCAGTCCCGCAAAAGGTAAAAGCCGGCGACCGGCGTCACAACGATAACGCTGAGCAGATTGATAATCGCGAACCCACCGCCGATAAGGCTGGTGACAGTGGACAACACGATGCTCATGATGCTGGCGGCCTGCCCGCTGACGAGGTCTCGTAGCTTGTCGTTCACCACCTCCGGCCCGAATTGGTCCTGGAGCAAGGTCAGTTGATCCCGCGCCCAGGCCTGCACCAGAAGCGCGTAGCGGGGACTGCGCACGATCAGCAGCCCGATCTGCACCCGCAGCAACGGATAAAGCAGCAGCGCGAACAGCAGCAAAGCCGCGACGATGGCGACGATGACGGCGATCGCGCAGACCCCGCGCGGTACACCGATGCGGGCCATCCGGCTGACCGGCGGGTCCAACGCATAAGCGATCACGGCGGCAGCGGCGAAAGGCGCCAGTACGCCGCCGAATAGCTGCAAGGCGTACCAGAACACCGCCAGCAGCACACCGATCAGCGCAAGGCGCTGGATTCTGGCGCTGGCATTCATCCTCGGGCCACCCGCCAAACATAGGCGCCGCCGGACGCTAGGGTACTGATCGCGACGCACCAGACCAGCACGGTTACCGCATAGGGCACGGTCAGCGCGAATCCGGCCAGGAACAACGCGGTGGCCACCAGTACGATCTGCAAAGCGGTGTTCACCTTGGACACGAACAACGGTTTGATCGACACTTTATGGCCCAGCACGCCCAGCAGGATGACCCCGCCGACGATGACGACATCGCGGAACACCACAAGAATCGCCAACCAGTCCGGAAGCACCTGCACCACCGCGAGCGTCGCATACATGGTGACCAGAAGTGCCTTGTCCGCCACGGGGTCCAGGATCGCGCCCAGCGCATTACCACCGTAGCGCCGCGCCAGCCAGCCATCCACCGCATCGGAGATTCCCGCGCCCACGAACAGGAAGAATGCGATATCCAGCCGATGCTCCAACACCATCCAGAACGCCAGCGGCACGGCACACAGGCGTCCGAAGGTGACCACATTGGGCAATGTGATCAGCCCGTAAGACGTATCTCGGCCGATTTGCGCGCCGTCAGGCATTGTCCTCAGGTGGGTGCGTATGGTTGTGTCCGCCCCGGATCACCCAATTAGCATAATGAGGCCGCCGTGACCAATGGACTGGACTACCGCACGGCGGGTGTCGACATCGACGCCGGAGAAGCCCTCGTCGAGGCAATCAAACCGCTCGCAAAAGCTACCACCCGCTCGGGGGTTCTGGGCGGGCTCGGCGGGTTTGGCGCGATGTTCGACCTCAAGGCTGCGGGGTTCAGGGATCCGATCCTGGTGTCCACCACCGATGGCGTCGGCACCAAATTGAAGATCGCCATCGACACCGGCATTCACGACACCGTCGGCATCGATCTTGTGGCGATGTGTGTCAACGACTTGATCGTGCAAGGCGCCGAACCGCTATTTTTCCTGGATTATTTCGCCACGGGCAAGCTGGATGTCGTGCAAGCCAAGGCAGTAATCGCGGGCATCGCCGAAGGCTGCCAACTGGCCGGTTGCGCTCTGGTGGGCGGCGAAACCGCCGAGATGCCGGGCATGTATCAGGCCGACGATTACGATCTCGCCGGGTTCTCGGTCGGTGCGGCCGAACGCGACACGCTGCTGCCGGGCATCGTTGCCCCCGGCGACACGATCCTGAGCCTGGGAAGCGCGGGCGTTCACTCCAACGGGTTTTCGCTGGTCCGTAAAATCGTCGAAGCCAGCGGCCTGACCTGGGATTCGCCGGCCCCATTCGCCGCCAGCCAGACACTGGGGCGGGCGCTGATGGCGCCGACCCGCATTTACGTGAAATCGGTCCTGGCCTTGCACCGCGCAGGCCTGCTGAAAGCCGCCGCACACATCACCGGCGGAGGCCTGCCCGGCAACCTACCGCGCGTGCTGCCTGCCGGCACCGCCGCCGTGCTGGATAGCGCATGGCCGGTGCCGCCCGTGTTTGCGTGGCTCGCAAAAGCCGGCGGAGTCGCATCCGAAGAAATGCTGCGCGTGTTCAACTGCGGCGTTGGCATGGCCCTGGTGGTCGCCGACGCCGACGCCGCCATTGCGCTGCTGCAAGACCAAGGGGAGCAAGTCGGCCGCATCGGCTCGATTGTCGCCGCCGACGCCCCGGCGTCCGTCAGCATCGACCTCCCGGCCGGCTGGCTGGCGTGAAACGCCGAGTCGGCATTCTGATTAGCGGCCGTGGCTCCAACATGGAGGCACTGTTGGAAGCCGCACGCAGGCCCGATTACCCAGCACAGATCGTCCTGGTTCTGTCCAACAACCCCGACGCCGCCGGGCTGACAACTGCGGCCGCCGCCGGCATCCCGGCCCACGCCATCGACCACCGCCCCTTCAAAGGCGACCGCGCCGCGCATGAGGCCGCGATCGACGCCGCCCTGCGCGATGCCGGGGTCGAGATCGTGTGCCTCGCCGGTTACATGCGGGTGTTGACCCCGTTCCTGGTTGAGGCCTGGGCCGGCCGCATGCTGAACATCCATCCCAGCCTATTACCGGCCCTCCCAGGGCTCCACACGCACCAGCGGGCGTTGGATTCGGGGGCGACCGAACACGGGTGTACCGTGCATGTTGTAACAGCGGGAGTAGACGAAGGTCCCATTCTCGCCCAAACCATCGTCCCCGTCCTACCAACCGATACCGAGACCTCCCTCGGCGCTCGGGTACTGGTGCAGGAACACCGGCTTTACCCCCGCGCGCTGGCAGACTTCGTCGTCGGTCTGGAGTGCCCCTTGCCGTAACGGCGCCGGGTGCCATAAAACGCGACAACACCACTCCATCGAGATATCGGGATACCGCCATGGCCGAACACAGCACCAGATTCCACGGACCCGAAACGCAGGAGGCCTTTTTAGCCGATCGCCTGAAATTCTTCGGCGGCTTTATCAACGCGTCCGTCGGCACCAGCATTTTTCTGGTGCTGCTGTTGATCGGCATGGGCGTGTTCTTGCTCTAACCCCACCGCCCCAAGCCCGCCGCACGCGCGCGGCGGGTCACATAAAGCGTCCAGACCAACTGCGGCAGCAACGGCAGCAGCGCGACGACCGGTTTCATCGCACGCGGTTGCTCGATGAACAGCAGGCAGCATAGGCCGCCGAATATCGCAAATCCCCAGTGGATCAGCGCAACAGCGGTCGCGGACATGCCAGATCGGTGGGCAATCTGATAAAGATGGCCCCGGTGGGGCTTCGTCACATTCTCCCCCTCCCTCGCACGCCTTACCAGGGTGAACGCCACGTCGTAGAGCACCCCGGCCAACATCGTCGGCACAAGCATGAAGGACAGGGGCACGCCCTCGATCCGGCCAGCAACCACGGCGAGGATGGCCAACATAAAGCCGCAGAACTGGCTGCCTACATCGCCCATAAAAATGCGCGCTTTGGGGAAGTTGAACGGCAGGAAACCGGCGACCCCCGCCGCCAACAGGCCGCACGCCGCGTAGGCGAACCAACTGCCGTGTACCGCCGCGATGCCGGCCAGAAACAAACAAGCAATGCCGCATACGCCGCTCGCAAGGCCGTTCAAACCGTCGATGAAGTTCATTGCGTTGGTGGCGAACAGCAGCCACACCATTGTCAGCGGCACGCCCAGCCAGCCGATCGGCACCGCGCCGATATACGGCAGGCGGTAATCCGTGACATACAACCCGCTGCCCACCGCGACTGCTGCGGCGAGCACTTGCGCGCCCAACTTCACCGCGAAGGGCCAGTCGTAGAGATCGTCCAAGAACGATACAACCGCGATTGCAACCGAGGCCCCGATCACCCCCCGGAAATACGGGTCGGCCAAACGCGCAAACTCGGCGAAGCGATACAGGATTGCGATACCGACCAAGAAAGACAGCACGATCCCGACCCCACCACCTTTCGGAGTGGGCCGATCGTGTGCTTTCCGAGCCTCGGGCGTGTCCATGACCCGTACCGCGATCATGCCTCGCACGATCGCCGCAGAGAACAACGCCAGCAGCAAGGCGAGCGCCAAATGGCGCAGAATCGCCGCAGTCGTCATCGTTGTCACGGGATGAAGCCTACCGCGAAATCCCCGGCGTCCCGGCCGGTACTGCGTAAAAATTCATCGTCAACGACACCGCCGTGTAATACCCCATCAGCGTCACCAGATCGGACACGCCGGGATGGCCGAGCAATGCGACGGCGCGATCGTGCAAGCCTTGGGTGACGATACGGTTGTTGGCCAGCGAGACCGACACTTCGTAGACGGCCTGCTCGCGCGGGTCCTCGAATGAAGTCGGCAGACCGGCCGCGATCGCTTCGACCTGCGCGGCGGTCAGCCCAACCTCCTTGCCGCGCTTCTCGTGCGCTGTGGCGGGATAGTCCGACGCCCATTTGTTCGTGATCACCACCACCGCGATTTCCCGCTCCCGCTCGGTCAGCGAATACTGGCCCGGCGTGAAATGACGGCCGAGAGGATCGGCTGCATGTACCAGCTTGGGATTGTGGATCCACACCTTGTACGGCCCCGGCAGCCGTCCGCGCAGCCCGTCCATCAAATAGCTGTAGGCCTCTTTCTGCTCCCCTGTCATTTGAGCAAGGGTCAGTTCGTCGTAGCGGCCGAAACTGGGCATGGCGTGTCCTCCGATCTTGTTACGCACCCAGTGTCGCGACGAAGCCGGCGAGGCCGGTCATCCGCTGGGTGGCAGAGCGGGCAGCGTGCAACGCCGCGCGCACGGCGTCCACCGC
>JBAXFK010000273.1:0-5779 GCA_037139955.1 Rhodospirillales bacterium
GTTGTGGGGGTACGACGACATCATGGGCTTCGCGGTGCAACGGCCACCCGGGGGAAAACCGCTACTGGATGGTAACGTCCTGCGGGTTTTGGGCCTGTCGCGTGCGCAATAGACGCGCGAGTGTTAGGATAAGATCGCTCCCCACAAAAAGATGCCCTCGGCTCGAGGCCGAGGGCAAGTATACAGGGAGGCTTCACGTCTGGGAGACGTAGGGATCAGAGACCCCCTTCCAACCTTTTCAGGTTGAAACAAGAGCGGCAAAGCCACTTTATTCGGTGAGAACAACTTAATCCCGGGGGCTGGATCGATCTATCGTCAATTCACGGTATCGGCCATGTCGCTTGTGCATGGCACTGGTTCGCACATTCGTGCGAGGTGGAAGACCGTCGAATTACTCCGTGAAATGAAACATTAATCCATTCCTAAATCGGGGTGGATTAATGAATTTCCGCGAGGCGTGCGAGTAAGAAATCGCGGAAGACCGCTACTCGCTTCGAGTTGCGGAGTTCCTCGGGGTAAACAAAGTATACATCGACCTTGGGACCTTTCAGGTCCGTCAGGATGCGTACGAGGTCGGGGTTTTCCGCCATCGCGTAATCGGGGATCGCGCCGATACCGAGGCCGGAACGGATAGCCAAAAGCACAGCGTGGACGCTGTTGACATCCAGCAGGGCGCGGCGCGGATTGCCCGGGCGACGACCCGCTTCGGCGAGCCAATTGACCTCCTCGACTGGGGGATGGTGCTGGCCGAACAATACCAGTTTGTGCTCATCGAGGTCTTCCGGACGCTGAGGCACACCGTATTTTTTCAGATACTCGGGAGAGGCGCATACATGCCAATGCATGGTCATCAGATGGCGCTGCACCAGGTCGGGCTGCTTCGGTGGGTGCATCCGAATGGCGACATCGGCTTCCCGCATCGCGAGATCGAGTTCGCCGTCGTCTAGCAACAGCGACACCGACACATCCGGGTAGGCTTCGAGGAAGCCTTGCAAACGCGGCGCCAGCCACGATGAGCCGAAGCCCACGGTGGTGGTTACTTTCAACCGGCCGGCCGGCTTTTCCTTCGATTCGGTCAGCAGTGCTTCGGTCATCGCCAGCTTAGCGAAAACCTCTCGGACTGTACGATTCAGGGATTCGCCCTGTTCCGTTAGGATCAGGCCGCGGGCATGGCGATGGAATAGCGGCACCTGGAGGTTTTCCTCCAGCGCGGAGATTTGGCGCGAAACGGCGGACTGGCTGAGGTTCAGCGTGTCGCCCGCGTGCGTGAAACTTCCAGCCTCGGCCACCGCGTGAAACACGCGTAGCTTATCCCAGTCCATGACTCAGCCTCTCCCTCGGCCGGTCCTATGCCGGCCAACTGCCACAAGTCTGCTCCAGCTCGGGCAGTTCGATCTAATACAGCTTTGCACGAGTCTTGTGGCGGTAATTGGGCCAATACGACGAAAAAAAGCCAATCCGCCGCCAACGCAACAGTTTATTCGTGTTCGGCCAACCATTTTTCAGCTTCCAGCGCCGCCATGCACCCTGTCCCGGCCGCAGTGACGGCTTGGCGGAACAGTTTGTCCTGCACGTCGCCAGCCGCGAACACGCCGTGAATCGATGTACGCGTGCTGCCGGGCACGGTCTGGAGGTAGCCGTCCTTATCCATCCCGAGTTGTCCCTGGAACAATTCGGTGGTGGGCGAGTGCCCGATCGCGACGAACACACCATCCACCGCCAGATCGCTCAGCGTGCCGGTCGCGGTATCGCGCAGCCGTACGCCGGTCACACCCACGGGCGTGCCGCCGGACAAAATGTCGTCCACGGCGCTGTTCCAGACCACGGCAATTTTTGGATTGGCGAACAGCCGGGTCTGCAAAATTTTCTCCGCCCGCAGCGAATCGCGTCGGTGAATCAGTGTCACCTTGTCGGCGTGGTGCGTCAGATACAGAGCTTCTTCGACCGCTGTGTTGCCACCACCGATCACGGCCACGGTCTTGCCGCGATAGAAAAATCCATCGCAGGTGGCGCAAGCCGACACGCCGCGGCCTTGCAATCGCATTTCCGCTTCGAGTCCGAGCCAACGGGCTTGGGCGCCGGTGGCTATAATGACGGAGTCGGCAAGGTAGATGTCACCCGAGTCGGTTTCGGCGCGGAAGGGCCGTGCGGACAAATCGATCTTGGTAACGATATCGCTGACGATATCGGTGCCGACATGGCGGGCCTGCGCCTCCATTTGTTCCATCAGCCATGGGCCTTGGACGACGTCGGCGAAGCCGGGGTAATTCTCTACATCTGTGGTGATGGTCAGTTGGCCGCCGGGCTGCAAACCCGCGATCAACGTCGGTTTCAGATTGGCGCGGGCTGTATAGATGGCCGCTGTATAACCGGCGGGGCCGGCGCCTACGATCAGAACGCGTGTGTTGTATGTGTTTGGCATCCCGGCAGCATATTCGGACGGCGCCGCGCGCGGAAGGGGTAGCGCCCGCGCGCGAACGGCGCGACACTCGTCCAGTCCAAGATAAAGAACGTTCCCGCAAATGTCCGGCGCCGAGCAAACCGTTCCGCACAGAGCTTTGATTACAGCCTCGGCGATGTTGGCTATGCTGATGCAGACACTGGATTCCACTATCGCCAATGTCGCGCTCCCGTATATGCAGGGCAGCATGTCGGCGTCCCGCGACGAGGTGACTTGGGTCCTGACATCTTATGTCATCGCCGCCGCGATCATGACCGCGCCAGTTGGGTGGATGGCGGTGCGGTTCGGGCGGAAGAAACTGTTCATCGGTTGCTTGATCGGGTTCACCGTCGCGTCGATGCTGTGCGGCGCGGCGCAATCGCTGGAGCAGTTGGTCGCTTTCCGCTTGTTGCAGGGCATGTGCGGTGCCGCGATCGCGCCGCTGTCTCAGGCGACGATGCTCGATATCTATCCGTTCTCCCGCCGTGCGCAGGCGATGGCGATCTTCTCGATGGGTGTCACGATGGGCCCGATCATGGGCCCTACCCTGGGTGGCTACCTAACGGACGCGTTCAACTGGCGGTGGGTATTTTACGTCAACTTACCGTTCGGCATTCTCGCGGTGACCGGTTTGGCGATATTCATGCCGAACGTATCCGCTCGGCCCGAGCTGCGATTTAGCTGGTACGGTTTCGCGATGTTGGCGATGGGGGCGGGTGCGTTTCAACTGATGCTCGATCGCGGTCAGGAGTTGGATTGGTTCGCGTCGCGGGAAATTTGGATCGAAGCGACGTTCGCCGGCCTCGGCTTCTATCTGTTTATCGTGCATATGTTTATCGCCGAGAAGCCGTTCCTGTCGGTTGCGTTATTCAGGGATCGAAACTTCGCTTCGGCGATGGTGATGGTGTTTTGCGTGTCGTCGGTGATGCTGTCGACCGCCGCGCTGCTGGCGCCCTATCTGCAAAATCTCGCAGGGTATCCGGTCTACACCGCTGGCTTGGCGATGGCACCGCGCGGTTTCGGCACGATCGTGTCGATGTTTGTCGCCAGCCGGTTAGGCATGAAGGTCGATCAACGCAAGATCATGGCGGCCGGTCTGCTGGTACTGGGGTGGGCGATGTACGAAATGAGTACGTGGACCCCCGACGTTACCCAGACCGAAATGATGCTGGCGCTGGTGTTGCAGGGATTCTCTATCGGTCTGGTGTTCAACCCAATGTCGGTGATGGCCTACACGACGTTGTCCCCGGCGTTGCGGGGGGAGGGAACGGCGATGCAGTCGCTGGCGCGCAATATCGGCGCGGCGATCGGGATATCGGTGACCTCCACCGTCCTGACCCGGGGCATCCAGACGACGCATGCCGACCTCGCGGCGGGGATCACGCCGTTCGGACGATCGTTGCAAGCCGGGGATTTCGTCAGCCGAACGCTGGATCCCTTCAGCCGGCACGGCGCCGCGATGCTGGATCAGATGGTCAACCATCAAGCGCAGATCATCGCTTACAATAACGACTTCCGCTTCATGATGATCACAATCGTACCGCCGCTGTTGCTGTTGTTCTTCATGCGACGGCATCGGCGGGTTTGAGTCGGCTCGCGCCCTCGGGGCCGGAGCTTGGCAAAAGAGCGGGACGCGACCGGTTTGGGCTGGTATATCGCGGCCTGCAAGACGACCCGCATCGGCGAACAAGGACATAGTGGCGTGACTCAAATCCTCGTCGCGGATGCGTTGCGGCACGGCACTGCAACCCTTCGCCGCGCAGGCATCGACAATCCCGCCCGCGAGGCCCGACTGATCGTGGCGCACGCGATGGGCCGCGAACCAACCGCGCTGTTCGGAGCCACCGACACCGTCGCCGACGCGACGGTGTTCGACGCCTTGCTGACTCGACGCGCTGCGCACGAGCCGATGGCCTTCCTATTGGGAAGCCAGGGTTTCTGGACACTGGATTTTCTGGTCAGTCGGGCCACGCTGATTCCGCGCCCGGATTCGGAAACGCTTGTCGAGGCGGCTTTGGCGCTCTCGCCTCCCAGAAATGTACTGGACCTTGGCACAGGCACCGGTTGTCTCCTGCTGTCGGTCCTGCACGAAAGACCTGCGGCGTTCGGCGTCGGGGTCGATCGATCGCCGCAAGCCGCCGCACTCGCCCAACGCAATGCCCAGCGGCTCGGGCTGGCCGAGCGCTCGGGATTTTTGTGCGGCGATTGGGCGACGGCGCTGCAAGGGAGGTTCGATTTGATCCTGAGCAATCCCCCTTATATCGAGGCATCGGTTATCCCGACCTTGATGCCGGAAGTGGCGTTGCATGAACCGCTCTCCGCGTTGGACGGCGGGGCCGACGGGTTGGATGCGTATCGCGCGATTGTCGCGGCGTTGCCGGATTTGATGATGCCGAGCGGAGTCGCCGTTTTGGAGTTGGGAATGGGGCAGGGGCCTGCCGTCGCAGCGTTGGCGCAACACGCAGGTTTTAAGGCCGGTTTCCGCTCCGATCTCGGCGGAATCGACCGCGCGATCGTCCTGGCACGGGATTAGGATCGAAAATTACCCATTGGCAGGGGCGTGCCAGGGGGTTACGGTGGTTTCGATGGCTGGACTCGCCGTTAAGTGGCGGAGTCCCGGTGTGCGGCCTGTTTGGCGGCCCAGGTACCAGCCAGCACCAACGTCGGTGGATATCTTGGCTAGCTCGGGGAAAGTGCCCTTGTGGGCAATTCGGCTTGGGCCAATCTCGCGATTGTGCCTCTTCAATTCCCAGGCTTGCCCGCAACGGGAAAGTACGACGGCAGAACCATGAACATGAAACGCATGCGTGGCCGTAACCACCGCTCTGGCGGGGGCGGCGGTGGAGGCGGCGGCGGTGGGGGAAGCACGACGATCCGGAACAATTCCGGCGGCGGTGTCCCACTGAATCGCAATCACGTTTTCGACAGCAACGGGCCTGATATCCGCCTTCGCGGCACGTCTCAGCAATTGTTCGAGAAATATTTGCAACTCGGCCGCGATGCCACCAGCAGCGGCGACCGCGTTCAGGCCGAGGGGTTTTTTCAGCACGCGGAACACTATTTCCGTATTCTGAACGCGATGAATCAGGCCGCGCAGCAGAACCAACAGCAGCAGCAGGCCCAGCAGCAACCCGATGGGCGCGGGCCGCAGCATGGCGGTGGGCATCGTCAGCGCTACCAGACCGACGAGACCGTGCAGGCTCAGGCCCAAGCGCCGGTGCCGGAAACCGAGGAAGCGGAAGTCCGCAGCGCCGGTTTGGGCGAGCAGCCCGAACCTCGCGAAATCCTGATCGCCGCCGCCCCGCCGGAGGGCTGAGGCCGGACGCCGATGTCTGAAGA
>JBAXFK010000274.1:0-5755 GCA_037139955.1 Rhodospirillales bacterium
TATTGGACGCTGTTTACCCCCGGAATCTGGAAAGGTTTGCACGCTGTTTTGCAAATCCCCTGAGAGAGTGTTTGTTCTGGGTTGTTTTCCCTACGCCACTTCCGCTGTTTAAGCCGTCTGACGTTCGAACGGCATGTGCCGCCACTAAGCCCGTCGGGAATCCCATGTGAGGGTTCAAGCTAAGGCCCGATGATCGGGCACGAAGCCACCTATGAACATTCGTAATGAATCGATTGACGATCTTCTGGCCAGCTGGGATCCCGCTTTTGTGATGCGCCAGGACGGCCTGCTCGGCGAGCTCTAGAAAGCCGTTCTCGACCGTCTGATGGCGGTCGAGCGCGACCACTACCTGAGCCAGGAACGCACCGTGGCCAAAGGCAAAACCAGCGCGGTCGTATGTCGCATTTAGACGCGAGAACCCGACCAGCCACCGCCTCAACCATCATTCCGTTCAAAGCCGATTTCTGTAATGTGGTGATGTTCAACCAATGGGTGCCCATAGCGCCCGACGTGAGGAAACTTCTCGCATGAAAACTATCGCGGCCGTCCAGACCACGCTGAATGCCGATCTCGTCCTCGAAGAGATCGATCTGCCCGATCCTGGCCCCGATCAGGTCACCGTCAAGCTCTATTCAAGCGGCGTGTGCCACTCGCAACTGCACCAAATGCACAACGGTGCTCTCGACCGCCCCCTGCTGCTGGGGCACGAGGGCACGGGCGTGGTGTCGCGGACCGGCAGTGCCGTCACCCATGTCAAACCCGGCGATCTCTGCATCGTGACCTGGGTGCCGCGCACACCGATTCGCGGAGCCGCCCCACGCACGGTCACCGGCGCAACCTTTCGGGGCCAATCCGCGCATGGCGCCGTTTACACCTGGGCGCGCGACGTGCAGGTCAGCGGGGAACTGGTCGTGAAGATCGCCAACGACCAGCCGCATGATTTAAGCTGCATCGTCGGCTGCGCGGTGCTGACCGGCGCCGGCGCCGTCCTGCATACGGCGGGCGTGCGCGCCGGCCAGTCGGTTGCCGTGTTCGGCGCGGGCGGCGTCGGCCTCTCCGCCATCCAGGCCGCCGCCATCGTCGGTGCCTACCCGATCATCGCGGTCGATCTCGACGACAAGAAGCTCGAATTCGCGCGCCAGTTTGGTGCAACCCATACCGTCAATGCTTCGGGTAACACCGACGCGGTCGAGGCAATCCGCGACCTGACCAACGGCGGCGTCGATTTCGCCTTCGACGCCATCGGCCACTCGCGTACTATCGAGCAGATCCTGCAGGCGACGCGGTCCGGCGGCGTCGGCGCGGACAATTTCGGCGGCATGGCCGTGCTGATCGGCATTCCGCAGGGGAAGGTGACAGTCGATCCCGCGCTGTTCACGTCGGGTCAGCGCATCTTCCGCGGCAGTCTCGGCGCGGCGTTCCCGGATCGCGACTTCAACATGTACCTGCGCTGGTATCAGGAGGGTAAGTTCCCGCTCGATCGCCTGATCACGCGACGGTACAAGCTCGAACAGATCAATGAGGCCTGCCACGATCTGCACAGCGGGGCCATTCTTGGCCGAGCCATCCTGGAGTTCTGAACCAAGGGGCACCCGCCGACGCGCCCTTCAAGCGAAAGCAAGAAGGGCGCGTCTCAAGCGGAAAGCGTAACCTCAGGCGATCGCGAGATCCTCAAGGGCGGGTTCCCGAAGGAAGCCCGACATCTCGGCGGTGTAGAACGGGTTCATCACCGCCGAACGCCCGTGTTCGGTCCAGTAATAATTATGGGCGCGCGGATCGCTCCATACCTTGGTGCTGTTCCGTTCGTCCACCAGGCGGTTGTAGTCCCAGAAAGCCTCCGACCGAGGCTCCATCGCGCCACCGTTGCCCAGCACCAGCGTCTGCATGCACTGAAGCGCGTAATGGGCGACCTTTTCGTGGAACGTTGCCACGGTAAGCCCGCCATTGGTGTTCGGGCCGTAGATCGACCAGAGATTGGGGAAGCCCGGCATCATGCAGCCGAGATAGGCGCGCGCGCCGTCCTTCTTCCAGAGGTCCTCGAGCTTCTGTCCGCCCCGGCCGGTGATGGTCATCGGATACAAATATTCCGTGGCATGGAAGCCCGTTGCGTAAACGATCACATCCGCTTCATGCACCGCCCCATCCTTGCCCACGATGCCGTTCGGCTCGATACGCTCGATCCCGCTGGTGACCAGGGAGACGTTGTCGCGCATCAGGGCGTCGAGGATGGAATAGTCGGGGTCGACAACGACCGCGCGCGCCGACCAGACCGGGTGCGGCGGAGTCATGGCCGCCACCAGCGCGGGATCGCCGAGCTTGCGTTCGAGGAATTCGATGCAGCCTTCGCGGGCACGCTTGTTCAGCGGGTTGCAGGCGTAGGGATCCTGGAAGTTGGGATCGATCTGCGCGACGTTGGCGATACGATCCAGAGAGCACGTGCGTGCCCGCATGAAGTTGGTGTGGAACGGCAGGTTGCGGTCCAGCCAGTTGACCTGGGGCGGGAACGGCGACCGGTAGCCGGGCACGGGGAACACCCATTGCGGCGTCCGCTGGAACACGGTGACCTGGGCGGCCTCCAGCGCGATCTCGGGGACCATCTGATAGCCGGTGCAGCCGGTGCCGATCACCGCGACCCGCTTGCCTTTCAGGTCGGTGCTCTCCGGCCACCGCGCGGTGTGCCACGACGAACCGGCGAAGGTTTCGGCACCGGGGAAGCTGGCGATGTTCGGGCGGTTGAGGAACCCGACGGCCGTGATCACCGCGCGGGAACGGAGCGTACGCGCGCCATCCGGCCCGACGATGTCGATGATCCATTCATTGGCGGCCTCGTCCCAGGTCAGCGACTTGACCTCGGTCTCGAACTGGATGTGCCGGCGCAGGTCGAAGTTATCGGCGACCCAGTCGAAGTATTTCACGTTCTCCCGCCACTCGCAGAACGGGTTGGGGTACGGAAAGTCGACCCCGAACAGATGCGTGTAAGAGCGGCTGGGCGTATCGACACGGGCGCCGGGATAGCGGTTTTCCCACCAGGTTCCGCCGACGCCGTTGTTCTTCTCCAGCACGGTGAAGGGGAAACCGGCCTTGCGCAGTTGCAGCGCGGCGTTCAGCCCGCCCATGCCGGCACCGATGACCGTCACGGTGAAGTCCTTCAGCCGTTCCGGATCGGGCTCCTCCCGCCAGTGCAGCGACCGCACCGACGGATCGAGCGCCAGTTCCTCCACGTGATGGCGCAGATCGTCGCCTTCCATGGTCCGACCCAGCATCAGGCCCAGGCTGGCGGCCAGCCGGTCTGTCGGGCCGACGGAGATTTCTCCAGCGCCGCTGTCGCGATAGGCCTTCAGGAACGCGACGCCCTTGCGCCGCAGCAGCGCCACGTCCGCTTCCGTCGCCGGCGCGGGAACGTCGAAGTAGCCGGCCAGCACCATCTTCACGCCTGTCGCCGCGACCTCCGGATCGCCGGTGAGCTGGTAAAGCAGGCCGCGGAGGACCATCGGATCGGCATGCGCGATGGCATCCTCGATCGTTGCGTCGTCCGCCGCCAGCAGTTCCGACCGTGACAATACTTCCTGCTTGGTCATATCCCTGGGATTCCTCCGTCTCGTTATTCAGGCTCGATTTGAGCCGACATATTCCGAACCATGCTACCCGCCATCCGACGGCCTTCGCAACGCCGGCCCGACGTCAGTGCGTCAGTTCCAGCCCCGGCAACGTGCCTTCGGCGCGCCAGCGGTCGAGCTGGCGGATGTAGACGACCGGCCCTCGCCAATACTGGTTGTTCTTCGCGATCCGCATGTCGAGTTCGCCGCCCTCATTATTGTAGTAACCGGGCGTGCATTCCGACAAAAAGGCGCGCCGACCGACCGCCAACTTAACAATCGTATCCACCCAATCCTTCTCCGCCTCCGCGCTCGGCTCCAGAGCCTTGATCCCGCGCGCGCGCGCCTCGCTCAGAACATAGGCGATATGTTGCGATTTCACGTCCAGCATGTGCTGGAAGTTGGCGCTTTGTCCCGATTGCATGGTCGAGAAAACGATCAGGTTGGGGAAACCGCGCGTAAACAGGCTGTGCAGCGTCTCCGCGCCGTCTTTCCATTTGTCGGTCAGGCTCTGACCGTCGCGCCCGTAAAGCTCGAACCCGATATTGCGGGTATAGCCGGTGCCGACCTCGAAGCCCGTAGCATAGATCAGACAGTCGAGTTCGTATTCCTGCCCGTCGACCACGACGCCCTTTTCGGTGATCCGTTCGACGCCCTTGCCCTTGGTGTCGATCAGATGGACGTTCGGGCGGTTGAAGGTCGGCAGATAATCGTCATGGAAGCAGGGGCGCTTGCAGAACTGGTTGTACCAGGGCTTCAGCGCCTCCGCCGTCGCGGGGTCTTTGACGATCTGGTCGATCCGGGCGCGGACCTGATCCATTTTCTGGTCGTCGGCCTGCTGGATCAGGGCCTGCGGGTCCTCCACCGGATCGCCGGCCTTTTGCCGCCGGCGCGCGGCCAGCAGGATGTTGCCGATCAGGTCGGTCCAGCCGTCGTTGACCAGATCGACATCGAAATCGCCGCCGGAAATCACGGTGGTGAAATTGGCGATCCGCTCCTGTTGCCAACCCGGCTTCAGGCCGGCGGCCCAATCCGGATCGGTCGGGCGGTCCGCGCGGACGTCCACGGAGGATGGCGTGCGCTGGAAGACGAACAACTCCTTCGCCGACCGCCCCAGGTGCGGAACGCATTGCACCGCCGTGGCGCCGGTGCCGATGATGCCGACGCGCTTGTCGCGCAGCCCGTCCAGGCCGCCGCTGGAATCGCCGCCGGTGTATTCGTAGTCCCAGCGGCTGGTGTGAAACGTATGGCCCTTGAAGCTTTCGATCCCCGGCACGCCCGGCAGCTTCGGCCGGCCAAGCGTGGTTCCACCGGCCATGATGACGAAACGGGCCTGGAACACGTCGCCCCGATCGGTCGTTACCGTCCAGCGCAGGGTCTTTTCATCCCAACGGGCTTCGGTGACGACCGTCTGGAAACAGGCCTTTTTGTAGAGATCGAAATGCCGGCCGATCCGGCGGCAATGCTCATACAACTCCGGAGCCTTGGCATATTTGGTGGTCGGGATGTAACCGACCTCCTCCAGCAGCGGCATGTAGATATAAGCCTCGGTATCGCACGCCGCGCCGGGATACCGGTTCCAGTACCAGGTGCCGCCGAAATCCCCGGCCTTTTCGATGATGCGCACGTCGTCGATGCCCGCGGCGGACAAACGCGCGGCGGCAAGCAGGCCGCCGAACCCGCCGCCGAGGATGGCGACCTCGATCGTCTCCTTCAGCGCGGGACGGGTGAACGTCGGATCGGCGTAGGGATCGTCGAGATAGCGGGCGAAGCGGCCCTTGGTCTCGATATACTGGGCGGTTCCGTCCTGGCGCAGGCGGCGATCGCGTTCGGCGCGATACTTCTCGCGCAGTCGAGCGGACGTCGTGCCGGTGGCGGCGTCGTCGTCGATGGTCGAGGCAAGTCGCTCGCTGGCCATGATCTTCTCCAAAAACTCCACACGCGATACGCGCCGTTGGTAAATTCTACCGGACAGTAGCCACCACCCGCAAGGCCGAGCGGTGGGTCGGCTTGAATGGGTGTGAACGGTCGACTGTCGCCGCCGAGGTCACGCCATGGCCGGTTTGGTTGGAGAGCGGACACCTGGAGATCGACCGGAGGGTCAGACGGAACGTGTCAACGACTTTGATACACCGGGTTCGGCAATTTAAGCTCGCTCA
>JBAXFK010000275.1:0-5657 GCA_037139955.1 Rhodospirillales bacterium
CCCCGGTGTTGCGCAGGCGGTCGGTCGCGAATGCGCATTGCGCCGGGGATAGCGTCAGCCCGGTGACGTGGCACGCCGAGCGGTGGATGAGGCGTTCGGCGAGCCCGCCCCAGCCGCAGCCGATTTCCAGCACGCGTTCGCCGCCATTAAGCGCCAGCAGGTCGATCGCGCGGTCCTGCTTGGCGGTTTGCGCGTCTTCTAGCGATTCCGCCCCGGTGCAGTACAGCGCCGAGGAATAGGTCATCCCCGGATCGAGCCAGGCGGCATAGAATTCGTTACCCAGATCGTAGTGCCGAACGATATTGCGCTTGCTGCCGCGCTTGGTGTTGGCGTTCATCCGGTGATGCAGTCGGTTCAACCACCGCGCGATCCGGCTGCCGCCGATGGTTTGCACCAGGGCGGCGTTGCTGGCGACCAACTCGATCAGCGCGGGGAGGTCGGGGCTGCTCCAATCGCCATCCATATAGGCTTCTCCGCCGGCCACGTCGCCGCCGGCCAGCAGCCGTCGTAGGGTGCGCCAGCGATGCAGGACCATCGTGCCCTCCGGCCCTGGCGCAATGGGGGTGTGGGTCAGGCGCACGCCGGACGGCGTCACCAGCGTCAACCGCCCGACACGCACGCTGGATAACAAGGCGTTGGCCCACCAGCTCTGTTTGGGAGCGACGAGGCCGGTCGCGCGCGCGGTGTCGAAGGACAGATCGGACATGGTCTAGCCCTGGCTGGATTGCACGATGGTCACGGTCCGAACCGGCGGGGCCGGTCGCGGTTGGATGCGCATGCCCTTCAGCAGGAGTTTCGCTGCCTCCCAATGAATGGCGGCGACAATTTTCAGCGCCAGGATGCCGTGCCGCAGTACGATACCGAGCAAGGCGGTGTCGGTCGGTGCGCGGCGGTGGCCGACAAAGGATGTGGCGATCGTAAGCCCATCCGAGTCACTGGCGTTCACGACCACACTGGCGATCTCGCCGGGCAGGGTGACGTTGAAATCGTAAATCATGTCCATCGGCATGAACGGTGAGACATAGAACTGCTTGTCGCAGCGCTGGCGCACCGTTGTTGCGGCCGGATCGTTATTGGGGGTGGGGATCAGATAGCAATGCCGCTGGCCGAAAGTGTTGTTCACCTCGTACAGCATCGCCGAAAGCGACCCGTCGCGGCGGTGGCAGAACCACACGGCGATCGGGTTGAACACGCTGCCCAACACGCGTGGCATGCACAGTACCCCGATCCGCCCTCCATCCGGGGCCAAGCCAGCCTGGGTCAATATGGCCTCGATCTGCATGCGCAAGGGGCGGTTGGAGCCGTCCAAATGGTCGCTGTCGCGAAAGCCCAGCAGGTTGCGCCCGTTATACGAGAAGAAGCGGAGGGACCGGTGCAGTTCCGGCAACTCGTCCAGGTCGAAGAGCATCCAGGACAGCGCGTAGCGCAGCCGGTGACGTCGCGGTCTGACGCGTTGGTGTACGACGATGCCGCGATAAAGCGCCGATTTCATAGCGCTTGTTCCAGCGGTGGCCCGACGTGGATACGACCGCTCTCGTTCGCGACGGTCCAGGGGCGCCGGACTCCGCCGAGTTGTTCGGCTACCGCGAGGCCGGCCTGCAACCCGTCCTCATGAAATCCGGCACCGAAATAGGCGCCGCAAAACCACGTGTGTCGGCGGCCCTGCAAAGACCAGAGCGAACGCTGAGCCCGCATTGCGTCGGCGTTGAATTGCGGATGCTCGTACATCTCGGTGTGCAGGATAGTTTCCGCGCGCGGCGGTTCGACCGGATTGAGGGTTACGAACAGTGGGGTTTCGTTCGGCAGTCCTTGCAGACGGTTCATCCAGTAGGTGACGCAAAGCCGATCGTTGTCGCGACTGCCGAGGTAATTCCAACTCGACCAAACCCGCTTGCGGCGCGGCATGTGCGCGGTGTCGGCATGCAATACTGCACGGTTTTTCACATAGCGGAACGCTCCAAGCAGTGCGCGCTCCCCTGCATCGGCATCGTCTAGCAGCATCAGGGCCTGATCGGCGTGGGTGGCGATAACAACATCGTCGAAACGATCGGTCGCGCCGCTGCTATCCTGCACCAAAACGCTGAGCGGGGTCCGCTGTACCGACACCACGGCGCGATCCAATCGCAATTGGGGGCGCAAGACCTCGGTCAATTTTCGGACGTAGACCCGGCTACCGCCAGCCACGGTACGCCAAATCGGGCGGTTAGAAATCCGCAACAAACCATGGTTTTCGCAAAAACGGATGAAACTCGCGGCGGGATAATCGAGCAGTTCCCGAGCGCTGGCGGACCAAATGGCGGCAGCCATAGGCATAAGGTGATCGTCGCGGAATGCTACGCCGTAACCGAAACGGTCGAGCAGGGCGCCAATGCTGCGGTCGGCTTCCATGGCCGAGGCCTGTGCAGGCGCATCGCGGTAGAAGCGCCGGATGTCGCGCAGCATCGACCAGAAACGGGTGCTGAATAGGTTGGCCGGTTGCGCGAACAGCCCGAACGCATCGGTTCCGGCGTATTCCAGCCGCCCGCCGTCCAGCGACACCGCAAAGGTCATGTCCGATGCCACGGTTTTCACACCGAGATGCGCGAACAGCGCGATCAGGTTCGGATAGGTATTATCGTTGAAGACGATAAACCCAGTATCCACTGCGACCGTACCGTTTGGCGTTGTCGCGTCCACAGTATTGCTATGGCCGCCTGGCCGACTGGCGCTTTCGTAAACGGTCACGCGGTGCCGCTTGCTCAGCAGCCAAGCGGCGGACAGGCCGGAGATCCCGGTGCCGATCACGGCGATGTCGCGCCCCGGGCCCTTTATCGTGACGTCCATGCGGTTGCAGCCTTTGCCGGTATTCTGTCCGATATTACGATGCGGGTGCCCGATTGGATCACCGCCGCCGCCCGTGATCCAATCGGCCGAGCACCGCGTAAAGGGAGACATGAATGCATTCGGAATCCGCCATGCACGCTGGGACGTCGGTCGACCGCCGGGCATGCCGTCGTTGGCGCTGATCCCACCCGCCGAAGACCACGCCGCGCATATCCGCGCCGTCGCCTCGAGTGCGGATCGCAGCGCATTCGGTGCCCTGTTCCGTCATTTCGCCCCGCGCGTGAAAACCTTGCTGATGCGGGCTGGGGCCTCCGCCGCCTCGGCCGAGGAGATCGCGCAGGAAACGATGCTGACGGTCTGGCGCAAGGCGGCGCAGTTCGACGCGGACCGGGCGAGTGCCGCGACTTGGATTTTCACCATCGCCCGCAACCTGCGGATCGATATCCTTCGCCGCGAACACCACCCGGATACTTTACTGCCAGACCAGATCGAACAGGTGGACGACGGCCCGCGTGCGGATGAAGTGCTTCTGGCGGGGGAACGCGACCTGCGGGTGCGGGCCGCCATGGCTAGTCTTTCTCGCGAACAGATCGAAGTCGTGCGCGCCGCCTTCTTTTTGGACAAACCCCATGCCGAAATCGAGCGCGATTTGAACATTCCCCTGGGGACCGTGAAATCGCGTCTCCGCTTGGCGATGGCGAAGCTGCGCGGTGCTTTGAAGGATTTTTCGTGAACCACCATCACCCCACCGAAACAACGCTGGCTGCCTATGCGGGCGGTGCTTTGCCGGAAGCCCTCGGGCTGGTTGTGGCCACGCATTTGCATGGGTGCGCGCAATGCCGTCGGCTGAAATCCTTGGTCGAGGCGGTGGGCGGCACCGAACTAGACACCCTACCGCCAACCGCTCTTGCAGACGACGCCCTAGCACGCGTCCTCGCTCGGATCGAACGTCCGGTCGTTCGCATGCCGCCAATCGCGCGCAGTCCGGGATTGCCGCCGCCGCTGGACGCTTGTGCCTTCGGGCCATGGCGGCGCGTCGGGATCGGGTTGCGCTGGAGACCGTTGACCGGGGCAAGGACATTGCTGGCGGGATTGCTGGAAGCGGTGCCGGGCAAGGCATTGCCAACCCACGGGCACAATGGGCTCGAACTGACATGTGTGCTCGAAGGGTCGTTCGTCGATGCGGGGCAGCGTTTCGCGACCGGCGATTTGGCGGAGGTCGAGGGCGACCATCGGCACAACCCGGTCATCGACGGCGACCGGCCGTGTTTGTGCTTTGTCGCTACCGAGGGTGTGCGGTTCGACGGCTGGCTGGGCATGGCGCAGCGGTGGTTGGGGTAACGATGCGACGTATTCGCCCCGTCATGATGCTGACTTGGTTGCTGAGCGCATGCTCCGGCACCGGCTTGCTGAATGCCGTGGCGCCTTCGCACGGCATAGCGATCCAGACGGGCGTGTCCTACGGGGAAGCCGCTCGGCACAAACTCGACATCTACCGGCCCGCACAATCCGGCGGGCCGGTGGTGGTTTTTTTCTACGGCGGCGGTTGGCGGGCCGGCGATCGGGCAATGTACCGTTTCGTCGGTTCCGCTTTGGCCGATCGCGGCTTTACTGTTGTTATCCCCGATTATCGCGTCTACCCCGAAGTGCTGTTTCCGGCTTTCGTCGACGACGCGGCGGCGGCGGTGGCCTGGACCGCCGCGAACGCGGCCGCGCATGGTGGCGACTCCGAACGCCTGTTTCTGATGGGTCACTCGGCCGGCGCACATATCGCGGCCATGCTGACGCTGGAGAAATCGTTTTTGGGCCGTGTGGGGCTCGATCCCGACCGCGCGATCGCGGGCATGATCGGGCTGGCTGGCCCCTACGATTTTTTGCCGCTGCACGACCCCGTGCTGGCCACGATTTTCGCACCCGCTGGGGATTTGGCTCTGACCCAGCCGATTAGTTTCGCCAGGGCTGGCGCACCGCCCATGCTGCTGCTGACGGGCGACATGGATTCCGTCGTCTATCCCAGAAACTCGGAGAACTTGGCCGAGCGCCTGACCGCGCTGGGCGGACGTGCCGAACTGCGGCGTTATAGCGGCGTCGGACACATGACGATCGTGGGCGCTTTGTCCGGCATGCTGGCCTGGAAGGCACCGATTTTGGCCGATAGCGCGACGTTCCTGCATGCGGAGTCAGCACGATGATAGGTTGGTTCGTTCTCACCGCTTGCCTATTGTCGGCCTGCATGGCCGGCGCGTGGGCGGTGCAGCGGGCGACGGGAAACTCTGGCTGGGTCGATGCGGTCTGGTCGTTTTCCATCGGGGCGGGCGGTATTTTGCTGGCCTTGTTGCCCGGTATTTCGCTTCGCGGCACGATCGTAGCCGGCCTGATCGCGATTTGGGCGCTCCGTCTGGGTGTCCATATCGCACACCGTTCCTTTACCGGTCCGGAAGACGCTCGCTACGCGACCTTGCGCGCCGAATGGGGCGCAGGGTTCCAAATGCGGCTGTTCTGGTTCTTGCAAATTCAGGCGGCGGCGGCGGCATTCTTGACGTTGTCGATGGGATTGGCGGCGGCGAACCCCGCGCCATTTCCTCGGGCGCAAGACGGCTTGGCGATCGCGGTCATGCTTGTCGCCATCGTTGGGGAGGGCGTCGCCGACGCACAGTTGCAGCGGTTCCGGGGGCGAGTCTGCGATGTCGGGTTTTGGAGATACAGCCGCCATCCAAACTATTTCTTCGAATGGCTGGGCTGGCTTGCTTACCCGTTGCTGGCGATCGATGCGACGCGCCTCGATTGGGCATGGCTATCGCTCAGCGGGCCGGCGTTCATGTATTGGTTACTGG
>JBAXFK010000276.1:0-5638 GCA_037139955.1 Rhodospirillales bacterium
CCCCTAGCCGCACCTCGGCGGTTTCCGTCCGTTGCAACCGCACCCGCGACGTCTCCCCCTTCGGTTCCGACAGAACCAGTGCCAGCGCGGCGCGCGCCAATCCGGTCCGGGGCTCCGCGATCAAGGCAGTCAGTTCGGCTTCCAATACGAAATGCGGCATCACCCGGCTGCCCGGTGCAACCACGGCCGCAAATAGACCGGAGTCCGACAGCCAACGGCGCAACGCTTCTTCCATAGCATCGCCAGGGGGCACCGCCCATTGCTCGTAGTAATCCGTATTCAGGCTGCCATCGTTTAGCAGCCATTGCACGCCGCGCGCTTCCAATCCTGGGGCGGCGGTTAGGGTGCGGATCAGCAGCACCCGCCCACCCCGGTCGAACGGTATCGCGGATGGGCGTTGCGGCAGCAGGGGCCATTCGCGACGCTGCTGGTATTCCCGTGCGGGCAACACCGAGCACCCGCCCAGCGCGCCGATTCCCGCCAGCAATATGCGCCGCTTCATCGCCCGTTCCCCGTTTGCCGTGGGGGTGGCGCCCCCGTCAGAATCTGCGCCGGGTCGCGGCGCAGCGATGCCGTGATATCCCGCAGATTGGCGGTCGCCGCAGTCAAATCGCGCAGCAACGGCACCAATGCCTGCTGGGTATCGGCCATCCCGCTATCGGCGCGTTTCGCCACCGTTTGCACGGATGCGATCAGCGGCGGGATTTGCGCGATGGTCTGAGTCAGTTTCTCGGTCGCCGCTGCCGAGCCGGCCAAGATGCGACCGATATCGGGGTTCTCTGCCAAGCGCCGCAACGAGTCCGCACTCTGGCGCATACTCGCCGTCAGGGCCGGTAAGTTCGCTGCGCGCAATTGCTCCTCGACCGAGGCGACCAACCGGTCGGTGTTCTCCAGCAAGTGGGTGGCGTTATCGGCGAAGCGGACGATGTCGATCTGGTTCAACTTCTCGATCAACATTTTGGTCGCGTCTTCGACCCGCGACAGCGTGGTGGGGACCGATGGAATGTATTCGCCCATCGGGGTCCAGGGCACGGTCGCGGCGGGGTTCTTGCCCGGATCCTGGAAATCGAGCTCGATATAGGTGATGCCGGTCAGCCCGGCCGAGGCCAAGCGCGACCGCAATCCCAGCTTCACTGCGGTCGTCGTGTCGGGCAGGCGGCCGGCACGTTTGGGGTCCACCAAATAGCGCACAAACACCAGCCGGTAGGTTGTCTGGTCGATCTTGGCTGTGTCGCCGGCGCCGTATTCCGCCGTCACCAGCCCGATATCGGTAACCCGGCCGACTGCGACTCCGCGATAGCGGACTGCGACTCCGATCTCCAGGCCTTGAACCGATTCGCCGAAATAGGATTCGTAGACCGTCCCATTGCGAATCTGCGTACCGCCGAGGAACCAGAGCAACCCGATCAGAATGCCCGCCCCGCCCAGGATCAGCAGGCCGACGCGCAAGAAGGTGCCGCGTGCCTCGGTCATTTCGCCTCCTTGGCCGGTATCTCGCGCCGGAAGAAGGCTCGAACCATTTTATGCGTGCCTTCGTCCCGCAACGTGCGGGGATCGCCGATCGCAATCGTGCCGCCGCCATCGGGGTAGGCGTTGCGATCCAGCACGATGCAGCGATCCGCGATCGCCAGGATCGAGGCGAGTTCGTGCGTCACCACCACGAATGTCGTCCCCAGATCGTGCCGTAAATCCAATATCAACCGATCCAATTCGGCCGAGGTAACCGGGTCCAACCCTGCCGAGGGTTCGTCCAGGAACAAGAGCGGCGGATCCATCGCCATGGCGCGCGCAATGCCGGCCCGTTTTGCCATGCCACCGGAAATCTCCGCCGGCATCAGGCCCGTCGCGTGGCCCAGTCCGACCGAACCGAGCTTGACGCGGGCCACGGCTTCGCGCCCATCGGGAGGGAGGTCGGTGAACATCTCCAGCGGCAGCATGACGTTTTCCAACAATGTCATCGACCCGAATAACGCGCCGGATTGGAACATCGCCCCGATCTTGCGTTGCATCGCCAAGCGCCCGGCCGCGCCGCTCGGCCCGGTGATGGTCTGGCCCATGACCTCGATTTTTCCCGAACTGGGCGGCAGCAGGCCGATCAACTGGTTCAGCAGCGTCGATTTGCCGCAGCCGGAGCCGCCGAGGATCGCGAAAACCTCCCCCTCGGCGACCTCGAACGACACGTCGCGGAAGATCGTCCGCGTCCCGAATCGCTGGCTGGATTCGACGACGCGGACGGCGATCATAGGCCCAGCCGATAGAACAGCAGAGCGAACAAACCATCGAGGAAGATGGTCGCCACGATCCCGCCGACCACCGCCGCCGTCGCCGCCTGACCCACTGCTCGCGGCCCAACCCCCGTTGCCAATCCCGCGCGGCATCCGATGAGTGCGACGGCGAAGCCGAAACACATCCCCTTGAACAGCCCGCCGAACAGGTCGATGGCGCTGGTGGCCGCCTGGACCTGGTGCGCGACGGCGACAAGCGGGTAGCCGAAGGCTTTCATCACCGTGGCCATGCCCAGCAACCCCGCGACATCCAGCGCCAGCACCAAGGCCGGCATCGTCAGAACAGCCGCGATCAGCCGGGGCAGCACCAACAGGGTGACCGGGTCGAGCGACATGGTCGCCAAGGCGTCGATCTCTTGGTTCACTTTCATCGAGCCGATCTCGGCAGCGAATGCCGATCCGGTGCGCCCGGCCAGGATCACCGCCGACAGCAACGGCCCCAATTCCCGTAACAGACTGATGGCCACGAGATTGGCGACATATAAATCGGCGCCGAAGCGCCGCATCGGTACCGCCGATTGGAAGGCCAGAATGAGGCCCATCAGGAAACCCAGCAACAATACCAGCGGGATTGCTTTGACCCCGGCCTGATCGGCGTAGCGCAGGATGTCGGGTGGCCGAAGCATACGCGCGCGTTTTGGGATGGTCGCGACGGCCACCGCGACTTCCCCCAAATAGGCGACGTTCCCAGCAAAGCCGGCGAACAGGCGCGTCCCATCGGATGGGCCGGCCGTGCGACCGGGCGGGGTAGGGGCGGCGGCAAGGCGAGCGCGCTGCAACAAAGCCTCGGTTTGCGGCGAAGCGCCGTTCGGCGCGCCCGGCTTGCCGCGTGCGGTTTCGATCGCCACAAGCAACGCCGCGCCGGACATATCGCAGTAATCCACCCCGGCGAGATCGAGGGAAAGGGATTTCGCCTGCCGCGCCATCCGCAGGGCTTGTTTCCACAGTCGGCCGGCGGCGTGGACATCCAGGTGTCCCGACACGATCAGTACGGTTGTCCCGTCGCGTTCTTCGGTTCGGACGGTGGCGTCTATTTGCCCAGCCATGCGTCGAAGCGCTGCCGCAGCTTGGTTTGATTCTCGTGCCAGAATCCGACATCGGCCCGCAGTGCCGTCGCCATGTTCGGGGGATTGCTGGGGGAAATCGCTTGCAGCTCCGGCGGCAGGCCCTCGTTCAAGCCTTTGGCCGGGCCGACCAATCCGGCCTGTCTGACAAGCCGAGTCTCGATCGCCTGCATGCCGGCGAAATAGAGGAATTGTTGGGCGGTGCGCAGGTTGGGACTGCCCTTGGGGACGCCCCAACTCAGGACATCGTAAAGACTGGAGGCCCACTGCAAGCCAAAATTCCGTCCATCCAAACGCGCCGCCGTCGCGATCGCGCTGCTCGGTGCACTCGTCATGAGCACGTCGCCGGAACCGAGGATCTTCGCCGCCTCGGCCCCGCTGTTCCACCACACGATATAGGGGCGCAGTTGGTCGAGCTTCTGGAACGCGCGATCGACACCGTCCTTGCTGGCGAGCGTTTTGTAGACGTCGGCTGGCGCCACCCCGTCGGCCAGCAATGCGATTTCCAGCGCGCCGCGCCCGTCTTTGCGCAGGCCGCGCTTGCCGGGGTATTTCGCTACGTCCCAGAAATCGGTCCAGGTGGGGACGGCCGGGAATTTGTCCTTGTCCCAGGCCAGGATGGTGTTGGTAAGCATAGCGCCGACGCCGCAGTCGCTCAGGGCCCAGGGTTGATATCGATCTTTGCCGCCGACCGCAGTCCAATCGGTTTTTTCGAATAGACCCTCGATACAGCCGGTCGCCAACTCGTCGGGGTCGAGCAGCACGAGATCCCAGGCGTTCTCCGGGTTCTTGAACTGGTCGCGCAGCGTGTCCAATCCGCCATCCCACGACGCGACGACCGTACCGAGGTCGGTCACCGCCGAAAATGGATGGAGGTAGGCCTCGCTCAGGATGGCGCCCAGCGCTTCGCTCCGCGCGACGACGGTCAGGTCGCGGGCGGTGGCGGCATCCGACCCTGCGACAAAAAGCGCCGCAGTGGCCAAAAACAGGCGGGCGAGCATGAAAGTTCGGATCCAGCTTCGTAGTGTCGCTAGAAGTTACCGGTTGCCGCGTCGTGCGGCAACATTACCCTCCGAGAATCATACCCACTGTCAGCCCCGATTCGGAGGCGGCGACTTTTTTGCCGCCTTCGACGCGGATACGGTGGACCTCGATAAAGCCGCCTTGTCCGTGGATCGTCAGGCTGGTGCCGTTCTGCGCCACGATCTCGCCGATCTTCTTGCCCTTTACCTCGGAGAAGGTGCGCGCATGCCGCTTGGTGCTTTCGTACAAGAATGCCTTCTTACCGTCCGGCGCAGTGGTCCAGGCGCCCGGTGCGGGGTTGCAGCCGCGAATCAGGTTGAAGGTCATATCGACGTGGTTGGCCCAGTTGATGCGGGACTCGGCGTCGCGGAGGATGCCTTCGTAGCCGGCGGCGGGTTCGTACTGCGCGATGGCGGGCGCTTTGCCTGCGACAACGCGGTCCGCGACTTCGATCAATCCGGCGACACCCATCGGAAAAATCTTTCCGAAATAAAGACTTCCGAGTGTATCCTCAGGTTCTATGGGAACCGAGCGGAGAAGCAGAACGGGGCCTTCGTCCAACCCGTCGGTTGGGCGGAAGATGGCGAATCCGGTCTCGGTGCGGCCGCAAATAATCGACCAACTCATGGAACTCGCACCGCGATGAAGGGGCAGCAGGCTGGGATGGAACTGGATCGTGCCGTTCTTCGGGATGTTGCAGAAATCCTGCGGCACGAACTGCGTGACATAGGCCATGACGCCAATATCGACGGCGGCATCCTTGAGCGCTTGCAGCGCTTCGGGATCGGTGAGTTTCGGGAATTGGTAGACCGCGATGCCCAGGGCCTCGGCCGCGAGTCGCAGCGGGTCGGGGCGACCTTTTTCCGGCGCGCAGAACACAGCGGCCACGTCGTCGCCGCGCTTCACGAAAGCCTCCAACGCGGCCTTGCCGAAGTCTTGTTGGCCGATGATGGCGAGGCGCATGGCGATTTCCTCCGTGGGTTAGTTGGTTGAGCATATTCTCGGATGGACCGGGGGGCATTGTCGAGAGCGGGCGAATTTGGCGGGCGGTAGCACTGTACGCAGTTTGCAAATACAGGCCGGCGTATCCTTCGACCCAATACCCCCCCCTCTGGATTTTTAGCGCTAGGTTCTTCCGGCGCCTGCCGGGTTTCAGCGCCTAGCGACTTCCGGATCCCGGAAGCCGCTGCGATCGGTCTCTGGCCGGTCTAAAATACAACTTGACAAAATTAACAATAAATGTTAGTTCGCAATCCATGGACCGAA
>JBAXFK010000277.1:0-5612 GCA_037139955.1 Rhodospirillales bacterium
GCAGTGTGGCATCGGGTGCTGTGGCGTTTGCGGTCTGGATGCCGCCGCCGGTCATCGCCGCGCCTTCCAGCGGCGCTGCCGCCGCGCTCGCCATCGTGTCGGCGCCGTGCCCGGCTCGGAACAAGGCATCGAGGTCGATATGCGGGACATGGGCGCCCGATGCGATACTGACAGCCCGTCGTTTGCGCGGTTTAGGTGCGGTTTTTTCGGTCACTTTCGATCTCCGACACGGCGAAGGAGCCCGCCGGTTGGGATCATCATGGGCGCAATAGGTAAACAAAAGGTTAATGCGAAAGAAGAAAACCGAGCATTTTTAAGGGGCTGCGACACTTCCTAGACAATGTACCCCGCGACGGTCGTTTGCTGGATTGGTGGCCGGCGCACCCAGCGTCTCAGCTCGGCCGTCGTGCCACGCTTTCAGTGCCCAATGGACTGACGGGAAAGCGATTTCGTCCCATGGAATGCTGTCCCACTCGAATAATCCGACTTCCAAGCTTTCCGGGCCGGCAGCATGGTGCGGTGCGTCCGGATTGGCAAAGCGGGCGCGGAAAATCACTTGGACCTGACCGATACGGGCGATACTGAACACGCCGAGGATGCCTTCGATGGCGATATCGGCCTCGGCTTCCTCCATGGCTTCCCGGGCGGCACCTTCTTCCAGCGTTTCGCCCAGTTCCATGTAGCCTGCGGGCAAGGTCCAGTAACCGCGTCGTGGTTCGATGGCGCGGCGGCATAACAGCACCGCCGAGCCAGACATAACGACAGAGCCGACGACGACCTTCGGATTGACGTAAGCGATATGGCCGCAATCGACGCAAACGTCGCGCTCGCGGTTGTCGCTTTCTGGAATGCGGCGAATGAACCCTGACATGCCGCTACTCTGCGGTGCCGGACGTCTCGGATCGACCCCGACGCGAGATCATGCGGACAAGTCGAGCAACGATCCGCGTGGCAACGCTCGGGGCGGCGGCTCACCGCTGCCGCGCGGTACCGGTGGCGGTTTGGGTGCCGCTGCCTCGGTGGGGGAGGTGCCGGGCCCGCGGGCATATTGGCGCGTGCCTGCGGGAGTACTCGGCCGAGAGGGCGGCGCGGTCGGTAGGGTGGCCGAGAATGCGGAAAGCGAGGATGTCGAAAGCATGACCGGCATTATGCACTGCGATGGTTAATTTGAAGTTAACGAAACCGGCGATACTGCGTTTTTTTGCAAAATTTCACGCAGGGCAGCTCCACCGCGTGCCAATTCGGCTTCGGTTTCGGCGAATGCGTCCGCGAACGCGTTTGTATCCCCCGCTTTTGCGGCGGCCATGATCGCGCGGGCTTTCGCTTCAAGTGCGGCCAATCCGTAGCCAGCGGCGACACCGGCGATGGTATGGGCCTGCGTCTCGACTTCGAAGGCGCGCCCGGCAGCCAATGCACGCCGGAATGGCGGCATACGTTCCTCAAGATCGGTCAGACACTGCTCTACCAACGTTTCTAGGACCTCGGCCGGCAGGTTTGTTCTCAGTTCGCCGATGCGCTCCAGCGATAGGATGGAATCGGGGCCGCCCTCGGTGGGGGCGGCCCTGGACACGGTCATTCCGTCGGCCGGATGGCCGCGCCAGACATGGCGAAGCAAGGCCGCCTGCAATTCCGGTAGCGATACCGGTTTGGCCAGCACGCCGTTCATGCCGGCCGACACGAACAGGACCTCGTCCTCCGGCGCGGTATTCGCGGTCAGTGCCAGGATGGGCATCTGTCCCGCTATACCGGGCAGTGCGCGGATATGTCGGGTGGCTTCCTGGCCGCTCATGTCCGGCATGAAGATGTCCATAAAGACGATATCGAACGGCTTGCGCTGTACTGCGGCGATGGCTTCGGCGCCATTGGACGCGATGTCGACGCTATGCCCGACGCGGCGCAATAACGTGGCGGCGATCACCTGATTCGCTCGCACGTCGTCGACCACCAGAATACGGGTCGGCGGTGGAAGGCGGCGCGGCAGGTCGGAGGTTGGGACCACGGACAGCTGGATCGGGGCTGTTGCCGGCGCGGCGACCGGAATGACCGTCTCGGGCAGTGTCAGCCAGAAGGTGTTGCCCTCCGCTTCACCGTCCGACCAAGTGTCGCAGCCGATTTCTCCACCCATCAGCACGATCAGGAAGTGGCAAATCGAAAGGCCCAGCCCGGTGCCGAGGGGTTGGTCGCCTTCTGGGCGATCGAGGCGGCTAAAAGGCTGAAACAGCCGCGCGCGATCGGCCGCAGCAATGGCGGGTCCCCGATCCACGACTTCGATCCGCAGGCCGCCGGCGGTGCTGCGGGCAGACCAATCGCGGGTCACGGACAACACCACCTCTCCGGCACGGGCGAATTTCACGGCGTTGGATAAGAGATTGAGCAAGACCTGTCGCAGCCGTCCCCCGTCCAGCGTCACCATGGTCGGCACGTCGTCCCCGACCCAGGATCGCAGCACGATGCCGCGAGCGTCGGCCTGGGTGCGGAAGATATCGATCGCACTGTCGAGCATGGGGCGTAATTCGAAATCGCTCGCGCGCAAGGTCAGTTGGCCTGCCTCCATCCGCGACATCTCTAGGATATCGTTGATCAAGCTCGATAATGCGTCGCCGGACTGGGTGGCCATGTGCACCAGACCGCGCTGCGACGAAGACAACACGCTGTCGTCGAGCAATCGCAAGGTGTTCAGCAACGCGTTCAGCGGCGTGCGGATTTCATGGCTGACGATGGCGACGAAGCGGGTTTTGGCGGCGTTCGCCGCCTCTGCGTTGGCGCGGGCTTCGCGCAAAGCGGCTTCGACGCGTTTGTGCTCGGTGATGTCCGAATACAGGGTAACAAATCCGCCATCCGGCAGGCCTCGGCGTCGCAGCTCGATCGTGCGACCGTCCGGCCGGGTGCGTTCGGTGGTTCCGAATTGGAGCGTGCGAACCGCTGCCATGCGGCGCACGACCTCCGCCTCGATGTCGATCTCGCCGAATAGGCCAGTAACCGCTTGGGCACGCAGGATTTCTTCCATCGGCAGGCCAACGCGCGGCAGATCGGGCGGGATGCCGGCCAGATCGGGGAAGCGGGCGTTCCACTCCACAAGGCAGAATTGCGCGTCCATCATATAGATACCGTCGGTCATGCCGCCCAACGTGGCTTCCAGTTGCTCGGCCTTGGCCTCGGCCTCGGCTTTGGCCACTTGCAACTGGGCATTGGTGGAAGCCAAGGCGGCGTGGTCTGCGGCCTGTGCCTGACGGCGTGCCCGAGCGAGGTCCCCGCTGCGGAGCAGCAGCGCCCCCATCGTGATGAGCAACAGGACGATCGCGCTGGCGAACCGGGCCGCCTGCCATTGCCAGACAGTCGCCGGCAGCATCGCTTCCGATCGCTCCATGGCAATAACCAGTGCGAGGTCTCGATTAGGCAGGCGGCGGAAAGCGTGGAAACGCTCGACCGAATCGGTGGACGATTTGCCGGTCCAGAGCCCGGTGGGTTTCGATCGCATCGCTGCGACCATCGGCGTGGCCGCGATATCGGTGTTCGGGTCCGCCTCGGTTGGGCCAAGATGTGCCCGGATGCGCCCGTCCGCCATGCCGATCAGGGCGACGAGACCGTTGGAACCGACGAAGGCTCGATGGAACACATCCAGCAGCGCGGGAATCCGATAATCGGCAGCGATCGCCCCGGCATAGGATCCATCGGGATGGTGCAGCCACACCGCGACATTCAGATGCCATTGCCGCATTATAGGGTCGAGGGTAGCCCCGCCGATAAACACCCCGCCCGGAGGTGTTGGCTGCTTGCGTGCATAGGCAACGAAGTCGCGGGTGGCGACGTTCTGTCCGACCGCTTCTGGAATCGAGGCCTGTCCGACAATGCCGTTTTCGTCCACCAGGATCGCATCGCGGCTAAGGCCGCTCAGAACGCTCAGAACGCTCGCATCTGCTCGGCGCCGTTCGAGGTCGAAGGTCTGGGGATTTTCCTCCCACGCACGGGCCATGACTCTCAGTGTTTGGTCGACGGCTAGGAACTGGCGTTCGATCTCCTCGCTCAGGGCGAGGGTCTGGTTGGTCAGCAGCAGGTTGGCGCGAGCCTCGGTTTCCGAACGCTGATTGAGGACGGAGCGGTACGTCGAGGCAATGGTAATTGCGATCCCGGCCAGAATCAGCAGGATGCCAATGGCATTGGCCAGCGCGTGCTTGTCCGGTGCGAGTGAGCGGCGGCGGCGGCTCAGCGGTACGATGACGCGGGGTGGGAGGCTCATAGGGCGCGGTTGTCCGATTTCATGGTCCCCGATCCCGACCATGCGAGATTCTGTTTAGCAGACGCCGAAGGCGCTTGGAAATTCATCCTTGCGGAGCGGTTTGCCGGGCGCGCAGGCGTCCGGATGGACACGACGGATCGTGGGTGCGAGCATTCGCTATACAACGAAGGGTGGGAATCATGGGCAGGCTCGAAGGCAAGGTCGCGGCGATCACGGGCGGCGCATCGGGAATCGGGGAGGCAACCGTCCGGCGTTTCGTCGCCGAAGGCGCGCGCGTCGCATTCTGCGATCGCGACGGCGAACGGGGCCAACGCTTGGCGGCCGAACTCGGCGACATCGCGGTGTTTACCCAGGTCGATGTGGGGACCGAGGCAGCATGCCTCGATTTCGTCAACGGGGTCGCGAAAACCTTCGGACGCCTCGATATCCTGATCAACAATGCCGGCATCCGCGCCTATGAAAAGGTCGATGTCGCAAGTGTGGCGAGTTGGAACACGATCCTGAATGTCAATCTCTTGAGCTACGTCGCTTGTGCCAAGGCCGCAGTGCCGTTGATGCGTGCGAACGGGGGCGGCGCCATCGTGAACACCGCGTCGGTTCGATCCGTCGTCGCCGGGGGCGGCAATCTGCAATACGACACTACCAAAGCCGCGATCGCGGGGCTGACCCGGGCACTCGCCGCCGATCATTCGGCCGAGGGCATTCGCGTCAACGCCGTCGGTCCCGGTCCGATCTTCACGCCCTTCCATGCGCGCCGCATCGCCGCCGCCGGCGAAACGGTCGAGCAATACAATGCCAAGGCCGCGCAAGGCACCATGATGAAGCGGCCGGGTCGGCCCGAGGAAGTGGCATCCGCGATTTTGTTTCTGGCATCCGACGACGCGTCGTACGTCACGGGCGCGTTGCTGTTCGTCGATGGCGGTATGACGGCGATGTAACGGGGCGGGCGGCCAGCTTGACACGGCCCGACGGCATCGTACGATTCCAAGCGAAGAAATAAGGAGACGACCTTGAGCGACAATCCGAACGGGGCTTCCTATGTCTATCTGGTGGAGCCTGAGATTCGCTTCCTCGAGGCCGCCGTCGAGCAGCTGATCCCCACCGACGAACTGAGCCCAGGGGCGCGCGATGCCGGTGTCGTCGTCTATATCGATCGCCAATTGGCCGGCACTTGGGGCGTCCATGGCCGCCAATATCGCAGCGGTCCCTGGATGGAAGGCACGCCGCAGCAGGGCTATCAATCGCGCTTCACCCCGCAAGAGGTCTATCGTATCGCCATCCGCGAGATCGATCTGCACTGCAAAGCCGCGTTCGGCCGCCCCTTCGCGCAACTGCCGAGCGACGGACAGTTGCGGGTGCTGGAGCAGTTGGAAAA
>JBAXFK010000278.1:0-5540 GCA_037139955.1 Rhodospirillales bacterium
CATTAAGCGCGCCGAGGCGATGGCCTTGGCACCGTCGGTGAACGCGACCGCACCGGCTTCGTGCAATAATCCGATTTCGGACAATTCCTCGCCCCGGCAGCCTTTGGTGGCAGCGCCATAAGGAAGGATGGTCAGGCTGCCGGT
This sequence comes from Rhodospirillales bacterium, assembly GCA_037139955.1. GTDB lineage: Bacteria > Pseudomonadota > Alphaproteobacteria > Acetobacterales > Acetobacteraceae > Rhodopila. The sequence continues at coordinate 145 of JBAXFK010000278.1, forward strand.
TTCCTCGCCCTTAGTGCGCATCATATGCACTAACGAAGGATCGTCGATCGCCGGCATGGTGTCGGGCAGACACGCGAGCGTGGTGATCCCCCCGGCGGCGGCGGCGATCGCGGCGGAGGCGATGGTCTCCCGGTATTCGAAGCCGGGCTCGCCCAAAGCGGCGCGCATATCGATGAGGCCGGGGCACAAGATCGCGCCGTCTTCTTCGACGACCTCCACGCCATCGGGACGGCCGAGGGACGGGGCGAAATCGGCGATCGCACCGCCTTTGACGAGCAAATCGCCCTGCTGGTCGATGCCATCGCCGATCAGGCGGACATTGCGGAACAGCGTATCAAACATCGTTGCGCCCATCTCCGCGAGAGAGGGTGTCGAGTACCGCCATGCGCACGGCGACGCCCATCTCCACTTGTTCCTTAATCAAGCTTCGAGACGGATGGTCGGCGACCGCACTGTCGATCTCCACGCCACGGTTCATCGGGCCGGGATGCATAATCAAGGCGTCGTCCTTGGCGTAAGCCAGCTTCGCTGCGTCCAAGCCCCAGAAGCGGAAATACTCGCGCGCGCTTGGGACCAAGCTGCGGGTCATGCGTTCTTTCTGCAACCGCAGCATCATCACGATGTCGGCGCCATCGAGCCCCGCCTTCATATCGTGAAACACCGTCACGCCGAGGTCGGCAATACCTGCCGGCATCAGCGTGGGCGGTCCGACGACACGGACCCGGTTGCCCAACGTCGTCAGTAAATGAATGTTCGAGCGCGCAACGCGGGAGTGCAGCACGTCGCCGCAGATCGCAATGGTCAGCCCGGCGATCCGGCCCTTACGGCGCTTGATCGTCAGCGCATCCAGCAGCGCCTGCGTCGGATGTTCGTGCGTACCGTCGCCGGCATTAATGACCGCCGCATCGACCTTGCGTGCCAACAGATGCGGTGCTCCGGATTGGTCGTGGCGAACCACCAATAGGTCGCACTGCATAGCGTTCAGGGTGGCGGCGGTGTCCAGCAGCGTTTCCCCCTTGTTTACGCTCGAGGTAGACACCGACATATTGATGACGTCGGCGCCCAGCCGCTTGCCGGCCAGCTCGAAGCTGGTACGCGTACGGGTTGAGTCCTCGAAAAACAGGTTGATAAGCGTGCGGCCCCGCAAAAGGTCGCGCTGCGTTTTGCCGGACCGGTTGAGCAGCACATAGCTGTCGGCCAGTTCGAGCATGTGGCCGATCTCGGGCGGCGTCAGGCCCTCGATCGCCAGGAGATGTTTTTGACGATAGAACACAAGCGAAGTGGTTGCCGCATGGGGGGAGCCGCGTCAATTGGGGGGGGCGCAACACAGCCACGAAGGATATCGAACTTAGCACGGACCTTTCCTTTCACCCACCATTGGCTGCGTCCTACACGCGGGCGTCGTAGAAAATTCAGGCCGAAAGCCTTTCTAGACGGTTCGGCGACACGATCGTGGACGGTGCCGACTGCACGACGATCGAGCGACTGAAATCCGCGAAAAATCGAAATTTTTCCTGTTGCAGGACGACCCCAGGGATTTTCCGTATCGAATTTCGTGCGGATCCCAAAGCACTTCTTCGTTCCGACCCTTATCGGGGCATGCAGGCCTCGCAAACCGACGGCGTGCCGCGTGGGTCGATAGGCTGTCGCATCTTGTCGCGCGACATCCCACGCGTCGGAAAAATGTTATAGATTGAACAAAAGGCGATGGAGCCCGAGGATCGGGCGATCGCCCAATGGGTGCAAACGCTCTTTCTGCGCGAACCGGATACTGGCGCGGCAAAAGGTTTGGTTGCTACAAAGCATGAAATGCAGCGAGAAAATCGCGAAACGCACTTTCACGATCGACGAATTATATGCAATTCAGGACGACCGAACGCGTACTTACCTGGAAAACCGACATATTCGCGAGAAAATACGGAAGCAATTGCAAGTGCTCCGAGACAAAGCCTGCTTGGAATTTGCCCGCAGGGGGACCTGTCGGCTGGCAGGTCCATGACTGAGTTTCGATATTGCGAATGCACACATGGAACGTTTATGCAGGCTATGCCATCGTTGCGGCAATCCCCGGTCATTGGAGAAATCATGCTGCGTATCGCACGAAGCGGCCTGACGACAATCGCCCTCGGCGCGATCGTCGCCGCTGCGGTGTTCTGCCGTATCCCCAGCGCTCAAGCCGAACAAACCCTGCTCCGCGTCGGACATTTCCCTAATATTACCCACGTACAGGCCCTGGTCGCGCACGGCCTGTCGCGTCAAGGCAAGGGCTGGTTCGAACAGCGCCTCGGTTCGGATGTCAAAATCGATTGGTATATCTACAATGCCGGGCCTAGCGCGATGGAGGCGATTTTTGCCGATACGGTCGATTTGACTTATGTTGGCCCTAGTCCAGCGATAAATGCCTATGCGAAAGCCAAAGGAGAGGATATTCGTATTGTCTCCGGCGCGGCCGAGGGCGGCGCGGCACTGGTCGTGCATGCCGATGGACAGCTACGCACGCAGGCCGATTTTCGCGGCAAAAAAATTGCAACACCGCAACTCGGCAATACCCAGGACGTGTCGGCTCGGGCGTGGCTGGCCGATGGCGGGTTGAAAATCACCCCGACCGGCGGCGATGCGCAGGTGATCCCGACCGCCAACCCCGATCAGCTATCCCTGTTCGGCAGCCGCCAGATCGATGCAGTCTGGACGGTCGAACCCTGGGTCTCGCGGCTCGAATTGGAATCCGGCGGAAAAATCCTGGTCGAGGAAAAAGATGCCATCACCACGGTACTGGTTTCGGGCAAAAAACTCCTCGATACGCGGCGCGATCTGGTGCGCCGGTTCGTCGCTGCGCAGGCCGAACTCACCGCCTGGATCAAAGCCAATCCGGCGGAAGCGCAGTCGATGGTGCGGGACGAACTGGCGGCGGAAACCCGAACCCAGGTCGGATCCGCTTCGATCATTCATGCCTGGGACCGTATTGTCCTGACCGATAAAGCCGATCGCACGGCACTGGAGGCCTTCGTGACCAAAGCCAAGCAAGCCGGATTCCTGCGTGCCGCCCCCGATCTTTCTCGACTGGCGGAGTCACCCTAAGTGCCATTCGCCGAAACCGGTGCCCTCGCGATCCGGGACGTGTCGAAGCGGTTCCGTACGCGCACGAACACCGTTCACGCGCTCGATTCCGTCAGCCTGACCGTCCGTCCCGGTGAATTTATCTGCCTCGTCGGCCCCAGCGGCTGCGGCAAATCCACCCTGTTGGACATCGTCGCGGGCCTGACCAAACCGGATACGGGCACCGTGACCGCCGACGGCGAGCCGATCGCCGGCCCCGGACGCCACCGCCTCGTTATGTTTCAGGACTCTGCCCTGTTTCCCTGGCTCACCGTGCTCGGCAATGTCCTGTTCGGCCTGAAGTTGGTGCCCGGCCTCGACCGTGCCCAGCGCCACGATATCGCGATGGAATATCTCCGTCTGGTCGGTCTGGCGGATTTCGCCCGTAGCAATATCCACGAGCTATCGGGTGGCATGCGCCAACGCACCGCCTTCGCCCGAGCGCTGGCGCCCGACCCGAAAGTGCTCTTGATGGACGAGCCGCTCTCGGCACTGGACGCACTGACTCGGGAACAACTCTACGCCGACATCCAACGCATCTGCGCCGAACGCCGAAAGACCGTGATGCTGGTGACCCATAATGTGCGGGAGGCCGTGTGCCTCGGCGATCGCGTGGTGCTGATGTCGCCACGCCCCGGCCGCATCCGAGAGGAATTTACGATCGACCTGCCTCGCCCCCGCGACGTGAACGCGCCGGAGGTCGCCGAATACGCCTCGCGGATCATGGCCGCACTGCGAACCTTTATGGAGCCCGCGTTATGAGACGGACCGTCGTCGCTGGCTTGTTTTTTCTGGCGTTGATCGGTGCTTGGCAGGCAATGACGATGAGCGGCCGCTGGTCGGCGGTCCTTCTACCATCCCCCATCGATGTCGGGCTATATCTACGCGAAGCCATCGCGGATGGTTCCCTCGTCGAGGCGACAGCGGTCACCATGCGCCGGCTGTTGCTGGGTTATGCAATCGGGCTGGCAATCGGGTTACCGCTCGGGTTGCTGTGCAGCACTTCGACCTTCGCCGAAGATACGATCGGCGTTCTGTCGCTTGGTCTGCAAACCCTGCCCAGCGTGTGCTGGATCCCCCTCGCTTTGCTATGGTTCGGCCAGACCGAGGGCGCGATGCTGTTCATCGTCGTCATGGGCACCGTCTGGTCCGCGATCATCGCCACCGATACCGGCGCCCGCACGATCTCTCCATCGTTTGCGCGGGCGGCGCGCACCATGGGGTCGGAGGGTATCCATAAATGGACCCGCGTGATCCTACCGGCGTCCCTACCCTTCCTAATCGGCGGCATGAAACAAGGCTGGGCCTTCGCTTGGCGGTCACTTATGGCAGCCGAGATTTTCGTCAGCATCCTGACCGGTTTCGGCCTAGGCCATTTGCTCCACTACGGGCGAGAGTTGAACGCGATGGATCAGGTGATCGGCATCATGTTTGTGATCGTGACGATCGGGTTGCTGGCCGATAAGCTGTTGTTCGCCCCATGGGAACGTTTCATGCACCGCCGCTGGGGAACCGGGGTGCCACCGGCATGACCGATACCGAGACTTGGCTATCCGCCTGGGACTCCCAGGGCCCGCACCGCACCGGCACCGCCGGAGACCATGCCGGCGCGGCATGGCTCACCGCAGCGGTCGGAGCACTCGGCGCGGTCGCAACCCATGAGACGTTCATGCTGGATCGCCTCGATCCCGGCGAAACGTATCTGGATGTCGGCGGCACCCGCATCCCTGGCGTGCCGGTGTTCGATGCACCGGCAACTGCGGGCCTTAGCGGAACCACTGGCACCGACATAGCTGTCGCGACGCTAGCTCCCGGCGCCGTCTACACCGGGGAATATCGGCAACTTCGGGAGGATGCCGGACAGGCCGCGCTGATTATCGTCTGCCAAGGCACGTATCCCGGCATGGGGCTACTGAATGCCGAGCAGTTCGGTACACCGTACGGCGCGCCCGCAATCCATGTGGACACACCGATCCTGCTCGGCCGCCCCGCTCGGCTGGTATCCCAGAGTACAAGAATCCGCGCCGGAGCGAGCAACGTCGTCGTGATGCTGAAAGGCACCGATCCATCGCGCCGACCTGTGGTGGTCATGACCCCCCGTAGTTCCTGGTGGCAATCGACCGCCGAACGCGGCGGCGGAATTGTGTGCTGGTTGGAAACTTTGCGGGCGCTGCTGGCGTCCCCGCCCGTGTGCGACGTGGTACTGACGGCGAATAGCGGGCACGAACTGGGACATCTCGGACTGGATGCGTTTATTGCCCGGCGACCCGGATGGGATGGACCCGAAGGGGCTGTATGGG
>JBAXFK010000279.1:0-5518 GCA_037139955.1 Rhodospirillales bacterium
ATGGGTGTGTTCATGCGAGCTAGGTTAGCGGATTTCTCGATGCCGTGCAGCACGACAACGACCATGAAACCTCCCGTCGGGGCGGTTCGGGTGCCAACGACGAAGCAACCGAGGTCGGACGCGAATTGCCCAAGATTCTGGCGGCTGCACCGGGCGTTCGGATCGCTGTCGGATGACCGTCGGAGTAGACTTTCCGGACAGACACTAAGACCCCCGCCGGCGCTTGGGCCCGCCTTTGCGTTTGGCCGGATCGTAGCCTCCACCGCCTGGGCCCATCGGTTCCGGCGTGCGATCCCGCTTGGCGCGAAAAGTCGTTGCACTGGCAACGGGCGGGGCCGGCAGGCCGAGGTCCAGGGCCTCCAACCGTTTGATCTCGTCGCGCAACCGAGCGGCTTCTTCGAACTCCAGGTCGGCGGCGGCGGCGCGCATGCGCTTTTCCATTTCGGCGATGGAGGCTTTCAAATCCTTGCCGACGAAGTCTTGCACGCCGGAGTTCGCGATCGGCGCGACCGTGACGTAGTCCTGCTCGAACACACTTTCCAACACGGTGCCGATCTGGCGTTTGATCGACATCGGCGTGATGCCGTGGGCTTCGTTCCAACTGCGCTGCTTGTTACGGCGTCGTTCGGTTTCCTCGATGGCGGCGCGCAAGCTACGGGTCATGGTATCGGCGTAGAGAATAACCTTGCCGTCCACATTGCGCGCTGCGCGGCCGATGGTCTGGATCAACGACGTTTGCGACCGGAGGAAGCCTTCCTTATCGGCATCGAGAATCGCCACCAGCGCGCATTCGGGAATATCCAGCCCTTCGCGAAGCAAATTGATGCCGACCAGCACGTCGAACACGCCCAAACGCAGGTCGCGGATAATTTCGATGCGTTCCAGCGTATCGATATCGGAATGCAAATACCGTACCTTCACCCCGTGTTCGGTGAGGTAATCGGTCAGATCCTCGGCCATGCGCTTGGTCAAGGTCGTGACCAGGACACGATTGCCTTGCGCCATCATGCTACGGCATTCCGCCAGGAGATCGTCGACCTGATGCTCGACCGGGCGTACTTCCGTCACCGGATCGATCAGCCCGGTCGGGCGGATCACCTGTTCGGCGAACACGCCCAGCGTGCGCTCCATTTCCCATGGGCCGGGCGTGGCGGATACGAAAACGGACATGGGGCGGAAACGCTCCCATTCCTCGAATTTCAACGGTCGGTTGTCGATGCAGGACGGCAGGCGAAAGCCGAATTCGGCGAGTACTGTTTTGCGATTTAAGTCGCCTTTATACATGCCGCCGAGTTGCGGCACGGTCACATGGGATTCGTCCACGATCAAAAGAGCGTTTTCCGGCAAGTATTCGAACAACGTCGGTGGCGGGTCGCCGGGCCGCCGGCCGGTGAGGTAGCGGGAGTAATTTTCGATCCCTTTGCAGGACCCGGTGGTTTCCATCATTTCGATGTCGAAGGCGGTGCGCTGGGTCAGGCGTTCGATTTCCAGCAATTTACCCTGGCGACCGAGTTCCTCGATCTGCGCTTTCAGTTCGATCTTGATGTCGTGAATCGCCTGCGTGAGCGTGGGACGGGGGGTTACATAATGGCTGTTGGCATAGACGGTGATTTCCGGCAGTTCGGCGGTTTTGTCGCCGGTCAGCGGGTCGAATTCGTGAATGGCCTCGATCTCGTCGCCGAACAGCGACACCCGCCAAGCGCGATCTTCGTAATGGCTGGGGTAAATATCGACCACTTCGCCACGCAGTCGGAACGTGCCGCGCTGGAACGCGGTATCGTTGCGGCGGTATTGCAGATTGACCAGCGCTTTGGCCAAAGCGTCGCGATCGATGGACCCGCCGACTTCCAGCTTGATGACCATCTTGGCGTAAGTTTCGACCGATCCGATACCGTAGATGCACGACACGGATGCCACGATCACGACGTCGTTGCGTTCCAATAGAGATTGCGTCGCGGCATGCCGCATACGATCGATCTGCTCGTTGATCTGGGCGTCTTTTTCGATGTAGGTGTCGGTGCGCGGGACATAGGCCTCGGGCTGGTAGTAATCGTAGTAGCTAACGAAATATTCCACCGCGTTATCGGGGAAAAAACTTTTCATCTCCCCGTACAGCTGCGCCGCCAGGGTTTTGTTCGGGGCGAGGATCAGGGTCGGTTTCTGCACCGCCTCGATCACTTTCGCCATGGTGAAGGTCTTGCCCGACCCGGTGACGCCCAGCAGCACCTGATCCCGTTCGTCGTTGCGCACCCCTTCGACCAACTGCTGGATCGCTGCGGGCTGATCGCCGGCGGGTTCGTAGGGCGAAACGACTTTCAGCGCCTTGGTAACCGGCCGAACCGGCTGCTTCGGCGGCATGAACAGCATCGGCATCGGCGCGGACAGGAGGGTGGTTTGGGACATAGCGAAACTCCTAGGGTCGTAAGATCGCGCGTCCCGGTTCCGACGTCGAGGGAATACCGAGGCTTATGCCACGATCCGCCCGTCCTCCATGTTCACGACCCGATCGGCCACGTCCAAAATCCGGGGATCGTGCGTGACCAATAGGATCGGCATGCCCGAGGTCTTCGCGAGCGTCCGCATCGATTCAACCACGTCGCGTCCGCTTTGCCGGTCTAGCGCCGCCGTCGGCTCGTCGGCCAAAATCAAGCCCGGGCCGGCGGCCAAGGCACGCGCCACGGCCACGCGCTGGCGCTGGCCGCCGGATAGCTTGGCGGGTAACGCCTGAGCGAACTCCTCCATCCCCACCTGGCTCAGCATCCGCTCGGCTTGCCGCAGCCGAGCGGCGTCGTTGCCGAAATCGGGGTGGAGTTCGAGGGACATGGCGACGTTTTGGGCGGCGGTCAGGAAGCCCAGCAGATTGTGATTTTGGAAGATGAACCCAATGCGACGCCGTAAGGCCACGCGGGCGGATTCCGGGGCGCCCATCAATTCTTGCCCCAGCACCGCGCAATGGCCCTGCTGCATGGCCCGCAGGGCGCCGATCAACGTCAGCAGGGTGGTTTTCCCGCTGCCGGACGGGCCGGTGAGCAACACGATCTCCCCAGCGGCGACGGTCAGATCGAGGTCGCGTAGCACCGGGCGGCGCAACGCGCCCTCCCCGAAGGAGAAGCCGACGCCGGATAGGGATACCGGGTGCATCAGAACATATCCGCCGGATCGGCGTCGCGCAGCTTGCGCATCGCCAGCAGTCCGGCGAAGGCGCACATGCCGAAGATCAGCGCCAACACCAAGACCCCTCGGTCGGCTTCCATGCGCAGGGGCAGCAACGTGGCCTTGGCGACGACGTCGTACAATCCGACCGAGGCCAAAATGCCCGGCACGAATCCCAGCCCCGCGAGAATGCCCGCCGCGCCCATCACGACCAGCCGCAAATACCCGGCCGAGAAACCCATCGCCTTGAGGGTCGCATATTCCGCGAGGTGGCTGGCAACGTCGGCGAACAGGATTTGGTAGACGATGACCATTCCGACGATCAACCCCATCAGACTACCGAAAGCGAAGATGAAGCCGATGGGAGTTGCTGTTTCCCAATAATTCCGCTCCCACGCCACCAATTGGGCGTGGGTAACCACCCGTACATCGCCGGGGAGCAGCGCCGTCAGCGCCTGTTGCACCGCCAGCGGATCGGCGCCGTCGTGCAGCCGCAACGCCACCAGATCGATGTTGCTGGTTTTGCGGTCCTTGGCGAGGCGCCGAAAATTGGTCTCGTTCATCACCGCGTTGCCGTCCGCGCCGAAGCTGGCACCCAAAGCGACGGTGCCGACGATTTCGACCTCCCGGTTGCCGATTTGCACCTTCATCGGGCCGTTCGCGGCCAACAAGGCGCTGACGGGGCCGAATTCGGGGCGGGATTTCCAGTCGAATGCGATGGTATCGGGGCGTTTCAGCGCGGGGATCAGCGGGGCCAAGCCGGGGAAGCTGACGGCCCCGGCCTCGGTATCGAATCCGATCAATTGTATTGCGCGGTGGGTGCCGTTGACCGGATTCCGCCAGATCGATTGCGTCATGTAGATGGGTACCGCGAGGGCGACCTCGGGGATCGCCAGGGTTTGGTAAGCCCGCACGCGGGGAAAGGATTCTGGGCGAAACAGCGCCGTAGTGAGCGGGTGAATCAAGAAAAGCTCCCCCCGCAGTGCCTGCGGCAGGGCGGTGGCGCTGTCGAACAGGGCGCTGCGGAAACCCAACTGCATGAACACGAGCACGCAGGCGAACATCACCCCGGCAATCGCCGACAGCAGCCGAGCGCGTTCGGCGCGCAACTGCCGCCAAGCGAGGCGAAAGGGAAGCAGGACGCTCATGGGCTTATTGCTACTTGCACCTGCATGTTGGTACGCTGGCGCAGCGCCTTGACGCTCGCCTCGTCCAGCGTCAGCCGCACTTCGACGGACCGAGCATCGACGGCTGCGACAGGGTCGGTGCCGGCTTGGGTGGTGCGCCGCACGATCCAGCCGATTTCCCGCACGCTGGCCCTATAGCGTTCGGTGTCGCCGGGCACGATCACCTCGGCGATGGAACCGGAATGCAGGCGCGGAAGATCGGTCTCGTAGACATCCGCGACCACATCCATACGGTCGAGGTCCGCGAGGTCCAGTAACCCATCGCCGCCGATCAGATCGCCCGCTCGGGCATAGATTTTAATGACCGTGCCGGCGATCGGCGCCACCACGCGCGATAAGGTGGCATCGGCTTTTGCGCGGGCGAGCGTGCTTTCGGCGCTGCGCAGTTGCGCGGAGGCGACGGCTACATCCTCGGGCCGAGGGTGCGACAGGGTATCCAATTGCGCGATCGCCGCGATGCGATCCGCCGTGGCCCGTGCCGCCGCTGCGCGATTGCGCTCCGCCGTTGCCCGAGCGCCCGCTCCGCTGGGCACGAGTTGTTCGGCGCGCTCGGCGTCCAGCCGGGTGATGCGTTCCTGCTCGATCAGGCTCGCAATTCTGGCTTGCTGCTCGGCGATCTCGCTCGGTCGGCCGGCGGCGGCGACTTTTGCGAGCTGGGCGCTGGCTTCGGCGGCGGCGGCCTCGGCTTGGAGGACTGCGGCGTCTTTTTGGATGGCGTCGGACAAGGTGCCCAGGATTTGGCCGGCCTCGACGCGATCGCCTTCCCGCACGGTCAGCGTTTCCACCCGGTTGACCGAGAACCCGCCGGGTTGCGCCAGCTTGCGGATATGGGATGCCGGCTCGATGCGACCGAGCGCGCCGACTCCGGCGGGCGCGGCCGATACGATAGCGACGGGGGTGGCGGTTGGCGCGCGTCCCCATAGGAACAGACCGGCTGCGGAGGCCAGCACGCCCCCGGCCATCAGGAGTTTGCGCTTCATGGACGAAGCTCCAGCAAGGTGGACAAAGCGGCGAGGACGGCCGGGCGTTCCTGTTCCTCCAGCGTGTAGAGGCCGAAAATCCGCGCCATGAATAGGCCGTCGCCGGCTGCCATGATGGCCATGCCGTGGCCGGGGGGGAGGCCGTCTTGCGCGACGGCGGCACGCATGCGGGCCATTTGTTCCCGCACTGGGTCGAGC
>JBAXFK010000280.1:0-5511 GCA_037139955.1 Rhodospirillales bacterium
GTCGACGTTGAATGAGCGAGCTTAAATTGCCGAACCCGGTGTATCAAAGTCGTTAGGGGAGGTGCATGTCATCGAGCACGCTGCCCCACCGTCTGTCCATGTATCGCATATTCATATCGTAGCACTGCTGGATAACGCCAACGAGCCTCCGATGGGTTTTCCACCGCATCCACTTCGGCTTCGGGCAGAACGGCATGTCCAGCAAGTTCTGGTCCCAGACGTTCAACTTCTTTCGGGCCTCCAAGGATCGCTCATCGGCGCGTTCCTCGGGTGATTGCCGCTGAGACTGATAGGCCAATCCCCACGCTTGGCGGCTGGCAAAAGTATTGCCGAAGGCGGGCTTGTAGAGAACTTGCGCCCTTCTCCCGGACTTCGGACAGAGAAACCACCACCGTATACCGCCGTAGTTCGGCCGTGTGACCTCAAGTTCAACGCGGTAATCACGCGCAACCTTCGGACCGTCGGGCTGGGTTCGAGTGCAGAATAGCCGCAGCCAGGCACATTCTGCGGAAATCATGCAGGATTCGTATCCGATGGTGCCAATTACTTCCTGCGTTCTGACTTGGGTCCAGGACATGGTGCCGCTAACCCGCCGGCCAGGGCACATCATGCCCTTGCGTATGCAGTCCGCCAAATCGATCCGCAACGCACCCTCCGTTGTCGGCTGGCCACGAGGCCGATCGTAAGACCACCCACCCATCCGATACCCCCAATCAACTCCTCGCGCACGCTCTGATACGAAATCATTAGGCTAACCCGAGAAAACGGCCGGTATTGACCGGGTCGGGCCAAAACTCGCTTGATTGCACCAAACAGTTCACGATCCAGATTACCATGCTCGCCATCGAGACAGTAGCACGTATCATGACAGGCTTTGCTGACGCGCGGCACATCGGAATGTGCCGGTGCTTAGGCGGCAAGGCAGGGGCGATCAGTACGTAGGTCTGCATACCAATGCGGGCGCCGTGGATCAGGGACTTCGGGACTTGCAGCATGGTCGGTTTCTTGGGGGATTGCGAAGGTTGACCCTTGCTCACGGCGAGATATATGGTCTGTACGATACAGGAACACACGCTTTCGACATAATTCCGGGGGGCCGTGTCGATGCAAGATTGCCTGGGTGGTTGGTGCACGGTGAGGTCGCGGTTCGCGCCGCTTTGGTGCCTGTTGCTGGCGTTGTTGTTTTGCGCCTAGGCCGCCGGAGCGGCGCAGTTCGAGATCGTCGAGGCCGAAACGGCGGGCAGCACCCACGCGCTCAGCCTGATCGTTGAGCAGCCCAGGTTCGACTGGCCGCTGACCATCCGGCGCTATGACGCCGGCGACGATGCGTCCGTCGCCGTGGACGTCACCACCCTGTTCGGCCTGTCCGCGCGCACCGCCGAGGACCAGCATTTGTTGAGCGACGGAAGGCCGGTCGAGCGGGCGGAGTTTCGAGACAGATTCGCGCGCGTGAGCTTCACGAAATTCCCCATGTCGGTTTTGAAACCCTGCTGATGCGCGCAACCACCACCAACCGGCCATGGTGACCGCAGACGTTGCGCGTCACGTGCGGTCAGGTAAAGCCAGTGCGCGCGCCCACCAGGATCGGGGTATCCGGTCGAGTAGCCGCCCCATCGCACCTGCGATGGCCTTTCGGTCGTCCCGCCGATCAGTTGCTAGCAGCCCGTGACGGACCAAGGCTTCGATTTCTTCATCGCGCACCTCCAACTGGATAACGCGCAGTCCATCGCGACGCCGCTGCCGGGAGAGCTGCATCCGCTCCGCTGCTGCTGCTTTCATGATCATGACCTTTGCTGGCAGTTAGGTTGCACCCGGCGGCGGAAGCCTCGAAATACGCGCGCCCGCGCGCGCATGTTGCCGGAAACTTATTCCTCGCGACGCCGCCGTAGGTTCAGCGAGACCGCGTAAGCAACTGGATCGGCAACTGTGTAGGGTTCCAGACGGGAGAGAATGTCCGCGTCAGCACAGGTCCGGAGGTGGTTCCGGCCATCCAGGACTTGGCCGCCAAGCGCGCTGGCACGCATTGGCACGCGTGTTTGACCATTGCACGCGTAAAAAAATGCCAAGCATTTATATGTACAATGGTGTGGATCGCGTTCCATCGCGTGCCAAGCGTTCATGGCTTCAACCCAACGCCTCGATATTCCCTGTAGCGTGCGCCGAACTCCCCGCGTGGCTGGGTATCAGTCAGTCCAGGAACAGCCGCGCGAAGGTCGCGACCAAATATCTGCTTGGTGCCGACGTGCTCTCGGTTCTGGTTAAGACACCATTCCACCCAAGCGTTGTATAAACCATCGACGCTGACCGAGTGCGCGTCGGCAACATCGCAGCGGTCCCGGAGAAAGGCGCCGATCGGGCTGCCAATGTCCGCCAGTTCCACCGCGGCCTGTTGTGAGGCGGCGGGCTGAATGAAGTGTCCACGCCGCAGCAGTCGGTCGCGCCCGTCGATTGCCCAGTTCAGGATGGCAGGCAACTCCTTGAGCAACCGCGTCGTCAAGCCGGCGTTTTCCTTGCCGAGGAACGACCTTTTCATGACCAGGACCACGAACCTGGACACGAGGGCGCCGCTCGCGTCCGTCAGCCGTGGCAGTTCATTCGTCAGCATGACGAATCGGGTAGGAAGCCGGCCTGTCCAAGGGTCGCGAAATTTACGGTCAACGGTGATGCCATCCTCGCCAGTAATCGCCAGCAGGCGTTCCACGACGACGCTGGTGTCGGTCCGTCCGCCAAGGCGGGCATCCGGTATGATCGCCAGCGGCTTGCCGATCAACGGCGCCAGCCCGAAGTTTTGTGTCAGGCTGGAAAGTGTGGGACCGACGACGTTGTCGCGGCCGAGCAATGCGGTAAGAATGCGAGCTATCGTCCCTTTTCCAGACCGTGGTGGTCCAACGAGGAGAAACGCTTTTTGCTGGGAAGTGTCACCGGTCAGTAGCAGTCCGAATATCTCTTGCAGCGTGTCTACAGTCTCTTGGTCGTCAGGCCATACCGACAGCAGGAAGCGACTCCAATCATCCGATCCGGCCGCATCTGCGTCGTAACGGTAATCCACAGCGTTCATTCCGAAGAACGTTGGCGACAGCGGCATCAATCTGCGGCTCGGCAGATCAAGTAAGCCGTTGGCACATGGCAGGATATCCGCCGCCGCTGGGTGCGGTCTATCGTCTAACCAAGCCGGGGCGGCGACGGTTGCGGGCAACTGCGTTTCGGCCGCCAGCGCCTCCATGACGTTCGCCACCTTCACTTTGTTTGGCGCGAACGGAACCGCTTTTTCGCCCTTGATACAGCGGGCGTCGTCGAGAAACTTATATACGTCCGCCCTGATTACCTCTTTCTGACCCTCGGCATAATGACTTCCGCGCCAGATAAAGAACTCCCCATGCTGATGATGCAGGGTCCGCCCTTCGGGATGCGTGTATGTCCGCCCCACCAGGGTGCGCGCGCTGTCCAGTGGCGTCGAAGGTGACAACACGGGCCTTTCCGGCGCGGGACATTCGCGGTGGAACTCCAGAGCGGTGAGATCGTCGATTTTGAGCCACTGCTCTTGGAGCATCTTCTGTACGAAGAACAATCTGTCCTTACCGGTGCAATGAGCATGGCGGCAATGGACAACGAATCCGTCCTTTTCGCCGCTGCCTGCGTCGCAAACGAAGGTGGCGTTGTCACGTCCCGACGACGTGTGCGCCCCACCGTTTGGGCAATCGATATGGATCTTGGATTCGACGGTCAGGCCCGTTAACGCGGCAGGCCGTAGGGCCTGCAAGGCCTTCGAGATCAAGAAGGTTCGGCCGTGCAGGCGCACCCACGGCATCAGATCGATGACCTGACCCGTGATCGGATCGGCGTATTCGGTGTCGTTGAGTGCCTCGCGTGGCGATGCCGATCGGGCGATAAAGAGCCCATCCTCGGCGGGCCTGGCGGCAGCGAGAGCAAAAATGTCGCAGAGTTCCCCAGATATGACCGCTGTTTCCGGAACTGCGCCGTTGGGCGGCAAGCGGGGCAGAAAGAACAGCCGCGATGTGTCGGTACAGGCTTGGTCGTGAGAGACCTTCAGAGTGGCGGCGAGGGCTTCGATGCGCTCTTTCCAGGCGCCGTTGGCTGCGGCCTGGCTGGGATAATCTGCCGCGCGCCAAGGCTTCAGTAACGGTATGGCGATACGAAACTTCGGGCACGGCGCGTGATCGACATGCACATATTCGCCGACAGTCTCCGCTACGGATGCGCCTTCTGCGATCACAGGGAGATATCCCTTTTCGTCGCGGAGGAATCCGGCGGCGTCAGAACCGGGGCGCACGGCGAAATACCGATCCCAGTTGCTCACCTTCGCGATTGTGCGGGTTGTCATGTGGGAATGCGTGCTCGATACGACGGCTGTCCAGCTTTGGGCCTTCAGCGCCGCTGTGATTTCATCGAGTGTCGCGCCCGAATCGGAATCAAGGAACGCTATTTCGATCTGGGTAGCTTCATCCTTTTTACGCCGCGAACCTGAGAAGACGGCGGGGACGATGCACGAGCCTTCCTTGGGACCGGGGACATGCGACGTAAGCATTGTGACCAATTGCGTCCACGACACGTGACGCGTGTCACCCCACGTGTCTTGAATATGGGACGCCCCGAACGTGAAGCCGAACGTCGACGGTGGCGCATTGAATACGCCTTCTACGGCGGCGTTCATTGCAGCGCCTCCGGCCGCGCTTTCGGCAACGTCAGCCGTTGGGCGAGACCGTGCCAGCCGAGTAAAGGCCCCACGTATGCCTGACGGGCGAGTTGCAGCGCCAGCACTGACCGGCGTTGCAGATGAGGAGCGGTTTTGGTAGAAGACGCATTGTCGCCGCCTAGCGATCTTTGCGCCCCCGTGACGCCGCCCCCCGGTGTCCGGGGGGGCGGGCGCATGTCAGGCGCCCGCCCTCGGTTGGCGTTCAAGGTACGCGCGTAGGCTGTCCGCCATGACAACGGTTCGGCGCCCGACCTTACGGGCGTCGAGTTCACCGCTCTTGATAGCCTCGAATATGCGGGTCCTCGAAATAGCCTTACCGGTGGCCTCCACTGCGGAGGCAATCGAGTAAGCCATGGGCGCAATCTGCGTTGGTTGTGCGTGGTTCATGTCCGACTCCGTTCAAGGGACGGACCGAACATATTGCCGCTATATCTGCGGTCTAATTCTGCGGGTCGCGGATTAGCGGATTTTTCGCTGATTTGTTTGCCAATCCCCAAGGGAGCCGCCTGCCTTGCTTACGCCATTCCGCCGGGGTGTATTTCTCACGCGCCGGTCTGAAGTCAGCATCCCGCCCGAAATCTCTATCCTCGAAGTGCGAACGGGCAGCCGACCAATCATCATGTTCGTTTGGCGCTGGTTTATCGTCAGACCATCCCTCGATCCGCGCCGCGAAGAATTCCACCCATTCGCGTTCAAGCACGACGCGACTTTTTTGGCGTCTCGGGTCCACTTCACGGTTCGCCGTGCAAAACAGCGTGCAAACCTTTCCAGATTCCGGGGGTAAACAGCGTCCAATA
>JBAXFK010000281.1:0-5489 GCA_037139955.1 Rhodospirillales bacterium
GCACGGGAATAATGGTCGGATCGCAAGCCGTCCCAGTCGCCGCAGCGTCCTTCGCCGCCAGACAACGCGTACCGGCGAGACGCGCCTCGGGCAGGCGGCCGAGGGCGCCGAGGCAGGCGGCGAGAATGCCGTGCAGGAGGAAATTGTCGCCGTGACGAGCGAGGGCAACGCGGGCGCGGTCCACGACCTCGTCCCAGCGGCGCAGCATGAAGCGGGCATAAAGGGCATTGTACGCCGCGTCGGCGTCGTGCGGCAGGCGTTCCTGCGCTCGGTCGCTCCAGCGGATCGCTCTGACCGGGTCGCCTCGACGGAGCCAGTAAAAGCCTAGCAGTTTGGCGCTCTCGGCTTGCAACGCGGGGTCGGAGGTCTCCGCGAAGCAGGGTTCGAGCGCGAGAATGTCATCGGTCAATCCGCGTCGCGGCAGGTCGGCCAAGACTGCGCGGAAATGCTCGGCGACAGTCACCGGCGGTACAGGCTCGCGCTGGCGGTTGCGATTGCGTGGAGCCCGAAGCCCAGGAAAATCAGCCCCGATACACGCGTGACCCACACGGCATGCCGCCGGTAGAACCGCCGCACCGGGCCGGCGCCGACCATAGCGAGCAGCAGGGCGTCTGCGACAATGAAGCCGAGGCAGGCGGCGCTGAGCAGCGGTGGAAATGCGTCCCAGCCGAGGCTCCCGGCGTGGTCGGCGAGCAATGCGGTGAACATCGCGATCGCCACCGGATAGGCTTTGGGGTTGGATACGCCGAACGCGAGGCCGCGGAGCACGGGGCTGGACGGTGCTTCCTCGGCCGTGCCATCGCCCGACGCTCGGACGCTCACGGCTTTGAAGCCGAGCCAACACAGGTAAAGGCCGCAGGCGAGGCCGAGGCAGTCGAAAAGCAATGTGCCAAACGATCGCGCGCCGAGGATCGCGATCAGGGAAAGGGACGCCCAAAGGACGTCCCCCACGAACAGACCGGCGAGAAACCACGCACCTTGCCGCCGCCCCTGGCGCGCGCCGATACCGAGCAGTGCCAGGAAAGCAGGTCCCGGCGCCAGGGTATAGGCGGCGCCGGAGACGGCGGACGCTAACAGCAGGCTGGCGTTAACCGCCAAACCCCTGGTCCCACGGCTCCGGTAGCATGATGTATCCGTCGCCGCTGCGGGTCAGATGGGCAAAGCCGGGGAAATGCACGTGCATTCCGGCGATCAACTGCCGATCGTTGGTGACCATGTCGAACACGCGGGTGCGGGTCGCGGCGGCGGCGTGCGGGTCGGTGTCGAATGCCATGGTGACATCCGGCCGGGGGATTTGCACTTCCGGCACATGGATGATGTCGCCCCAGATCAGCAACGAGTCCTTGCCGGACGAAACCATGTAGCCGCTATGCCCGGGGGTGTGGCCGTGCATGGGGATGGACCGAACGCCAGGGAATACCTCGACGCTGCCGGTGTAGGTCTTCATTTGGTTGTGGTACGGCGCCATTTGTTCGCGGGCCGCTTGAAAATACAGCAGCTTGGCGCGTTCCGGCGCGGCGTTCATCGCCACGTCGTCTCCCCAATGCCGCGGCTCGTTTTCATGTACTACCAGCTCGGCGTTCGGGAAGAATTTTTCGCCGGTTTGCGGGTTGGCGAGGCCAGCCGAGTGGTCGGGGTGCATGTGCGTCAGGATGACGGTGTCGATGTCGGCCGGGTTCACGCCCGCAGCTTTTAGGTTCTGTTGCAGTTTGCCGGCGGTGGGCAGCAAATAGTTGCCCGACCCGGTTTCCACCAAAGCCAACCGGCCGGCGGAATAGATCAGGTAGCAGTTGACCGATGTGCGCCGGCCCGGGCGGAACGCGCCGGTCAGCAGCGCGTGGGCGTCGTCGGCATGAATGTTCTGCATCACATCGACGGTGCCGTCGAGGTAGCCGTCCGACAGCGCGGTCACCACGATGTCGCCGATTCGGCGGTGGTAGAATCCGGGGATTTGCAGGGTGGGGGCCGTGACCATGGTGTGTTTCTCCGTAACGTGCGAACCGCACGTATAGCGCTCCCCCTCCGCTTGAGGGAGGGAGAGTTTTGTCCGCTTCCAGTCTCTATTGTGCGATGTAGCCGCCGTCGATCACCAACTCGGTGCCGGTGACGAACGATGCTTCATCGGATGCGAGAAAGAGCACGCCGTATGCGACTTCGACCGGTTCGCCGAGACGGCGGAGCGGGGTGGCGGCGATTTTACTCGCGCGGCCTGCTTGATTGGTGGCGTTCAGCATCGGCGGCATGAAGCCGGGATGGACCGAGTTCACGCGGATGCCCTTCGGCCCGTACTTCGCTGCTGCTGCCTTGGTATAAATGCGCACCGCACCCTTGGACGCGGCGTAGCCGGGATGGCTGTCCTCGCTGCCGACGAAGCCCATGATGGACGAGATATTCACGATAGCCCCTTTACCCGCCTTCGCCATTTCGGCGGCCGCGTGCTTGGTGCCCAGGAACACGCTGGTGGCGTTGACATTCATGATGCGCTGCCAGCCGGCCAACAAATCGATGTCCCCGACCGCGCTGCCCGAAATACCGGCGTTGTTCACCAATATGTCCAGCTTGCCGTAAGTTGCGACGGTCTCGGCGATCAAATGTTGCCAGTCGGATTCCGAGGTCACGTCGGTGCGGACGAAGCGGGCACGGCCTTGGCCGGCGTTGATATCGGCGGCCAGGGCTTCCCCTTGCTGTTCCAATACGTCGGCGATGACCACCGCCGCACCTTGTTCGGCGAATAGGCGGACCTCCGCCTCACCCATGCCATTTGCTCCGCCTGTGACGATCGCGACTTTACCCTTGAGACGCATTGGTTTCCTCCGTTGACGCTGGATCGATCATCGGACGATGGGTGCGGCGCGGCAAGACGGTTGAAAATTTTTGGAATATTGTCGCGCTTGTAAGCGATTTATTAACCATTGGTCGTCACTATGGCGCGGACACATTCGAAGGATGACCGCCATGCAGGTAGAAACCGATCGGACAACGCGTCTGAAATACATGGGTATAGACGCTGGGACGAGCGCGTTGCTCGCCGGCTTCTGGCCTAAGGTCGAGGTGGTTTTGCCCGCTTTACTCGACGATTTTTACCGCCATGTGGTGCAAGTGCCGGCCCTTGCCAAGATGTTGGGCGACGAGGTGCCTCGGCTGAAGCGGGTGCAAGGTTCGCACTGGGGACGTTTGTTTTCCGGGCGCTTCGACGACGAATATTTCAGCAGTGTGCGGACGATCGGGCTGGTGCACGAAAGAATTGGATTGGAACCCCGTTGGTACATCGGCGGCTACAATTTCGTGCTCAATCGCCTTTCGGCCCACGCGTTGAAAGCCCACAAATGGTCGCCGTCCGCAGCCTCGGCGCTGATCCTGGCGGTGAATCGCGCGGTGATGCTCGACATGGACGTCGCAATTTCGGTCTATCAGGAAAAAATGATGGCCGAGCGGGGGCTTCGCCAACGGATGGAGGATTTGACGCAATCTTTCGGTAGCAGGGTGGGGCAAATGGTGGGGCTGGTATCGTCCGCCGCCACGGAATTGCAATCCACCGCGCAATCGATGACCGCAACTGCCGAACATAGCATGAGTAAAGCCGCCAACGTGGCTTCGGCCGCCGAAGAGGCCAGCGTCGCGGTGCAAACCGTGGCCAGTTCGGCGGAAGAACTGTCCGCATCGATCGCCGAAATATCCCGCCAAGTCGCGCAATCCGCCAAGATCGCCGGGAAGGCGGCGAACGACGCTAAACATACCGATACCGTGGTGCGCGCTTTGGCGGACGGTGCTCGCTCCATCGGCGAAGTCGTCGGTTTGATCAGCAATATCGCCGGACAAACCAATCTTCTTGCGTTGAACGCCACGATCGAGGCGGCACGGGCGGGCGATGCCGGTAAGGGTTTCGCAGTGGTGGCAAGCGAGGTGAAAAGCCTAGCGACCCAGACTGCGAAAGCCACCGAACAAATCGGCCAGCAAATCGGCCAGATCCAAACGGCAACCAACGAAGCGGTCGCCGCGATCCAAAGCATCGGGGCCACCATCGCCGAAGTTAACGAGATTGCTGCGGCCATCGCCGCCGCTGTGGAGCAACAAGGCGCGGCGACGCAGGAAATCGCGCGTAATGTGCAACAGACAGCGGCCGGCACGCAGGACGTGACGCTCAATATCGCCGGCGTCAGCGAAGGTGCCGGCCAAACCGGGGCGGCGGCGTCGGAAGTCTTGAGTGCGGCTGGAGAATTGTCGCGCCAATCCGAACAGCTCACCGTCGAAGTCGGACGCTTCATTGCCGACGTGAAGGCGGCCTGAACTTTATCGTCGTTCGTTTAACGGAGTTGGTTAATGTCGGTCGTTGCGTTATTTTCGAACCTGCGGGTTCGCACGAAAATACTCGTTGGGTTCGGATTGCTGTTGGGGACCCTCGCGGTAAGCGGCGGTGTGGGATTGTATATGCTCACGCAGATCGACGCTGCCAACAGTTTTGTTCAACAACGCACGCAAGTCGCAACTATCGCGAATAGCATCGCGCTGGAATTCGCGCTCGCGCGGTCGCAGGTGCGAGAATATGCGCGCACCGGCTCGCCCTCGGCCATGGAGCAAGCGAAGGTCGGGCTAGGACGTACCAAAGAAGCAACCGATACGGCTATCGCAGCCCTTTTGGTGCCGGAGCGGCGAAGCAAAGCCAAGGAAATCGGCACGTTGCTAGCCAGTTATTCCAAGCATTTTGTCCGCATCGAGGAAATCGTTGCGCAATCCCGAAAATTGCAGCACGAGGTGCTCGATCCCACCGATAGCAAAGCCCGAAATGAGTTGCGCGCACTGGGGAAAATTGCGGAAAGCGAGCAAAATGGCGCCGCCAGTATGGCTATATTGCGCGGTACCGAGGCGCTGTTGGAAGTTCGGCTCAATGCCAATAAATGGTTTGGCAGTCGGGACGAACAGCAAAGCCAAAAAACTGCCGATGCATTTCGAACGCTCAACGTATCCCTCGCCGCGATCGAACCCTTGGTCAGGGATACCGATTTGAAGCCTATGTACGATGCCGCTGCGGCGTCTGCTGACAAATACAGCCAAACTTTCAAAAGTATCGTCGCGTTGAACGAGGAATCGGATACCCTGATCGACGGCACGATGGTCGCGCAGGCCGAAGGTATCGGCCGTGCTCTCGCGTATATTCGCGAAAATGTCGCGGCCGACCTCGTTAGGGCCGAACAGGAAATCCACAGCGATATCGAGAACAACGAGTATTCGAATATCTTGCTGGGTGCTGCGGGCTTGCTTCTAGGCTGCGTCTTCGCCTGGATCGTCGGCGGTGCGATCGCAGGTCCCATTCTGGGCATTGCAGCGGCGATGCGAAAGCTTGCCGATGGCGATACCGGCATCGCAATTCCCGGTATCGGCCGCCGGGACGAGATCGGGGCAATGGCAGCGGCTTTGCAGGTGTTCAAGGACAATCGTATCGCTGCCGACCGCCAAGCCGTCGAACAAGCGGCCGAGCAGCAGGCCAAGGC
>JBAXFK010000282.1:0-5463 GCA_037139955.1 Rhodospirillales bacterium
GTCCTGGGGCGGGCGGCCTCGGGTGCCATCGGTGCGGTGCGCTCGACGATTGCGGATAGCCAAGCGGAGGGCGTGACACGCCGTGTGCCGCGGGCCAAGACTTCGGCGACATCCCGTCCGCCCGATACGCCCGCGCGTGCGGCGAAGGCTGTCGCTCGGCCCGCAGCGCGCCATTCCCCACTCGACAGGCCTAGGGACAGTACCGTGAGGCCGGCAGCCAAGGCCAGTCCGATGGCCCAGACCGACACCGCACCGACGGGGCCGAACAGGGCTTGGCCCTCGGTCAAGGCAATGTTCGACAATAACAGACCGATCGCCCCACCGAGGCCGGAGGTCGCCGGCCAGCCGATTGTGTGGGCGGCCGGGAAACTAGCAAGCGTGGCGGCCGCCAGCGGCAACGCCGCGAGCAGGCAAGCGAGGCGGAGAGCGAAGCTGCCGATGCCCAGGTGGGAGCCGATGCGCCACGCCCAGGCCAACATCGCCAGCCCCGGCAAAGTGCCGGCGACCCCGAAGCCTTGCAGCAACAGATCTGCGAGCATGGCGCCGCCCAATCCAACCAGATTGGCGGCATGGCGGGTCGTTGCAGTGTTCAGGGAGGGATCGAGGGGGTCGTAGCTGGCCAGCGCGATGAGCAAAGCGAGGCCCGCTAAAGCCAGAACAATACCCCCGAATTCCGCCGATCGGTGTCCGATCAGTGCTTTCAGGGCAGGGGAGGCAATGCGGCGCGCCTCGGCGGTGGGGGATCGGGTGGCCATGTCTCTTCCCTCGCGCGCACCCGGAGTTCGGGCGCACGCTTAAGCATAGCCTGGAAGTCGCTGATTAATAAAGGGCTATCAAAACACCTGCTCGCCGTGAAGGACGATGTCCAGGCCCTCTCGTTCTTCTTCCCGCGTGACGCGCAAGCCAATCGTGGCATCGACGATCTTCAGCAGGATCCAGGAACCGATGCCGCAGAAGGCGATGGTCGCGAGGATTGCCACGGATTGGACCCCAAGCTGTTGCAGGCCGCCGACGGTCGTGCCGGCCGGCGCGTCCGTTGTTGCGGTTAGCGGGCCGAATGCGAACCAGCCGGTGGCCAGGGTGCCGATGATGCCGCCGATGCCGTGTACTCCGAACGCGTCCAGACTGTCGTCGTATCCCAGCCGGCTTTTCATCGTGGTGGCGGTCCAGAAACACACCGCGCCGGCCACAAGTCCGATCGCCAGGGCCGGGCCGGGCAGTACGAAGCCGGCCGCCGGGGTGATGGCGACAAGACCGGCGACAGCGCCGGAGATCGCGCCCAGCACGGACGGTTTGCCGCGCAGGAACCATTCGGCGAAGGTCCAGCTCATGGTCGCGCCGGCCGCCGCAACTTGGGTCGCCAGCACCGCCATACCGGCTCGGCCGTTGGCGCCGAGCGCGCCGCCGGCGTTGAAGCCCATCCAGCCAACCCAGAGCAGGCAGGCGCCGATGACAGCGTAGGTCAGATTGTAAGGGGCCATGTTTTCAGTGCCGTAACCCAGGCGTTTGCCCATGACCAAGGCGCAGACAAGGCCGGTGATGCCGCAATTGATCTCCACCACCGTGCCGCCGGCGAAATCGGCAACGCCCATGACCGCGAGCCATCCGGTCGCGCTCCAGACCCAATGGGCGAGCGGGGCGTAGATCAGCAGGGACCAAAGGGTGAAGAAGAGCAGCATGGCCGAGAACTTCATCCGATCGGCGCAGCTACCGGTGACCACCGCCGGCGTGATGATGGCGAAGGTCATCTGGAACATCAGAAAGACGCTCTCCGGGATCGTGGTCGGCTGCGCGTTGGGTGTGCCGGCGCCGAGGGTGAACGGTTTGTCCCACCCGTCTGCCAGCCCGTTGAGGAACAGGCGAGAGAAGTCGCCGATCCAGCCGTTGCCGTTGGTGAAAGCCAGCGAGTAGCCGGCGACCATCCAAACCACCGTCATCGCCGCGCAGAGGCTGAACGACTGCATCATGATCGCCAGCATGTTCTTCTTACGCACCATGCCGGCATAGAACAGCGCTAGGCCGGGGATAGTCATCAACAGCACCAGTACGGTGCTCAACAGCACCCACGCGACGTCGCCTGCCTCGATATGTTGCATACGAGAGTTCCCCTATCTTTGGCTGTGACAGGACCAACAAACGTGCCAGAATCCCGGGGTTATTCGACATGGCCGAGCAGGCCGATATGCCGCCGATTTGGGCAGCATAAAATGATCGGATAGCGGGCATTTGCACCGCGAAATGCCAGGGTCGGCTCAAAGTCCGCTGCCTGTTCGATAGGCAGCACTGCACGAGGTTACGATGAACGCGCCCAATTCCCGGCTTACCGCCGATGTTTGCATCATGGGCGCCGGCCCGGTGGGCGGCAGTCTGGCCTGTCGCTTGGCCGAGGCGGGAATCGCCACCGTCGTGGTCGATCGTGCTGCCTTGGTACCGATGGAGCATCCGGCCTTCGACGGGCGCGCCTATGCGATCTCGGCGGGTTCGCGCAGGTTGCTGGATGAGGCCGGGCTTTGGGCCAAGCTACCGGAACCGGCCCAAGACATTCGCGAGATCAGGGTAAGCGACGGCCGGGTCGGGCGGCCGGCGTCACGCCTACATTTGCATTTCGATTGCAAAGAACTCGGCGACGACTCCGGTCCGTTCGGCTGGATGGTGGAGGCACGGGGTCTGCGAGTCGCGCTGAACCGGCACATGCCAAGCTTGCCGGCGTTGCAGGTGCTGGCACCGGCCGAGGCGCGTGTCGAGCGCCGCGCCGACGGTGCCACGGTGCATATTGCCGGCGGGCCACGGATCGAATGCCGTTTGATCGTCGCTGCCGAGGGGCGCAACTCCCCGCTGCGGGAACAAGCCGGCATCCCGGTGACGCGGCTGCCGTACGGTCAGACTGGCATGACCTTCGCCATCGCGCACGAGCAGCCGCATCATGGTATCGCAGTGGAGCATTTCCTTCCGGCAGGGCCTTTTGCGCTGTTGCCGATGGCGCCGAGCGCGGATGCGTTGGCGGGTGGGGCGCCGAACGTGTCGGCGATTGTGTGGACCGAACGTACCGCCACCGCCGGGCGTACCATGGCGTTGGACGATGCACGTTTCGAGCGGGAGGCCGCGCGGCGTTTGGGCGATCATCTCGGCCAGATTCGGTTGGTGGGGCGGCGGTGGAGCTATCCGCTCTCGGCCATGCTAGCGCATCGGTATGTGGATACGCGGCTGGCCTTGGCGGGGGACGCCGCGCACGGCATCCATCCGATCGCGGGGCAGGGCCTCAATCTGGGGTTCCGCGACGCGATCGTGTTGGGGGATCTCTTGATCGAGGCTGTGCGCGTCGGCCAGGACCCCGGCAGCGCGGAACTCCTGACCCGATACCAGCGGGCGCGACGACCGGACAATATGGCGATGCTGGCGATGACGGACGGGCTGGATCGGCTGTTCAGCTCGGATAACCCGCTGCTACGGTTGGCGCGCGATGTGGGTATCGCGGCTGTGCACCGTGTTCCGCCGCTGAAGCGGTTGTTCATGCGGCAAGCCATGGGGGTGTAGGACGGCGTCCTCGGCTACAACAGATCCAACGCCATTTTCCGCCGGGGCGGCTTATGCTCCGCGTCGATCGTCGCCAGATCGTCAGGCGATAAAACCAATGCCGCCGTCGCCGCGTTTTCCCGCACATGCGCCGGGTTCGATGCCTTCGGAATAGAAATGACGTGCCGGTGGCGCAGCCCCCAAGCCAGCGCGATCTGGGCCGGTGTCGCGCCGTGCCGCTGGGCAACCTCGGTCAAAGCCGGGGAGCGCAGAAGCCGCGCCGGGGAATGGCTCAGCGGCGAATAGGCCATGACCGGGATACGCTGTTGTGCGCACCAGGGCAACAAATCGAACTCGATGCCCCGGCTATCGGGGTGGTAAAGTACTTGGTTGGCAGCGCAGGCGCCTAGCCCGAGTTCCACCATGTCTTCGGTGTCGAAATTCGATACGCCCCAGTGCCGGATTTTGCCCTCGCGCTTCAGTGTCTCGAATGCTTCCGTCGTTTCTGCCAACGGATGCCCGCCGCGCCAGTGCAGCAAATAAAGATCGATCCGGTCGGTGTTAAGCCGTTTCAAGCTCCGCGCGCAGGCGGCCGGCACACCCGACCGCGACGCATTATGCGGATACACCTTGCTGACGATGAATAATTTGTCGCGCTGCCCGGCGGCGGCCAGCGCCACCACCTCCTCGGCCCCGCCATCGGCATACATCTCGGCGGTGTCGATCAGGGTCATGCCCAAATCGATACCTAGGCGCAACGCATCGGCCTCCGCCTGTCGACTGGCGCGCTTGTCGCCCAAATACCACGTGCCTTGCCCGAGGCAGGGGACCTGCTCGCCATTCGGGAGGGAAACGGTGTGCATTAGGCCGCTGCCTCCTCCACCACGCGCATCACGCGCAGGAAGTTGCCGCCCCACAGCTTCTCCAACGCGCCCCGGTCGTAGCCGCGCCGTATCAGTTCGGCGGTGACGTTGCCGCTCTCCCCAGCGTCCTTCCAGTCGCTGAACCAACCGCCACCATCGAAATCCGAGGATATGCCGACATGGTCGATACCGATCCGCTTCACGGCGTAATCCACATGGTTGGCGAAATCGGATACCGTGACGTCTGCCGGGCGGGCGTTGGGTCGAAGAAAGCCGGCGACGGCGGTGATCTGGATCACGCCCTTTACGCTCCGGACGATGTCCAACTGCCAATCTTGCATGTTGCGAGGATGATCGCAGAGCGCCGACACGCATGAATGTGTGGAGACGATCGGGGTTCGGGACGCCTCGGCCGCTTGTTGCATCGTATCGCGGGATGTGTGCGCCACATCCACAATCATCCCGACCCGATTCAGTTCCGCCACCGCCGCTCGGCCCACCGCCGACAATCCGCCGTGTTCGGTTTCCCGGTCGCCCAGGTCGCGTCTTGGGTTGCAGGAGTCGGCCAGGGCGTTGTGCCCGTTATGCGTCAGCGTGAGATATCGCGCACCGCGAGCGCGGAATTCGCCGATGCGGGATAGGTCGGTGCCGACGGCGAAGCCGTTCTCGACGCAAGGCACGATGGCGCAGACCCCGTCGCGTTTGGCGGCGAGAATGTCGTTGGCGGTTGGGGTTATCCGAGCGGTGATGCCGGCCTCGGTGCGGCCCATGGCGACGATGTGGTCGAGCATCGCGATAGCTCGGGCAAAGGCAGCTTCCTCGTTTGCCGGGGTGCGGGACGCCTGTGGGACATATGCGACGAAGCACCCGGCGGTTAGGCCGCCGCGCACCATTTTGGGCATGTCGACTCGACGCGGCCCATCGGCGAATGGGTCGGGGCCGGGCGGCCAGGGGATGTCGATATGCGTATCCAGCGTCGTCAGAGTTTTGTGCACGGTGGCGGCGTCCGGGGCGATTGCATCGTTCATAGCCGGCACGGTCGCAGATAACCGCGTGACACGGAAGGGGCGCCTTCTTAGTGTTGAAG
>JBAXFK010000283.1:0-5444 GCA_037139955.1 Rhodospirillales bacterium
CCGTACACCCAGCCCCGGATGGAAATGGCGGTGGCCGCCGCGCGGTCTCCGGCCGGCGCATTGGCGGCCGGGCGGCACGGGATCGGCATGCTGTCGATCGGCGGCACGACCCACGAATCCATGACGCACCATGCCGGCAACTGGGATCTATATGCCGAGCAATGCTCGCTGCACGGGCATGTGCCGGATCGCAAGAATTGGCGTCTGGTGACGATGATGCATATCGCCGAGACCCGAGAAAAAGCGCAGGCTAACGTCAAGCACGGTCTGGACAATTACTGCGACTACTACCGCGACGTCGCGACCTTCCCGCTGGTGCCTGCCGATGTCACCGATCGTCTGGATTACATGCTGAAAAGCGGCATGGCCTGCATCGGCACGCCCGACGATGCCATCGCCTTCATCGAGCGGTTGCAGAAAGGCACCGGCGGCTTCGGCGTCATCATGGAATTGGCTCAGAATTGGGCCGATTGGGAGCAAACCAAGCGCCACTACGAGCTAATGGCGCGCTATGTTCACCCACATTTCCAACAGACTCGGGAATGGCGCACTGCTAGCTACGACTTCGCCCGCGAACACCACGAGGCATTCATGAGCCAGTCGCACGCGGCCATTCGTGCCGAGATCGATAAATTGGCGGAGCAGCGGAAGGCGGGCGGGTAACGCCGCTTTCGCTCCCCTAATCCGCCTGCCCCGCCAACAACGCGCGCAATTCCGGAATGCCGACGCCCTTTTCGCTGCTGGTCGTCAGTAGCGTGGGGAACGCGGCGGGGTGCTTTCCGATCAAGGCTTGCACCTCGGCCTGCTTCTTGACCAGTGCGGCGGGTTTCACCCCATCCACTTTCGTCAGCACGACGAAATACGTTACCGCGGCTCGGTCCAGCAGGCCCATGACCTTGATGTCGAGAGTCTTTACCTCGATCCGGGCATCCAGCAGCAACACCACCCGGCGAAGGGTCGGGCGGCCGCGTAAATAGTCGAACATCAGGTCCTGCCAATCGCCTTTGATCTCCTTCGACGCTTTGGCGTAACCGTAGCCGGGCATGTCCACCAGGGTCATACGCTCGCTGAGGTTGAAGAAGTTCAACTGCCGCGTCCGCCCCGGTTCGGACGAAGTCCGCGCGAGGTGGTTACGCCCGGTCAGGGCATTCAGCAGCGACGATTTTCCCACGTTGGACCGCCCGGCGAAGGCGATCTCCGGCCGGTCCATCGGGGGCAATTGGTCCAAGCGTTGGGAGGCGTAGTAGAATTGGCACTCCCCAGCGAACAGCAGACGACCCTTTTCGAGGGCCGCCGCCTGTTCTTCCGGTGTTAGGTCCTCGCCAGCGAGGGCTTGTCCAGCTTGGTCTGGCGCATGATCAGCCATTGTTGTCCGATCGACAGCGTGTTGTTCCAGCTCCAGTAAATCACCAGGCCGGCCGGGAAACTCCCCATCATGAAGGTGAACATGATGGGCATGAATTTGAACAAGCGCGCCTGCACGGGATCGGGCGGCGGCGGGTTCAGCATCTGTTGCAGGAACATGGTGATGCCCATGATGACCGGCCAGACACCGAGATGCAGGTAAGGCGTCAAAGTCGCGGGATCGAAGGGGATCAGCCCGAACAGATTGAAGATATTGGTGGGATCGACCACCGACAGGTCGTGAATCCAGCCGAAGAACGGCGCCTGCCGCATTTCGATGGTGACGAAGATCACCTTATAGAGCGAGAAGAACACGGGAATCTGGACCAACATCGGCAAGCAGCCGGACGCGGGATTGACCTTCTCGGCCCGATACAGGCCCATCATCTCCTGCTGCATTTTCTGCGGATCGTCCTTCAGGCGCTCGCGCAAAGCGGTCACCTTGGGCCCGAGCAGCTTCATTTTGGACATCGAGCGGTAAGAGTAGTTGGCCAGCGGGAAGAAGACCGCCTTGGCGAATACCGTGAATATCAGGATCGCGACACCGAAGTTGCCGATCCAACCGTACAGGAAATCGATCGCGTAGAAAATCGGCTTGGTCAGGAAATAGAACCAACCGAAATCCACCGCTTTGTCGAAATGCGGCAGTTTTAGCTCGTCCTGATACCGATCGAGCAGATGCACCACCTTCGCTCCGGCGAACAGGTGGGAATCGAGCGTTGCTGCGCCACCCGACGCGACGGATTGCGCATCCTGCGTCAGATAATCGACTTGATAACGATCGCCATGGTCGTCGATGTGGCGGAAATTCACCGTCTGCGGCACGGTCTGATCCGGGATCAACGCGGCCAACCAATATTTGTCGGTAATGCCTGCCCAACCGCCGGCGCCGTTCGATTCGAAGGCCAAGCCGCCCTTCTTCTCGCCGCCGGATTTGGCGTCGTCGTAGTTCATTTCCTTCAGCGTACCGCCGACGACGCCGTACAGCCCCTCGAACAGCACGTAATAACCGGCAACCTGCGGTTTATAGTCGCGGCGGATACGGGACCACGGGAACAGCTTTGCGGGTTGCGCGCCAGTGTTCGCGACCGATTGCTTCACGGTGAACAGGTAATCGGCATCGACCGCGACTTCGATCTTGAAGGTCAGGCCGGCTCCGTTGTCCCAGGACAAGGTCACCGGGGTTTTCGCGGTGAGCGTATCGCCGGACGCGGTCCAGACGGTTTCGTTGTCCGGCACTTTCGCCGTTTCGCCGGTCGCCGGGGTCCAGCCATATTGCACGTAATAGGGTTGCTCGTCCGACCGCGGTTCCAGCAGACGCACGAACGGGGAGCTCGGCTCCAGCGTGTCGCGGTAATCGGTCAGCACGAGGTCGTCGAGCCGTGCGCCCAGCAAGCTGATCGAGCCGCGCACGCGCGGTGCGTCGATCTTCACACGGGGCACGATTTTCGGCACCGCCGGTCCGGACTGGGCCAAAGTCGCCGGCTTAGCCGGAGTCGCTGGAGCCGTCGTCGCAGCCTCGGTTTCCGTGGGCTTCGGCGGATGCGGTGCCAGAAAAGTCTGGTATCCGAGCAGGATGGCGACCGAAAGCGCGATCGCCAGGAATAGTCGGTTCTGTTCCATTAGGATGCCTTCGGGCGGTCGTGTGCCGGGACGGGGTCGATCCCACCCTCATGCCAGGGATTGCAGCGCAGGATACGCTTGGCGGTCAGCGCGCCGCCGCGCAAGGCGCCATGGATACGAAAGGCTTCGATGCCGTACTCGGAGCAACTGGGCCAAAACCGGCAATTGGCGCCGATCATGGGCCGGATCGTCCACTGGTAGGTGCGAATGGCACCGACCGCCACGGCGGCGACCGGACTCACGGCACGCCCGCCTTCTTCAACGCTCGGCGGATATCGTCCTGCAAGTCGGGAAAGGGGCGGCCGCGCGTATGATCGCGTCCGATCAGCACCAAATCGAAGCCTGCCACCGGGCGGTCCCGTAATAGCAAGCGCGCCGCTTCCTTCAACCGGCGACGGGTCCGGTTGCGGATGACAGCGTTGCCCACCTTCTTGGTGACGGTGAACCCCAGACGCACAGGACCGGTGTCGTCGCGCAGCAAAGCCTGAAGCACCACCCCATGGGTCGGAGCTTTGCGGCCTTTGGCAGCGACGCGCAGGAACTCGGCGCGCACCGTGAGGCGCCCCGGCTGGGTCGAAGCGGAAAGCGGCGCGTCCGAAATGGGACTGTCCGTCATGGGACTCCCCGGTTGCCGCAATTGGGCTTCAGGCGGACAGTTTCTTCCGGCCCTTGGCACGACGATTGGCCAGCACTTTGCGGCCGCCGACGGTGGCCATCCGGGCGCGGAACCCGTGCCGGTGCTTACGAACCAGCTTCGACGGTTGATAGGTGCGCTTCACGTGAACTCTCCGAAATCTTAGCCTGCCCCGCCGACAAGCGGGTTAGGGCCGCCTTTTAAGGGGCAGCTAGTCGTAGGGGCCGGCTTATAGGGGGGTAGAGGGCCGGACGTCAATAAGAGCGCGACTCGCACCGTCCCGATATGCGAAGGATACCGGATGATCGCACTCCGCCGCTTCGTCCCATTAGCGATGCTCGCCCTCGTGTTCCTGGCGATTTGGTGGACCGGCCTCGCGGCCCAATTGACCTGGAACGGTTTGGCCAGCAATCGCGCGACACTGGCCGCTTGGGTCGCCACCCATGCGCTATCCGCCGCTGCCGCCTTCGCCACGATCTATGCCATCTCCACCGCATTGTCGCTGCCCCAGGCCGTGCTGCTGACCATTGCCGGCGGCCTGTTGTTCGGCCCCATCGTCGGTACCGCCCTGACCGTCGTCGGTGCCACCGCAGGTGCCGCGATTTTGTTCCTGACCGCCCGGTCCGCATTGGGCGACACGATGTCCCGACGCGGCGGTGCCGCCCTGGCCGCAGTAAGGGAGGCTTTGCGCCGCGACGGATTCTCCTACTTACTAGCGATCCGACTGGTACCGCTGTTTCCGTTCTGGCTGGTCAACCTCGCCGCGTCCGTCTGCGGCATCCGGTTGGGCACGTTCGCACTGGCGACCGCGATCGGGATTATCCCCGGCACGTTCGTATTCTCGTCCATCGGGGCAGGTGTCGGCGACGTGTTGGCGGCCGGCGGTAGCCCCGATTTGTCGATCTTCTTCACCCTCCCCGTGCTCGGACCGCTCGTTGGCTTGGAGGTATTGAGCCTCGCGCCCGTGGCCTGGAAAAAATGGAAGCGCTGACATGGCCGATTACGACCTGATCGTTATCGGTGCCGGAGCCGCTGGCCTGTCGGTCGCGGCCGGCGCCGCACAGCTCGGCGTGAAGGTAGCCCTGATCGAGCGCGATCGCATGGGCGGCGACTGCCTCAATTTCGGCTGCGTTCCCAGCAAAGCACTGCTCGCGGCCGGTCACGCCGCCGAGGCCGCCCGCCGCGCCGGCCGATTCGGCATCCGTCTGCCGGAACCCGAGGTCGATTGGCACGCCGTCCGTGCCCATGTCCACGCCGCCATCGCCGCCATCGCCCCCAACGATTCCGAAGAACGCTTCCGCGCGCTCGGCGTCGAGGTTCTGCGCGGCGAGGCAAAATTCGCGGCAGCCGATGCCGTGTCCATCGGCGGCAGGACGCTATCGGCGCGGCATATCGTCGTGGCCGCCGGCACAACCGCCTTCGTGCCGCCCATCCCCGGATTGGCCGAAATCCCGTTCTGGACCAACGCATCGCTGTTCGATCTGACCGAAAAGCCGTCCCACCTGCTGATCCTCGGCGGCGGGCCGATCGGACTGGAAATGGCGGACGCATTCTCGGGCCTGGGCTGCGCCGTTACCGTCGTGGAGGGCGCGTCGATTGCCAACCGCGACGACCCGGAACTGGTGGACGGCCTGCGCGCCGCCCTAACGGCACGCGGGATCGTCATGCACGAGGGCGTGGCGGTCGCAGCAGTGGAACCCGGCCCGGTGCTGGTGCTCGCCGACGGGCGACGGGTGGCGGGAAGCCATTTGCTGGTCGCGGTGGGACGCCGGCCATCGTTAGC
>JBAXFK010000284.1:0-5441 GCA_037139955.1 Rhodospirillales bacterium
CGTTAGCATCCCTGGCCTTGGACGTCGGAGGGGTGACCGCCACCCGGTTGGGCATCGCGACAGACGCGGGACTCCGCAGCATAAGCAACAAGCGCGTCTTTGCAGCGGGGGACATCGCCGATCCCGTTGGCATCGGGCCGCGCGCCTTCACCCATGTCGCCGGCTCCCATGCCGGCATCCTTATCAAGCGCATTTTATTCCGCCTGCCCGCTCGGGTCGATTATGCCGCCCTGCCCCGCGTCATCTACACCGAGCTCGAACTGGCGCAGGTCGGCCTCACCGAGGCCGAAACCCGTGCGGCCGGTCTGCCCATCGCGGTGCTGCGCTGGCCGATGGCGGAAAACGACCGAGCGATTGCCGAAGGGGATACGCGCGGAACGGTTAAGCTGGTCGTTTCGAAAGGACGTGTCGTCGGTGCCGGTATCTTAGCCCCCGGCGCCGGCGAAGCGATCGGGGCCTGGACGCTGGCGATCGCGTCGAGGACAAAATTATCCGCACTCGCGGGCACGATAGCCCCCTACCCGACTCGATCGGAGGCTGGGAAGCGCGCGGCGGGCACGTATTTCTCGGCTCGACTGTTCTCGGAACGAACCCGGACATTGGTGCGCTTGCTGACGCGGCTGCCCTGGTAGATTGGCTGCGCGCGGCTTGCATCGCCGACGAATCTCCCGCAGCCTCCTACCCAGACCGGGACAACCCGGCAGTTTGGGAGGACGACCATGTACTCATCGCTCCGACGCGTTCTTGCCCTCGCCGCCGTCACGCTGCTGTTCGCTGCGCCGGCCCTGGCGCAAAAGCGCGGTGGCATCATGACGCTGCCCCATATCGACACACCGCCCAGCCCGTCCATTCAGGAAGAAGGCACCGCGTCGGTCGTCATCCCCTTCATGCCGTTGTTCAACAACCTCGTGCTGTTCGACCAGCATGTTCCCCGGCATAGTTTGGATACAATCGTGCCGGAATTGGCTACGAAATGGGAATGGGGCAAGGACGGTACCGACCTTTCGTTCAGCCTGCGCGACGGGGTGAAATGGCACGACGGCAAGACTTTCACATCCGCCGATGTCAAATGTACCTGGGACATGGTTTCGGGATTGGAGCCCGGTAAAATCCGCAAAAGCCCGCGCCAATCCTGGTTCGCCAATCTCAAGGAAATCACAGTGGACGGGCCGAACCGGGTGACGTTTCACCTCCATCGCCGGCAACCGTCCTTTATCGCGCTGTTGGCGTCCGGCTGGTCGCCAGTCTATCCTTGCCATGTTTCATCGAACGCGATGCGCACCAAACCTATCGGTACTGGTCCGTTTCGTTTCGTCGAATATCGTCTGAACGAAATCATACGATTGGAACGAAACTTCGATTATTGGAAGCCGGGATTGCCATATCTCGATGGCATTACGTACCAGATCGTGCCCAATCGGTCGACCCGAGCGCTGGGGTTTATTGCGGGTAAATACGATATGACGTATCCGACGGATGTTACCGTATCGATTTTCAAAGATATTAAAGCCCAAGCTCCGGCCGCGCAGTGCGTTATGCGGCGCACGAACGTGAGCACCAATCTGGTGATCAATCGCGACACGCCGCCATTCGACAATCCCGACATCCGCAAGGCCTTGGCGCTGGCATTGGATCGCAAGTCGTTCAACGATATCGTTAACGAGGGACAAGCCGGCATCGGCGGCGCCATGCTGCCTCCGCCCGACGGCGTCTGGGGCATGCCGCCCGAGACGCTCGCAACGCTCACCGGCTACGGACCCGACATCGAGAAGAACCGGGAACAGGCCCGCGCGATCATGGCCAAGTTGGGCTACGGACCGGACAAGCCGCTGGAAACACGGATCTTCACGCGGGATATCAACACATTCCGCGATCCGGCCTTGATCCTGAACGACCAGTTGAAGAAAGTGTATATCAACGCCGAGTTGGATATCGCCGATACGCCGCAATATTACGCACGCGTGTTCAAGAAGCAGTTCGCCATCGGTTTGAATCTGACGGGCAGTTCGCTCGACGATCCCGACCAGAATTTTTACGAAAATTATTCCTGCGGTTCCCTGCGCAATTATACCAATTATTGCAACAAGGAACTGGAGAAGGAATTCGAGGCGCAGTCGATGGAAACCGATTTCCAGAAACGCCGCGCGATGGTCTGGGAGATCGAGCGCAAAATCGCGGACGACGTTGTCCGCCCCATCATCTATCACGATGTCGGGGCGGCCTGCTGGCAGCCTTACGTCAAGAACATGACCATCATGGTGAACAGCATCTACAACGGCTGGCGCTGGGACGACGTGTGGTTGGACAAGTGACGATCATGCGGCGGCATCTTGCAGGATCATGTCGGATGCCTTCTCGGCGATCATAATCGTCGGCGCGTTGGTGTTGCCGGCAATAATCGACGGCATCACCGAGGCATCGACCACCCGCAGCCCGGCGATCCCATGCACCCGCAACCGGGGATCGACCGCCGCCATCGGGCCGTGCCCCATGCCGCAGCTTCCCACCGGATGCAGGTTGGACACGCCGCGATCGCGAATATCGGCGATCATGTCTTCCTCGGACCGGACATGCACGCCCGGCGCGGTTTCCTCCACGATCAGCTTCTGCAACGCGTGCTGGCGCACGATCGACCGCGCGGCACGCATGCCGGCAATCAGGGCTTGAAAATCGTAGTCGGATTTAAGGAAGTTGAACTGGATTTTCGGCGGCGCCAACGGGTCGGCGCTGTGCAACCGCACGCTGCCACGCCCATCGGGACGCAAATGCACGGGACTAATAGAAATTCCCGGGAATGGATGAGAAATAATCCCGTCTTTATTGCGATCGATGGTGCTCCAGCAAGATATATTCAACTGAATATCCGGCCGTTCCAGCCGTTTATCGCTGCGGATCAACGCGCCGACATACATACCGTTGCCGGTCATCGGCCCGCTATTGGTCAGGACGTAGCGCGCGCCGGCGATCATGCGATCGACGAAGCTGTATTGCAACGAATTCAACGACAAATTGCGCGATATTTTGTACGTGCAATAGGTGTTGAAATGATCCTGCAAATTGGACCCGACGCCCGGCAAATCGTGAACGACCTCGATCCCCATGTCGCGCAAATATTCCGCCGGCCCGACGCCCGATAGCTGCAACAACTGCGGCGACCCATAAGCGCCGCCGGACACGATGACCTCCCGGCCGGCACGCGCGGTTCGCAGGCCTTTGGGCGTCATAAACTCGACGCCGACAGCGCGCTTACCCTCGAACAGAACGCGAGTCGCATGGGCGCGCGTGACGACCGTCAGGTTGGAGCGTGCTTTGGCGGGGTTCAGATAGGCTGCGGCCGTGCTCCAACGGCGCTTATTCCGCGTGGTGGTCTGATAGTAGCCGCAGCCTTCTTGGGTGGCGCCGTTGAAATCGGGATTGAACGGAATGCCGGCTTGTTTGCAGGCTTCGATCAGCAATTCGCCGATCTCCCATTTATAGGGTTGGTTGGACACACGCAACGGTCCGCCCTCGCCGTGGAATTGGCTGGCGCCGTTCTCGTTGTCTTCGGCTTTGCGGAAATACGGCAGCACGGAATCGTAGTCCCAGCCTTCGTTCCCCAACTGCCGCCATTGGTCGTAATCGGCGCCGGTCCCGCGCATGTAGATCATGCCATTGATGGAACTCGTGCCGCCCAGCACTTTTCCGCGCGGCTGGTACATCGTCCGTCCGTTCAGCTCTTTCTCGGGCTCGCTCTCGAATTTCCAATTCACCCGACCGTCCACGAACGTCTTCGCGTAGCCCATTGGGGTATGGATCCAGAAGCTTTTGTCCTCTCCCCCGGCTTCCAGCAGCAGCACTTTGTGCTTGCCGCTTTCGCTCAGCCGAGCGGCCAGGACGCATCCGGCCGAACCCGCGCCGGTGACGATGTAGTCGTAGATTGGAGCTTCGTTGGCCATGTGCCGTTATCCCGTCGTTTCCGTCCGCCGCACCTTCGAACGGACCGCTGGCCGGCACAAGATGCGCGCCGTCGGTTTTCCCTGTATCGTGCCGCGATGCAGCACGAACTCACCTACCCCTTTCCGAAATACCCCGCGCATGGGGAGGCATTGGATGTCGCCCCCGGCGTCAAATGGATCCGGCTAAAGCTGCCGTTCCAGCTCAATCACATCAACATCTATTTGGTGGAGGACGATGGCGGTTGGATGGTACTGGACACCGGCCTGGACACCGACGACTGCCGCGCCGGGTGGGACGCCGCGCTGACCGGCCCGCTGAAGGGACTGAAACTATCCCGCATGGCGGTCACCCACTTCCACCCCGACCATGTCGGTCTGGCCAACTGGTTGCACGAGCGGTTCGGCTTGCCGCTGCTCATGCCCCGCACCGAATATCTGTTCAGCGTCACCGCACGCCTGGGGACCGGGGATATGAGCGGGGAGGCGCACCGATCCTTCTACCGCACCCACGGCCTATCCCAAGAACACACCGACGCCGTGCTCGGCCGCGGACACCATTACCTATCGCTGACCACCGGAGTGCCATCCGACTACTTGCGAATCAAAGACGGCGACATCTTGCCGGTTGGCGGTCGGGACTTCCAGGTAACGACAGCCGGCGGCCACGCGCTGGAACAAGCCATGCTCCATCGCGCGCCCGACCGCTTATTCTTCGCCGCCGATCAAGTCATCGCTCGGATTTCCCCCAATGTCGGCGTTCATCCGGTGGAGCCGGAGGAAGATCCGTTGCGCGCCTATTTGATGTCCCTGACCTTGCTACGCGCGACCGTCCCCGACGATGTGCTGGTGCTGCCCGGCCACGGCCTGCCGTTCTACGGTCTGCATGCACGGGTGACCGAACTGCTGGAACACCACGAGCAACGCTGCGGCGCGATCCTGGATGCGTGCAGGGATAGGCCGCTTTCGGTCGCCGAATTGGTCCCGTGTTTGTTCGATCGCGCACTGGACGCACACCAAACAGGGTTCGCCTTCGGGGAGGTGCTGGCGCATACGAATTACATGCGCGGCCGAGGAGAACTGCGTTTGGCGGACGACACGGGCGGCGTGAAGCGGTGGCGGGGACAATAGGCGCCCCCCTGCGAGAGCCACTTTTTCCGGCCCGATGCCCCCCGACGTTCGCGGTTTGGCCATCGGACCCACGCATGGCCCCCTAACATTTTCCTTGACAAAATTAACAAAAATCTGTTAGTCCACCAACCATGGACAGAACGGCGCCGCATTCCGCACGCACCGAACCCCCGCACCCTTCCAAGGGGCGGGTCGGCAAAGCCGTGCCGGCATGCATCGCCACGATCTTAAGCGCGGTCCGCGTACTCCTCGGCTACGGCAAGCACCTCGACCAGACGCTCCCCGAGCAAGCGGCGCATCCGCAATTTCCGACGCTGGCGGCCGGGTTCGGCACGCACGACATCCGCCGCATACTCGCGCATGTGCAGCGCGGCATCC
>JBAXFK010000285.1:0-5414 GCA_037139955.1 Rhodospirillales bacterium
CCGCACGAGCGAGCAGACGCTGCCAAATCGCGTCGACGATCGGCCCGCCGGTGACAATCGGCGCACAAGGCGGCTTCGGTGGCTGGGACCAGCCATGATTGGCGTTGCGGAACAGCCGCCGGTTGCCGTCGTCGCGGTAGCTTTCCACTGGGGCGCCATTGGCGATCAGGACATCGTGAGTCTCAAGCTCGACATGGTAGATCGTTACCTCTTGGGCGCGGTCGTCCCATTCGATCGAGCGATGATTGACCAGGAATTCGACGGGGACCAATACGCCGTCGATGAAAAAGGAATGGCCTTTTGTGACACGTAAATCGGTATGCGGCAGGTTCGGCCCGAGTGCGCCTTTGCGGACGATGACCGGCGTTGCTGGGCCGCGCTTGTACCGGGTGGCCAGGACGGTGCCTTTGCCGACCCAGACGATCGGCCGGGCTTCGCCGCCGAGAGTTTGTACATAATCGCCTGGGACAAGCGTCTCAACCTCCGTTTGCCCGGTCGGCGTTCGAATGAGTGTGCCCGGCAGAAAGCAAATCTGGTCGGCGGGCGGCAGATTGCCGCCGGTCAGGGTGAACGAGTCCACGCCAGCGGTTTGCCCCACGGCATATGTTGTGCCGCTCTGCGTTCCCGCCCCGACGATCGCGCGACCGGTGAGGTTGGGAAGTGCGAACGTCGTGACGCCGTTGCCGCCATAGGTCGTGCCGATCAGCGCAAAAAGCGCTTGGTTCGCGCCAATCTGAAGCGTCGCGCCATTTGCTAGGGCATAGCCGGCAGGAATAAAATTTCCGGCAAAAGCGACCACTTGGCCGATGAAGGGCGTCGTGGTGTCGAATGTCGACCCGCTCGACGGAAAAAGACCGGTGGTGGCAATCAGGTATTCGACGGACAAAGATGGCTGATCGTTGGTGACAGTCGCCCCTAGCCCGGTCACGCCGGGCACCGCCGCCGCGACCGGTATCTGTATCGCCGTCAACTGCGTGCTCGCTTCGCCGAACGCCGTGCCGATCGGTCTGCTCACGGTGAAACCGACCGGAACGCGCCCGATCAAATTCGGCAGAGCGAATGTTGTGGTGCCGTTGCCGCCATATCTCGTGCCAAGCACCGAAAATAGGGCTGCATTGGCCGAAACCGACAGACTAGAACCGTCGCAGGCGGCCCACCCTGTTGGAATGGTATTGCCGGCAAACGGCATGATCTGGCCCAGGAACGGGAAGTCCGCACCGCCGGAGGACGGGAAATTGCCGCTGGTGCAGACGATATATTGGATGGGAAGGGATGGTTCCCGGTTCTCGAAACCGGTGGAAGCCGGGCCGGACGATGTCGGCATCTGTGCCACCGTCAGGGTGACGGTGCTGCTGCCGACGGCGGTTCCCTCGGTCAGGCCGCTACCGGTGCCGATTCCGATCGCGAGTTGGCCGGACAGGTTCGGAAGCGTGAAGGTGGACGCAGTACTTGCGCCATAGCGGGCTCCCACGACCCCAAAGAGCCCGGCGTCGGTGGATTTAGACGCAGTCTGGCCTTGTGCCTGCGCGGCCCCGATCCAGCCGGCGACATTCGCCGCCGTTCCGGCGAACTGATAGATTACCCCAATTGTATCGCCGTCCGCGCCCGAGGCCGGGTTGCTCCCCGATTTGACGATCACTTGGTTCAGGACAAGGTAGGGCTGGAAGTCGCTGAAAGCGGTCTGGATGAAAGCCATTAAAAAGCCTGAGTTCAATCGTTCGAGAGACATTCAACCACATGGTGTCGGCCGGCGATACCCTTCCCGATATATCGTGTGCTAGCGACACAAATATGCGCACCCCTTGCCTTTCCGTCTCGGTTGGGCGACGCTACGCCATCAATTCAGATAACCACCGACCACTCAGCGAGGCTGCCGTGAACGACACAGCAATCGTGACCGATTCCGTAAAGCGATTCAAATGGGTGGGCACCCGCCCCATCCGTCCCGACGGTATCCCCAAAGTGACCGGCCGTGCCCAGTATGGCGCCGACCTGAAGCTGCCCGGCATGATATACGGCAAAGTCCTGCGCTCCCCGCACGCCCATGCCCGTATCCTGTCGATCGACACATCCGCCGCCGAGAAACTGCCGGGCGTCAAGGCCGTCATGACGTCTGCCGACCTGCCGGTGCAGAAGTTCGATTACATCGGGCCGGAGCGCGTTGCTGTTAATTTCTGGCACGTGACCCGCAATATCATGGCGCGCGAAAAGGCCCTGTACGAAGGTCACGCCATCGCCGCAGTAGCCGCGATCAGCAATTCGATCGCCGAAGAAGCCTGTGCGCTGATCAAGGTCGAATACGAAGTTCTGCCGCACGTCATCGACGTCGACGAAGCGATGGCGCCCGATGCCCCGTTGCTGTTCGAGGATATGATCACCCGCGGTCTCGAACCCGTTCCGACCAAGCCGTCCAACATCTCCAAGAAGCTGTCTTTCGCTCTGGGCGACGTGGACAAGGGCTTCGCCGAGGCGGATGTCGTTGTCGAGCACGAATTCAAAACCGCTGCCGTGCATCAGGCCTATATCGAGCCACATGCCTGCGTCGCGAAATACGAGGCGGACGGCCAGTGCGAAATCTGGACCTCCAGCCAAGGTCACTTCCAGATGCGCGCCCTGACCGCCCAAATCATGGGTAAGGCGCTCGGCGATATCCGCGTGACCCCGGCCGAAATCGGTGGTGGGTTCGGTGGTAAGACCGTGGCCTACCTGGAACCGGTCGCCGCGACGTTGTCCCGCAAATCCGGCCTGCCGGTCCGCGTGACGATGAGCCGCGAAGAAGTGTTCCGCGCATCCGGCCCGACATCGGGCGCGTCCATGTGGGTGAAGGTCGGCGTAAAGAACGACGGCACGATCGTTGCCGTCGATGGTATCTTCAAGTTCCAAGCTGGCGCCTTCCCCGGCTCCCCCGTGATGAACGGCTGCCTGTGCGCGTATGCCCCGTACGACATCCCTAACCAGCGGGCGATCGGATGGGACGTGGTCAGCAACCGCCCGAAGGCGGCGGCCTATCGCGCGCCCGGCTCGCCGATCGCGAGCTTCGCGGTCGAAAGCGTGATCGATATGTGCGCCAAGAAGATCGGTATGGACCCGTTGGCGCTTCGCCATAAGAACGCCTGCCGCATCGGCACGCCGACCCTGGCCGGCCCGAAGCATGCCCATGCCGGCTACATCGAAACGGTGGAAGCGCTGCAAAAGCACCCGGCCTATCAGGTGAAGCTGGGTCCGAATCAGGGCCGCGGCGTTGCCTCCGGTTATTGGTTCAACGGTGGCGGCGAATCCTCCGCTACGTTGCAGATCAACGCCGACGGTACCATCCTGATTGCCACCGGTAGCCCGGACATCGGCGGCTCACGCGCATCGATGGCGATCATGACGGCGGAAACGCTGGGCGTGGACTACAGCCAAGTGCGCGCCATCGTCGCAGATACGGCCTCGGTCGGTTACACCCATGTGACCGGCGGTTCGCGCGTGACGTTCGCCACCGGCACAGCCGTGGTGAATGCCACGAAGACCGCGATCAAGGTGCTGTGCGAGCGCGCCGCGATGATCTGGGGCGTCGATCCCGATGGCGTGGTGTGGGAAGACGGTTACGCCAAGCCGGCAGGCTCCAACGTCGGTGATTTCAAGCCGCTGTCGTTGAAGGAAATCGCGGGGAAAGCAGCTGCGACCGGCGGTCCGATCACGACCTCGGCCGGTGTGAACGCCGGTGGCCAAGCCCCTGGCTTCGCGACGCAGTTCTGCGACGTGGAAGTCGATCCGGAAACCGGCCATGTGAAAATCCTGCGCTTCGTTGCCGCGCAGGACGTCGGCCGTGCGATCCATCCATCCTACGTCGAAGGCCAGATCCATGGCGGCATCGTGCAGGGAATCGGTTGGGCACTGAGCGAGGAATACATCTACAATTCCAAAGGCTTGCTGGATAACGCCGGCTTCTTGGATTATCGCTGCCCGGTGTCGTCCGATCTGCCGATGCTGGACGCGGTGTTGGTCGAAGTACCCAACCCCACGCACCCCTACGGTGCCAAGGGCGTGGGTGAGGTTTGCATCTGCCCGCCGATGGCCGCGATCGCCAACGCGATCGAGAACGCCATTGGTAAGCGTCTGGTCGATCTGCCGATGTCGCCGCCGAAGGTGCTGGCGGCGATCTCGGCGTAATTCAAACTATGGCACCGGCCCGCGTTGTCTTCACCTCCGGCTTTGCCGCCCGTTACACAAAGGGTGTGCGGGAGTTCGAGGTCCAGGCGAAAACGATGCGGGACGTGATCGCGGCCATGGACGATATGTTTCCAGGGTTAGGTTTCCACCTGGAAGAAGAAACGACGCTCGCCATCAACGGCGAGTATCACGAGACCGGCCTATTCCAGCCGGTTCCGCCAGGGGCGGAGGTGTTTTTCATTCCCCGGATCGAAGGGGGATAGTGCGTCCTCCGCTGCCTCCTGAAATATTATGCCCAGGCGATGCCGTATCGCCTGGGCATTGTTTTATCGGCGCGCCGACGTACCGCCCGACCCGGACCGACCGCCATCGACCACGACTTGCGTGCCCGTCGTGTTGCTGGACAAATCCGAGCACAGGAACATGACTGTGTTGGCGATCTCCTCGGGCAGGGCATAGCGGCCGGCTGGGATCATGCGGCTCATGGCGCTATGAATCGACTCGGGATCGCCGGGATTCCGTTGCGATTCCAACGATCGCATCATCCGCGTTTCCACCGGACCAGGGCAGACCGCGTTCACCCGTACGCCAAGTGCCGCGACGTCGGTAGACGCGACCTTGGTCAAACCGAGCACCCCGTGCTTGGATGCG
Organism: Rhodospirillales bacterium; assembly: GCA_037139955.1. Taxonomy (GTDB): domain Bacteria; phylum Pseudomonadota; class Alphaproteobacteria; order Acetobacterales; family Acetobacteraceae; genus Rhodopila. The sequence continues at coordinate 4,807 of JBAXFK010000285.1, forward strand.
ACGTAGGCCGGCATGCCGGGGCCGCCGAACAGCCCAGCGACAGAGGCCGTATTCACCACCGCGCCGCTTCCTTGCGCGACCATGACCGGCAGCACGTGGCGCAGGCCCAGGAACACGCCTTTCAAATTCACGGCGATCACTTTGTCGAACACGTCTTCGTCGTATTCCTGGGTGGGACGGACTTGGCCTTCGATTCCCGCGTTATTGAAGAAGCAATCGATCCGGCCGTAAGCATCGAGGGTTTTCTTCACGTATGCCTGAACCGACGCCGATTGCGTCACGTCCGCTTGCACGAAAGCCACGGTGCCGCCCCGCTGCGTCACGACATCGGCCGTGGCTTGGCCCTGGACGGCGTCGGCGTCCACCACCATGACTTTGGCGCCACGTAACGCGAAACCGAGCGCGGTGGCGCGTCCGATGCCGCCGCCGCCGCCGGTGATCAGCGCGACTTTGCCTGCGAAATCCATGATATGTTTCCTCTCGTTGTTCTGGGACCATGGGGCGGTGGTTCGCGTCCGGCGTCAAGGTTGACCATTGGGCGTCCCGGTGCGACCGTCTGGGAAAGCTAAACCGAGGAAACCCCGCCATGAAATTCGGCGTCTTTTACG
>JBAXFK010000286.1:0-5402 GCA_037139955.1 Rhodospirillales bacterium
CCCGCCGCCCAGCCGCCATCCGCCCCAACCAACGCGACGCCTCCATCCACCCCGGCGCAGGCCGCGCCGACGCCCGTGGTCGAACCCGCGCCTGCGCCTGCGGTTGTCCAATCGCCACCCGCCGCGCCCGCTGCGGCTCCGGCTCCGGCTCCCGTCCCAGTTGTCGATACGCCTGCGCCCGCCGCGCCGCTCGCGCCCCCTGTGCAGGTGGCATCTTTGCCGACTGTCAGAACGCCTTCCGCCGATACACCTACGCCGGCCCCGCCGACGCCTGCGGCTGCGCCGACCGCGGCGGCTGGGTTGGCACAGGGGGATCTTTCGTCGCTCTCGTCTTCGCCGCTGCCTGTCCCCGATAATGTCAGCCCGAGCGTCGCCCAGTCGACCTTCGCGGGCCGGACGGCTGAGCTTGTCGCGGGTGGCATGTCGCCTCAGGCAGCCGCTTCGGCTGCCACCAAGGCGGTCGAACAGATTGGCGCGGCAACGACCCGTTCGGGTGCCCCTTCGCCTGCGCAGTCGCTGGGCGACGCATTGGCCGGCGGTGGCGGCGGGCCAGCGGGCGGCAATCCGGCGCTCGGCGCGGCCCTGGCCCGAGGCATGACCCCGGAGCAGGCGCTTGCCAACGCAGGACTCGCCGCGCGGACCGAGGCCGCGATGCAGATCGCCGCACGTGTCCCGACGAGCCCGGCCGACACCGCCGCCACCGCGCTGGCTAATAACGGCATCCCGTCCGATGTCCCCAATCCCTCGGCCTTTGCGCTGGCCCTGGCGAGCGGTAAAAATCCGGAAGCGGCGCTCCGCGCCTCGCAGGCCGCTGCTCGGACACTGGCGGAAATGCGGGAGCGGGGAACGCTTCCCGAAACATCCGAACGGCAAGCAGCGTCGGGCCTTGCGGGCGGCGAATTGGGAACGGTACCGGGGGCCGGCGACAATCCCGCCGCCATTGCGGCTTACGCTGCGGTACTGGCACGGGGGGGCAGCCTGGACGAGGCCCGTGCCGCGGCTGCCCTTGCAGCCAACAGCTCGGACGATCAACGGACTCGCGGCTCGGTGCCGATGTCCGACACGGATGCTTGCAACGCCGCGATGGCAGGTGGTGCAGCCGGTTGCGGTGGCGGCGGTAATACCGCCCAGCAAGAACGCTTGTTGCTAGCGGCGGCTGTCCCGGTGGACGCGGATGCGTCGGCACTAGCGGAAGGGCGTACGCCCGCGATCGATGCCGGCGCCGAGGTGGTGGGCCGTCTGCTGCGGCAAGGCACCAATGCGCAGGAAATTCAAAAGCTGCTCGCTGGTTGGGCCGACGCGGCGGAGCGTCAGGGCGAGGCAGCCCGCGCGCCGACCGGCGGTGCAGCGACCGAGGGCAAAGCCGCTATGATCGAGCGGCTTGCTCAGGGACGCCCGACACAAGAAGATATCGACCTAATCGTACGCCTGTCCGGAACCGCGACCTTGGAAGGAATCTACCGTTGGTTGCAACCTTCCGGTCAGGGCGTGGAGACAGGACCTCAAGCCACCCGTCGCCCGTCGCCCGATGGCGGCGGCTAACCGATCCACATAGGAACTTGACATGATCAGTTGGCTCGCAGCGATGCGCCGGATGTCCCCGTGGCGCCTGTTTGGCGTACTCGTTGGCATAACGGCTGTACTTGCGACGATCGCCTCGGCGCTAACGTATCGCTTCGTGCTGGACGAAACGAACCGGGCACCGATCAGCGTCGCCTTGATCGCGCCGGTTAGCGGCGATCGGGCGGCGATCGGTTCGGCGATGGAAGCGGGCGTGCGTGAGGCATTGCGGAAGATCCGCAGCGCCAACGTCGGGCATCCCATGAGCCTGACTGTCATCGATGAGGCCGATCCAGAAGCGGCGGCGCGCGCGGTCAACGATCCCCAAGTCGTTGGCGTGATCGGTCCCTTCGGCTACGCTGCGGCGCAACGCATTCGCCCGGCACTGGAAAAGGCCGGTCTTGCAACGCTCAGCCTCGCACCGCCTTTGCCGCCGTCCGGCAAGGCGTTCTTCTCAATCGCGCCGTCCGCCGACCAAGAGGTGCGCTTCCTTGCGAACTATGTCCGAAACGTGCTGGGCGAGCGGCTCGTTTCTATCGTGCTGCCGGACGACCCCGCATCCGCCGCTTTGGCGGATCAGTTCGACGAAGTGCTGCAACGTTTCGGCACACGGGTGGTGTATCGATGGACGATCGCCGGTGGTGCGGGCGTGAAAGAGGGATTGCGCGCCGTCGCGGCCGAGATGAATGAAAAGCAGATCGCTGGCAGCGTGTTGCTGCTGGGCGATGCGAATTTTGCTGCCGATGCCCTGGCTGCGTTGCGGCATGCCAATATGCCGAACCGTGTGGTCGGGCTGCGCGATATGGGGACGCAGGCTTTCGCACGGACATTGGCCGCCACTTGGCCGGGGCCTGGCACCCCAGGTCTAGGTCTGAATGGGACCATCGTGACCACCCCGATGCTGTTCGATACCGCAGGCAGCAAGGCGCAAGAGTTCCGCGCCGCCGTCGCGGCATCGGGTGCGGCACCGGCCGATTGGGTCGCGGTGCTCGCGCACGATGCGACCGCCGTACTAGCGCAGTCGATCGCCGACTCTCCCACGATCCGGTTCGACGACGCGTCGGCGATCCGTCGCTCGGTTCCGGCCTCGATCGCAGCATATAACAGCCCGGATCATGCTTTGCGGGTACTTTCTGGGCCGTTGTATTTCAATGCCATGGCCGCCGCGTCGTCGACACAGCTAGTCGGCGTGTACGATGGAACCGCGCTGATCTCGTCCGCGACACAGCTGACCCCAATCACAGACGAGGGCGTGTCGGATTACTTGCAAGAGCTGAAGGAAGGTCGTGCGCTGTATGTGAACGACCGGTTTATGTATAAGACCAACGTCGTTTACGCTGGAACGCTGATCCAGAAAGTGTTCTCGATCGATACCGAGAACAACATCGCCGACGCCGAATTCCTTATCTGGTTCCGCTGGCGGGGCGTGCTCGAACCGCAAACGGTGGTGTTTCCCAACGCCGTGGTGCCGATCGAACTGACCAAACCGGAACGAGAGAGCAAAACAGGGGAACTGAATTACCGCGCCTATCGTGTGCGCGGGAAGTTCCTGATGAACTATTCCGGCACCAGCCACACCTACGGGACGCAGGTTATCGACATCGCGTTCCGGCACAGCACCCTCGGCGTCAACAATCTTCGTTACGTTACGGATACGTTGGGGCTTGGCTTGAACGAGCTTGGCCATGCCGAAACACCGCCCGGCTTTATGGCGCGCCTGTTCGGAACCGAACCCGTTGGGGCTCTCGCTCGGCAGATGGCGTCGGCGCGCGTGTTGGCTGCGGTTCCAGGCTGGTTGGTCGACCGGGCGTGGCTGTCGCAAGAAGAACTGCGCACCACCAGCCGTGGCGATCCGGTTTTCGTCGGCTTCGGCAAACCGTCGCCGGTATTCTCGTCGATCGAACTCGGATTGGTGGCCAAGCCCGACGCGATCGATTTGCAAAGCGCGATGTCGAGCAACTGGCTGGTCTATGGTTTCATTTTCGCGCTTTCCGGCGCGATCCTGGCGAAAATGCTCGATCGTAAGGATCGCGGCAGCTTCTGGCGCATGCAGACTTTGTTGCTGCGGCTGGTCACATGGCCGGTCATGCTCCTCGCTGGCAAGGCCTTAGCGTTGATCTATGCTCAGGCGGAGCTGTCGCCCAGCACCACCGTTGCAATCGACATGGTCGGCAGCGCCGCGTGGTGGTTGATCGGCGCGTGGCTAGCCAATATCACTGTCGAGCGCTTCGTTTGGGCGCCGTTGGAAGCCTCGACCGAGCGGCGCGTGCCGACGGTATTCCGTGTGATCGTGAGCATCTTGATCTTTGTGTTTGCTGGTTTCGGTGTCGTGGCCTTCGTGCTTGGCAAACCGATCACCAGCTTGCTCGCCTCGACCGGTGTGCTGACCTTCATCGTCGGTCTCGCTATTCAGTCGAACCTGAAGGACATTTTCTCCGGTATCATGCTGAATATGGAACGGCCGTTTCGAATCGGCGACTTCCTGCGGGTCAATCGCAATATCGGTCAGGTGATCGACGTGTCGTGGCGGACCACGCGTATTCGCCTGATCACCGGGCCCGTTCTCGCACTACCGAACGGACGGCTATCGGATTCGGAGATCGAGAATTTGACCGCCGCCGATAAGAACGAGGCCAATCTGTTGATCCCGCTCGACGCCGGTCATTCCCCTGCCGCCGCGATCGCCACGATCAAGCAAGCGATGGAACGGGTCACGACCCCCCATAAGCTGAAAGACGTCGGGCTACGCGAAGTCGCTCGGGTCGGCGATGAGTGGGTGGCAACGTACGATGTCCGGTGCACCGTGCCGGCCTATCCCGATGTGCGCGATCTGCGGTACGAGGCGCATGCGCTCATTTGGCAGGCGCTGGAAGCAAACGGCATGCGCTGGCATGGGCCGAGCAGCCAGCCGGCCGAGGCCGAACTCGCCAGTGCTTGATCGGCGAAACGCCTCTCGCATGCGGTGGCTGCCGACGTGCCTGCGATTGCTGAGTGTCGGCATTCTGTTCCTCGCCCCCCTGGCCGAGGCGGCAGACGCGGGATCGGCTGTTGCGGAGCCGAACCTAAAGGGTTTGGTCTTTGTGCCGGGCGCTGGCGCGTTCGTTGCGAAGGGCGTGTCCGTCCCGGCAGACCCTGTCGATACGAGCCGGGTTGCCCTGCTCGACCGACCGGATTTCGCGGGGCAGATGCGCGCGTTGATTGGCCAGAACCTGACGCTGGCGACGTTGAGCCAGATTGTCCCGCTCGCGACGCAGGTGTTCGTGGCGGCAGGTCATCCGGCGGTGAATATTACGATTCCAGAACAGGATGTCACCTCCGGAATCGTACAGGTCGTGGTGACGGAATTCACGGTTGGGCAGATCGTGGTGGAAGGCGCAGACCATTTCCCACCCGATATGTTTCGTGGTGCGACCGGTCTGAAGCCTGGGCAAACCGTCGATATGGCCGGTGTTCAAGCCGGATTGGCACAGATCAACACCAGCGATTATCGCTTCGCGGAGGTCGCGCTGCGACCGGGGGCGGACGCAGGCACGGTCGATGCCGTGGTGACGGTCAAGGATCGCATGCCGCTCACCGTATCCGCCGGCTACAACAATAGCGGTTCGCCCTCGACAGGCCGGAACCAGTGGACGCTTGGTGTCAGTACCGCCAATACGGTGGGCACTCTGGACGACGTGCTGGGCTATCAATACATGACCACCGATTTTCAGAATCAGGTGCCATCGCTGGTCACCCATAGCGTGACCTACTCGTTGAATTTTCCCCGTGTCGGCCAGTTTTCGATGCTGGGTAGCTATTCCATGAGCCGCCCGCCGGTCGATAATTTTGTCGCCAGCCATGGC